>DATIOK010000214.1:0-1925 GCA_035473255.1 Gaiellales bacterium
GGGCCGCTGGTAACGTCGGCGAAGACCTGCTCCACGACGGCGTGATCCCGGTGCTGCCCCTCGGCCTGGACCAGCTCGAACGGGGAGTCGGTGAAGACCGCGTGGTACCGCCAGGCGGGGAACAGCTCGCCCTGCCCGGCGATCTTGCTGTTCAGGTCGCGGACCCGGCGGACGATCAGCCGGGCGGTGACCGCTTTGCCCTTCTTCGACGTGAATGCCGTGTACTGGGTCTCGGCGACCTCGGCGTCGGAGACCCAGGCGCCGAGCTGGTCGTCCCAGATGGCGCGCGGGTACCGGATCGGGGTCCAGGCGTCGTCGCCGATGGCGGCGATCGCGGCGCGGATGCTGGCGTTCGCCGGGACGGTGACGGAGAACCGGGCCCCGGCACGGCGGACCGCGCCGATCACTGCGGCGTTATAGAACGCCGAGTCCAGCCGCACGATGATCGTCCCGGTGCAGCCGCAGTCCCGCGCGGTGCCGATGGCACGGGCGGCCAGGCTGGCGGCGCCGCGCGCGGAGGCGGCGTTCCCGCCGCGCAGCCGGGTGGCGGCGATCACCGGCGCCGCGATCGGCGTGCTGATGGTCGCGGCCAGCGCGTTCAGGCCCCGGACCAGCAGCGATTTCCCCTGGATCTTGGTGTGCCCGAACCTGGCACCCTGCTTCTTATGGCCGTAGACCCGTTTCTGCATGGAGTCGACATCGATGAACGCCAGCGTGCCCGCGCCGGGCAGCAGCGGCGCCCGCCCGGCCAGCTCTGCCAGGAACTCCCGGCCCGCCTTCTCCAGCTGCAGGACGTTGCCCCAGGTATAACAGCGCAGGTGGGAACCGAGCGTGGACGGAGCGCGGACGCCGCCGAACAGCGTGCTCATCGCGCCGTGCCGCAGCAGGCCCATGTCATCGATCGAATCGGCGCCGGCGGCCATCCCGGCGACCAGGCACGGGACCTTCAGGTGCGCGTTCACCCCGCACTCGCCGCCCGGCATGACGTGCTCCGCGACCAGATCGGCCAGCCCGGCGCGCTGCGCCAGCGCTACCACCGGCACCAGGCCGGCGTGCGACACGAGATTCGGGTCGTCGAACGATGCGTGCGTCCGCGCGAGGCTATGCAACAATCGCACTTATCAGGTGTCCTCTCGAGCTAGACGACAGAAGCGTCAGATACTCCTATCGTCCCAGTTCAGAGGGCACCTTTCACGTTGACACGCCCCAGAACACTCCTAATTGGCCGGTGGATTGAGGCTAAGGCAGGCGCCGAAGGCGTCGCGGAAGACGTGAAGGGCCGGGCCTCTTCCCAGCTCAGCCCGGTAGCAGGACGCTCCGGGTGAGAGATTCCAAGCTCGGGAGAGGAGACCCGGCAATGTCTGTTTACGTCGGCATCGACGTGCACCGCAAGCGCTCCCAGGTGGCGGTTGTCACCGGAGACGGCACCGTCGAGCTCAACAAGAACGTGGTGAACGGCTCCGAGCCGATGCTGCGGCTGATCGGGGACCTGCCGCCGGGGACGCCGGTGGCCTTCGAGGCCGCGTTCGGCTGGGGCTGGCTGGCCGCGCTGCTGGAGGACTACGGCTTCGAGGCGCACCTGGTGCACCCGCTGCGGTGCAAGGCCATCGCCTCGGCGCGGCTGAAGAACGACAAGGTCGACGCCGCGACGCTAGCCCAGCTGCTGCGCGCGGACCTGCTCCCGGAGGCGTGGATAGCCCCGCCGAAGGTGCGCCAGCTCCGGGCGCTGCTGCGGCACCGGGCCAGCCTGGTCCGGGTCGGCACCCAGCAGCGCAACCGGATCCACGCGGTGGTGGCCGATTTCGGCTTCGACCGGTCCTACCAGGCGAAGTTCAGCCTGGCGTACTGCGTCGCGGCGGCGCTCGCCGAGGGCGAGCTCGGGCTCGAGCAGTTCGCCGAGGATCGCTTTGCAGCCGACGGCGTGC
>DATIOK010000215.1:0-5329 GCA_035473255.1 Gaiellales bacterium
TCGGGCGCAGCCAGCTTGACGCCCAGGCCGCCCGCCACCTCGTACCCCATGCACGAGTAGCCGTACTCGAGGTGGTAGCCGTCGGGGTCACGGGTGCGCCAGAGCTTGTGAAGGTCGCCCGGAAGGCTCCCCGCCGCGCACACGACCACGTCGTCGGCCCGTCCGGTATTGACCGCTCCGATCACCTGCGCCTGGGTAGGCGGGCCGGCCGCTGGCGCCGTCAGCCGCTCTACCTCGGCGTCCCACTCGCGGTTGCGTCGCGCGGCCAGGTCGGCATGGCCCGCGGCCACCCGGTACCCGCTGAGCACCGCAGCCAACTGCTCGAGCCCTGCGCGAGCGTCCGCGACCAGCGGCAGCGCGCCCAGCTTGTGCGCGTCGAAACCCGACACGTTGAGGGCGATCAGCCGCAGCCCGGGATCCTGGAATGCCGTGTGGGAGGCGGTGGTGAAGTCGCTCAATCGGGTGCCGACAGCCAGCACCACGTCCGCGTCGCGGGCGGCCAGGTTGGCGCCCGGCGTGCCGGTGGCGCCCAGCGCACCCAGTGCCGAGGGATGGTCGAAGGGCAGGGCGCACTTGCCGGCCTGCGTCTCGGCCACCGGCATGCCGGTAGCGTCGACCAGCGCCCGCAGCGCGTCGCCGGCCTGGGAGTAGCGCAGGCCTCCGCCGGCCACAATCAGGGGGCGTCGCGCCTCCCGCAGCAGCGCCACCGCAGCCGCGAGCGGCTCCGCGGCGGCGCCGGGCCGGGCGATGCGCCAGACGCGCGGCACGAACAGCTGATCCGGAAAGTCAGCGGCCTCGGCCTGCACGTCCTGGGGCAGCGCGATCGTGACGGCGCCCGTTTCGGCCTGGTCGGTCAGCACGCGCATCGCCTCGAGCAGCGACGAGGGCAGCTGGTCGGGCCGGTTGACGCGGTCGAAGAAGCGCGACACCGGCGCCAGCGTGTCGTTGACCGATGCCTCGGGCCTGCCCGGCAGCTCCAGTTGCTGCAGCACCGGGTTGGGCCGGCGCGATGCGAACACGTCTCCCGGCAGCAGCAGCACCGGCAGCCGGTTGATCGTTGCCAGCGCCGCACCCGTCACCATGTTGGTCGCGCCGGGCCCGATCGACGACGTGCAGGCCCAGGTCTGCAGGCGGTGCCGCTGCTTGGCGTAGGCCACCGCCGTGTGCACCATCGCCTGCTCGTTTCGGGGCAAGACGTAGCGCAGCCGCCCGTCCTGCTGCAGCGCCTGACCGATGCCGGCCACGTTGCCGTGGCCGAAGATGCCGAGCGCGCCCGCGAACAACGGCGCCGAGGCGCCGTCCCGCTCGACCTGCTGTGCCACCAGGAACGCCACCAGCGCCTGGGCGGTGGTCAGCCGCCGGACGCTCACTTGACCGCTCCCAGCGTCAGCCCGCGCACGAAGTGCCGCTGCACCAGCAACGCGAAGATCAGGATCGGCAGCGCCCCGATCACTCCCGCCGCCGCCATGGGCCCGTACTCTATCTGGATCTTGCCGATCAGCGTCGACACGCCCACCGGCACGGTCTGGGCGTCCGTCGTCGACGTCAGCGAGAGCGCGATCAGGAAGTCGTTGTATGTGGCGATAACGGTGAAGATCGCCGTCGCCGCCAGACCGGGCGCCGCCAAAGGCAGGACGACCCGCCACAGCGCGGTCAGGCGTGAATCGCCGTCGACCATCGCCGCTTCCTCGATATCGCGCGGGATCTCGGCCAGGAAGCTCTGCATCATCCAGATCACGAAGCTCGTGTTGAGTCCGGTGTAGATCAGGATCAGGCCGAGGCGGGTGTTCAGCAGCCCCCACTGTGCGAGCATGATGTACAGCGGGATCACCAGCAGGATGCCCGGGATCATGCGCACCACCAGCGCCACTACCAGGGCGGAGTTGTTCAGCCCGAACCGCAGGTTGAAGCGGGTGAGCGAGAAGGCCGCCAGGGTGCCGAGCACCAGGCTGACAGTGACCGAAAAGATCACGATGATGATGCTGTTCTCCAGGAACGCCGCGAAGTGGTATGTGTTGAACAGACGGCTGTAGTTGTCCCAGGTGGGATGGTGTGGGTAGAGCGTGGCGCCGCCGAAGATGTCGATCGGCTGCTTCAGCGACGTGTCGAGCATCCACCAGAACGGGAACAGAGCGACGAACAGAATCGCCGTCAGCAGAAGATAGAAGCCGACGCGGGACCACCTGCCGCTCATGCCGCCGACTTCCGCAGCATCCGTACGGCCGCCACCATCAAGATTGTCACCATCGCCAGCAGCGACAACAGCATGGCCGCCGCCTGGCCGTACTGCGAGTCGAGGAACGCGGTGTTGTATGCGTAGATCGAGATCAGCCTGGTGGACGTCCCCGGGCCGCCCTGTGTGAGGACGTAGATCTGGTCGAACGTGCCGATCGCGTCGATCGTGCGCAGCGTGATGGCGACCAGCAGCACGGGCGTCAGCATCGGCAGGGTATGGTCGAAGAACAGCCGCACCCGTCCAGCGCCGTCGACGCGTGCCGCCTCGAGCGGTTCCTGCGGCAGTGACTGGAGACCTGCCAGCAGGATCAGGAATATCAGCGGCGTCCACTCCCACACGTCAACCACCACGACGGCGATGAACGCACTGGTGTTATGAGCGAGCACGTTGGGCGGAGCGGCCCCGAACCAGCCCCAGATCGTGTCGGTGACGCCGATGCCCGAGTCGTACAACAGCCGCCACATGACGCCAACGACCACCGGCGCGATCGTCATGGGCAGAATCAGCCCGACCCGGATCGGGCCGCCGAAGCGGAACTCGCGCGAGACGAGCAGGGCCAGGCCGAGGCCGAGCAGCGTCTCGACCGTGACGGCGCAGATGACGTACTTCGCGGTGGTTCGCATTGCCTCCCAGAAGAACTGGTCGTGGAAGACGTTGCGGTAGTTGGTGAGTCCATTCCTGCCGAACTCGCGCCCGTATAGATAGTGGGTGACGCTCGCCCGCACGCCGTAGAAGAGCGGGTAGATCGACACCCCAGCCATGGCCACGGCGGCGGGCAGCAGCAGCAGGTAGGGCCCGCCGGGGATTCGCCCCCGCCGGGCCCCCGCCCGCTTCGTCGGTGCCGAAACCTGCGTCACCGTCTGATTAGTACGTGCCCTGCTGTTTGAGGTACGCCGTGATCTGGTTGGCCGCGTTGGTGAGGTGGGTCTGCGCGATCTGCTGGTAACCGGACTTCTGCGCGATCGCCTCCACCAGCGCCTTGTTCAGCTCGGTCCCCAGAAGCTCTTCCATCTTCGGCTCATCGGGGGTGCGCGGCTTGGGGATCGAGTTGTCCACCGCATCCGCGCAGGCGGGCAGCCAGCGGTACTTCGCTGCCAGTGCCGGGTCGCGAAGCGCAGGCCCGGTCACAGCGACGCTGCCGCCCGACGCGAATTCGTGCTGCACCTTGTCGGAGGTGAACCACTCGAGGAACTTCACGGCGCCGGCCGTGTTCGGAGCGGCTGACGCGATGCCGCAGATGAACGTGCCGATGGCCGGTCCGCTCTTGACCTGCGACGGCGTGGCGGCGAAGTCGATCTTCCCCGGGACCTTGGACTGCGTGGGGTCGTCGACCACGTGCGCCGTGCCGGTGTACTCGGTCATGGCCGTGCAGTGGCCCTGCAGCGTCACGGCCGTCTCCTGGCTGGTGTCGAACGCAGCGACCCCGCTGGGCATGTAGGGGATGAACTCGAACAGCCGCTCGAGCGCGCCCACGCCCTCGGGACCGGCGAAGCCGGGCGACCAGTCGTCGTTGGCGAAGTTGCCGCCGTAGGAGTTGAGCAGCGGCAGGTACGTCTGCATGATCGGGTTGCCCGAGACGCCGCGGGCCGTCCAGCCGTATAGGCTGGGCGGGTTGGACTTGTCCTTCGCGACGGTCATGATCTCGTCCCAGGTCTTGGGCGCCGACGAGAAGTAGTCCTTGTTGTAGTAGAGGATTTCGACGTCGTCGATGATGACGAGGGCGTACAGCTGCGGGGTGTCGTTGGCGAACGCCTTCAGGCGCGGGCCCGACTTCGGCGGCCAATAGCCCTGCTCGAGTCCCTTCTGGAGGATGTTCGGGTTCACCTTCAGCCCGAGCTTGTCCATGCTCTTGATAGCTCCGCCGGCCGCGTACTCCGGCACCCAGTTGTCGTCCATCACGTAGATGTCATACGCACCCGTCTTCTGAAGGCCGTCGGTCTTTGAGTTCTGGTACCAGGCGTTGTAGTTGGTCTCGTGCCACTTGGTCTTGATGCCGGTCTCAGCCGTGAACTTCTTCAGATAGATGTCGCGGAAGGGGACCATCGCGGGATCAGAGAAGCTACCGATCGTGATAGTGCTGCCGGCGGCAGCACTGCCAGCTGAGGAACTGCTGCCACCGCCGCAGGCGGCTATGAGAGGCGCTAGGCTGAGCGTGGCGCCGGCGCCTACCGCACCCCGGATCACCTCCTTGCGCGTATACGAGCGCGCGGTGCGCTCATGCTCAGTGTGGTCGTTCATGCTTCGCTCCTTCGGTCGGATTGGTTGCCACTGCCGATGGCCACGCCACTTTCGACGTCGAAAAGATGGAGGTGGTCGGTCAGGGGAAGAACGCCGCAGGTGCTTCCCACCGCCGGGTTGAAGCCGGCCGCGGCACGTAGGTTGATCAGATCGTCGCCGATCTGCAGCGCCAGCAGCGTTTCGTTGCCGAGCGGCTCGACCACGTAGACCTCGGCGGCGAGGGCACCGGCCGTGCCGGACTCGACCATGGTGGCGTGCTCGGGGCGGAAGCCCAGCTTGACCGGGCCGCTGTGGTCGGCGCGGTCGAGCGGCACCCGCCCGGCCGGGTGCGCGAAGACACCGTCCGTCACGTCGCCCGAGAGCACGTTCATCGGCGGCGAGCCGCAGAAGCGGGCCACGAACAGATTGGCGGGGTGGGCGTACAGATCCGCTGGGGCGGCCAGCTGCTGCAGACGGCCGTCGTGCATTACGGCCACCAGGTCGGCCATGGTCATGGCCTCGACCTGGTCGTGGGTGACGTAGAGCGTGGTGGTGGCCAGCTCGCGCTGCAGCCGCTTGATCTCGATCCGCATCTGCAGCCGCAGCTGCGCGTCCAGGTTCGACAGCGGCTCATCCATCAGGAACGCCCGCGGTTCGCGCACGATCGCGCGTGCCAGGGCCACCCGCTGCCGCTGGCCACCGGACAGCTGTCGTGGCATCCGGCCCAGCAGTGGGGTGATCGACAGCAGCTCGGCCACCTCGCCGACCCGCAGCTCACGCTCGCGCTTGTCGATCTTGCGCACCCGCAGGGGGTAGGCGATGTTCTCAGCCACGCTCTTGTGCGGGTAGAGCGCATAGCTCTGGAACACCATCGCC
>DATIOK010000216.1:0-1790 GCA_035473255.1 Gaiellales bacterium
GCACGAGCTCCGCCGCCGTCCGCGCCAGCGCCTCCACGTTGGGCAGCACGCGCGCGTTCATGCCGCCTGCGCCTCCGCCAGCGCAGCCTCGAACGGCCGCTCGGCGCCCAGGCGGTCGAGCTCGCCCGCCAGCAGCAGCGCGACTGCAGAGCTCGGCAACGCCACCGTCCGCGGCGCCAGCCCGGGGCCGCTGGCGGTGCCGTGCTCGTTTCGGCCGGAGCGCTCGATCAGGAACGACTCGTTGCCGCAGATCAGCCGGACACGGTTGACGCGCACGGCCCGACGCGTGTCCAGCCCCACCTGGCGGCCCAGCCGCGAGCGCAGCCACCCGGCCAGCAGCGCCGACTGGTTGCGGGGACCGGTCACCTCGACGGCGACCAGATGGTCGAGCAGCTTCCGCTGGCTGCGCCCGTCGAACAGGGCGGCGATCGCCTCCCTCCAGGGACCGGTGCGCACCCAGGCCAGGTCGACCAGCCCGGTCGCCATCGCGTCCACGCGGGCAACCGCGTCGATGCCGGCCTGATCGGAGTCGACGATCATCCGCGTCGTCAACTCGATCATCTCAGCCAGCACCGCGTCTCCCTCCGGGGGGAGCTCGCCCTGCCACCACAGAAACACCGGCAGGTCGGCCACCAGCAGCGACGTCACCGAGCTGGGCAGCGCGACGCGGTTGCCGCGCAGCTCCACAAGCTCGTTGAACACCCCGCGCCGGTGGTCGCTGCCGCTGTCGCTGGAGACGCGTGCGCGCGGGGTGCCGGTGGCCGGCATCACGATCATCGCGCGCAACGGGCGGCTGGAGCCGATCCGGTCGAGCACCCGGTTGGCGGTCTTGAGGTGCTCGGCGTTGGCGCAGCGCACCACCAGGTTGAGCGTGGTCGCCCGCACGCTGGGATGCCCCTCGCCGGCGCGCAGCGCAGCCAGCGCCCGCTCCACCTCGCTGACCTCGATCCACCCGCTCTGGTGCCGGCTCACGGCCGCCTCCAGCGCCGGCCGTCGCGTGCCAGCAGCTCGTCGGCAGCGTCAGGCCCCCAAGAGCCCGACGCGTAGGCCTGCGGCTGGCCGGTCCGCCACTGCTCGATCAGCGGATCGCAGATCTCCCACGACCGCTCCACGCTGTCCTGCCGCGTGAACAGGGTGCTGTCGCCTCGGATCGCGTCCAGCAGCAGCGTCTCGTAGGCCTCGGGCACGTCGGCCAGAAACGAGGAGCCGTACTGGAAGTCCATGTTCACGCTGCGGATCGAGAGCGTCGGCGTCGGCGCCTTGGCTCCGAACCGCAGCGAGATGCCCTCATCCGGCTGGATCCGCAGCACCAGCGAGTTGGCCTCGAGATGCTCCGCCGCCTCCCGCGAGAACGGCAGGTGCGGCGGCCGCTTGAACTGCACGGCCACCTCGGTCACCCGCTTGGCCAGGCGCTTTCCCGAGCGGATGTAGAAGGGCGTCCCGGCCCAGCGCCAGTTGTCGATCTCGAGCTTGGCGGCGATGTAGGTGGGCGTGTTCGAGTCGGCCGGCACGTTCGGCTCCTGGTGGTAGTCGAGCACCTCCTGGCCGGCCACGTAGCCGCTGCCGTACTGGCCGCGCACCGCGTCGGAGAACACCAACGGCCGGGTCGCTCGCAGCGCCTTTGCCTTCTCGTCGCGCACCGACTCCGCCTCGAAGGCGGCGGGCGGCTCCATCGCCACCAGCGCCATCACCTGCAGCAGGTGGTTCTGGACGATGTCGCGGACGACGCCGGTCTCCTCGTAGAAGGCGGCCCGGTGCTCGACGCCCAGCGACTCGGCCACCGTGATCTG
>DATIOK010000217.1:0-2573 GCA_035473255.1 Gaiellales bacterium
CGACGAGCGGATGCGCGAGGCGGGCCTGCGCGCGATCCTGATCTCGCGCTGCATGGAGCGGATCGGTGACAACGCGGTCGACATCGGCGAGCGCGTGGCCTACCTGGCGTCGGGCGAGTTCCGCGAGTTCACGGACGCGTCGCACCCCGGCGAATAGTCGCTCCTTTACGGGTCAGGCCGAAGCCAGACCCGTTGCCGCCGCCTCATCCAGCAGCCACTCCGCGCCCTGCACCATTCCTGCCGGTAGCTGCTCCCCAGCGCTGATGCGCCGGATCGGGTCGGCCTTGGCCGCGCCGGCGACCAGGAACACGGTGCGCCTGGCCGCGTCCAGCGCCGGCAGCGTCAGCGTCAGCCGCGACATGCCCTGCACCACGTCGGGCGGCGCGATCAGCCAGCGCTCCGACTCCAGCAGCGACACCGACCCGGGGAACAGCGAGGCCGTGTGCCCGTCGTCCCCCATCCCCAGCATCAGCAGGTCGAAGCGCGGTGCCTCGCCGAAGAACGCGCGCAGCAGTCCCTCGTACTGGTCGGCATCGGTGAGGGGATGGATCTGGCCCGCGGGGATCGGCACGTGGTCGAGCAGCGACTCACGCGCGTTTTGGTAGTTCGACCGGGGATCATCCAGCGGCACGCGCCGCTCGTCCCCGAAGAACACGTGCCAGCGCGACCAGTCGGCGCGACCGCGGAACTCGTCCGACGCCAGCAGCCGGTGCGTCGCCTGCGGCGTGGAGCCACCCGTCAGGCAGATGGCAAATCGCTGGCCGGCGGCGGCCTCGGCCTCCAGCACGAGCTCCGCCGCAGCCCGCGCCAGTGCCTCGAAGTTGGGCAGCACGCGCGCGTTCATGCCGCCTGCGCCTCCGCCAGCGCATCCTCGAACGGCCGCTCGGCGCCCAGGCGGTCGAGCTCGCCTGCCAGCAGCAGCGCGACCGCAGAGCTGGGCAACGCCACCGTCCGCGGCGCCAGCCCCGGGCCGCTGGCGGTGCCGTGCTCGTTTCGGCCGGAGCGCTCGACCAGGAACGACTCGTTGCCGCAGATCAGCCGCACGCGGTTAACACGCACGGCCCGCCGCGTGTCCAGCCCCACCTCCCGGCCCAGCCGCGAGCGCAGCCACCCGGCCAGCAGCGCCGACTGGTTGCGGGGACCGCTCACCTCGACGGCGACCAGATGATCGAGCAGCTTCCGCTGGCTGCGCCCGTCGAACAGCGCCGCGATCGCCTCCCGCCAGGGACCCGTGCGCACCCAGGCCAGGTCGACAAGCCCGGTCGCCATCGCGTCCACGCGGGCAACCGCGTCGATGCCGGCCTGATCGGAGTCGACGATCATCCGCGTCGTCAGCTCGATCATCTCCTCCAGCACCAGGTCGCCCTCCGGGGGGAGCTCGCCCTGCCACCACAGGAACACCGGTAGGTCGGCCACCAGCAGCGACGTCACCGAGCTGGGCAGCGCCACCCGGTTGCCGCGCAGCTCCACCAGCTCGTTGAACACCCCACTCCGGTGGTCGCTGCCGCTGTCGCTGGAGACGCGTGCGCGCGGGGTGCCCGTGGCCGGCATCACGATCATCGCGCGCAACGGGCGGCTGGATCCGATCCGGTCGAGCACGCGGTGGGCGGTCTTGAGGTGCTCGGCATTGCCGCAGCGCACCACCAGGTTGAGGGTGGTTGCCCGCACGCTGGGATGCCCCTCGCCGGCGCGGAGCGCAGCCAGCGCCCGCTCCACCTCGCTGACCTCGATCCATCCGCTCTGGTGCCTGCTCACGGACGCCTCCAGCGCCGGCCGTCGCGCGCCAGCAGCTCGTCGGCAGCGTCAGGCCCCCAGGAGCCCGACGCGTAGGCCTGCGCCTGGCCGGTCTGCCACTGCTCGATTAGCGGATCGCATATCTCCCACGACCGCTCGACGCTGTCCTGCCGCGTGAACAGGGTGCTGTCGCCGCGGATCGCGTCCAGCAGCAGCGTCTCGTAGGCCTCGGGCACGTCGGCCAGGAACGAGGAGCCGTACTGGAAGTCCATGTTCACGCTGCGGATCGAGAGCGTCGGCGTCGGCGCCTTGGCTCCGAACCGCAGCGAGATGCCCTCGTCCGGCTGGATCCGCAGCACCAGCGAGTTGGCCTCGAGATGCTCAGCCGCCTCCCGCGAGAACGGCAGGTGGGGCGGCCGCTTGAACTGCACCGCCACCTCGGTCACGCGCTTGGCCAGGCGCTTTCCCGTGCGGATGTAGAAGGGCGTCCCGGCCCAGCGCCAGTTGTCGATCTCGAGCTTGGCGGCGATGTACGTGGGCGTGTTCGAGTCGGCCGGCACGTTCGGCTCCTGGTGGTAGTCGAGCACCTCCTCGCCGGCCACGTAGCCGCTGCCGTACTGGCCGCGCACTGCGTCGGAGAACACCAACGGCCGCGTCGCGCGCAGCGCCTTTGCCTTCTCGTCGCGCACCGACTCCGGCTCGAAGGCGGCGGGCGGCTCCATCGCCACCAGCGCCATCACCTGCAGCAGGTGGTTCTGGACGATGTCGCGGACGACGCCGGTCTCCTCGTAGAAGGCGGCCCGGTGCTCGACGCCCAGCGACTCGGCCACCGTGATCTG
>DATIOK010000218.1:0-7516 GCA_035473255.1 Gaiellales bacterium
GCTCTCGTCGGACTCGGGGTTGTAGCGCTCGATCTTGAGGGTTACCTGCACTCGTGCTCCTAGTAGCTGCGGATGGCGGGCTCGTACTCGGTGATGGTGACAGGCCGGTAGTCGAGGCGCACCTGGCCGTCGTCGTAGAACGCCAGGGTATGCCGCAGCCAGGCCTCGTCGTCGCGCTCGGGGTAGTCCAGCCGGCTGTGGGCGCCGCGGCTCTCGGTGCGGGCGATCGCGCCGGTGACCAGGCAGTCGGCCATCTCCAGCATCGAGCCCAGCTCGATCGCCTGGATCAGGTCGGTGTTGAAGTCTCGCCCCTTGTCCTGCACGACAACGCCGCGGTCGTAGCGCTCGCGCAGCTCCTCCACCTTCGCCTTGCAGGCCTCAAGGCCCTCGGCCGAGCGGAAGATACCGGCGTTGTCATACATGGCATCGGCCAGCTCCTGACGCAGCACGTGCGGGCGCTCGCCGTCGTTCTTGTCGAGCATCCGGCCGATGCTGCGCTCGGCGATGGCGGCGGCGGACGGCGAGAACACCCCGCCGCTGCCGTTGCGCCGGACGTCCTGCGCGGCCGCCGCGCCCGTGCGCCGACCGAACACGACCGTCTCCAGCAGCGAGTTGCCCCCCAGCCGGTTGGCGCCGTGCACCGACACGCAGGCGCACTCGCCGGCCGCGTACAGCCCGGGCATGAGGGTGTGCCCCCAGACGTCTGTGTCGATACCGCCCATGTGGTAGTGCGATCCCGGCCGCACCGGGATCGGCTCCTCGATCGGATCGACGCCGGCGTAGTCCATGGCCAGCTCACGGGAACCGTGCAGCCGCTCGTTGATGCGCTTGGCGCCGAGGTGGGTGAGGTCGAGCAGCACGCAGCCGTCGACCCCGCGGCCCTCGTCGATCTCGGTCTGCTCCGAGCGAGACACCACGTCCCGCGAGGCCAGCTCGCCGGCGTTGGGGGCGTAGTTGAACATGAAGCGGTCGCCCTCGCTGTTTCGCAGGTAGCCGCCCTCGCCGCGGGCGCCCTCGGTGATCAGCACGCCGTTTGACTTGAGCGTGGTCGGGTGGAACTGCATGAACTCCATGTCCTTCAGCGGCACCCCCGCCCGCCATGCCATCGACATGCCGTCGCCGGTGCAGGCGTAGGCGTTGGTGGTGCCGCGGTACATGCGCCCCAGGCCGCCGGTGGCCATGATCACGGCCGACGCCTCCACGCCCTGCACGCCGCCCCGCACCAGATCCCAGGCCGTCACCCCGACGCAGCGCTCACCGTCGGTGACCAGATCGAGCGCGAACCACTCCTCGTAGACCGTGACACCGCTCTTCACCAGCTGCTCGTAGAGCACGTGCAGCAGCACGTGCCCGGTGATGTCGGCCGCGTAACAGGTGCGCGGCGCGCCGCCGGCGCCGAACGGGCGCTGCGCGATGCGGCCGTCCTCGGTGCGCGAGAAGATCGCGCCCATGTGCTCGAGCTCGTAGATGTCGCCGGGCCCCTCCTCGCACATGACCGCGACCGCGTCCTGGTCGCCCAGGTAATCGGAGCCCTTGACGGTGAAGAAGGTGTGCTTCTGCGGGTCGTCCTCGCCGGCGTTGCCGAGCGCGGCGTTGATCCCGCCCTCCGCGGCGCCCGAGTGGCTGCGCGTGGGGTGCAGCTTGGAGACCACTCCCACGTCGGCGCCGTAGCGCGATGCCTCGATTGCAGCCCGCATTCCGGCCAATCCGGCACCGACCACCACCACGTCGTGACGCACCATCAACGCCTCCGCTGCTCGAGGGAATCGCTGTCTGCAGCCTACCAAGCCGCACCGGCGGGCCGCGCTGCCAGGCGGGTACGAAGCCGTTGTTACAAGCTTTGTCACAAGCAATGCCAAACCCTCCACCTTCGGGTATCCTGGATGGGCGCGCGACCGCCTCGTCGCGCTCTCATCTGGGAGGAACGTTGGCGAAGATGGCCTTTGCGCTACCTGCCGCACGGCAGGTGCACCACGACCTACCGCAGTCCGAGCTGCTCGCCCGCGCTCTGGCCATGCCCACCACGCGCCCCACCGAGTACGGCGCGCCGAACGTCCAGACGCAGGTGCTGGCCCGCTCCAAGGGCAGCACCTACATCGTCGCCGACGACCCCGATTCCTATCCGCACCAGGCCATCGACCGCGACGAGTGGCAGCGCGTGACCGACCTTCAGAACGCCTACATCGCCGACCAGGAGATGATCGTGGTCGACGGCTACATCGGCGACACCGCCGAGCGCCGCGTTCCGGCCCGCCTCTACGTCGAGGCCGCCAATGCGAATATCGCGGGCATGCAGGATGTCCTCTACTTCCACGATCCGGAGACCGGCGAGTTCGAGCCCGAGCTGCTGGTGATCTACACGCCCAACCTGGGCGTGCCCGGCTACCCGGACGACCGCCTGATCGCGGTCAACCTCGATCTCTACGTCACCCGCGTCTTCAACTCCGACTACTTCGGCGAGTCGAAGAAGGGCGGCCTGCGCATGTGGAACCACCTCGTCTTCGAACGAGGCGGTCTGGCCCTGCACGCCGGCTGCAAGATGATCCCGACCAGCGCCGGCGTCAAGACCGGCCTGATCGTGGGGCTGTCCGGCACCGGCAAGACCACCACCACGTTCACCCGGCAAAACGGATCGCTCCCGGTGCAGGACGACTTCGTCGCCTGGTGGCCGGACGGGTCGATCTCGGCCACCGAGGCCGGCTGCTTCGCCAAGACCTTCGCGCTCAACCCCAAGGACGAGCCGACCATCCACGGCGCGGTCACCAAGCCCGGCGCCTACCTCGAGAACGTCAGCCAGGACGACCACGGCGTCGTCGACTTCTTCGACGAGAGCTACACCAAGAACGGTCGCGCGGTGTTCTCGTTCAAGGACATCGAAGCGGCCGAGGCGTCCTCCATCGAACAGGCCGACTTCCTGCTGGTGCTGAACCGGAACGAGAACGTGATCCCGGCCGTCGCCAGGCTGGAAGGCCCACAGGCGGCCGCCTTCTTCATGCTCGGCGAGACCACCGGGACGGCCGCCGGCGGCAAGGACGAGGAGGGCGTGTTCCTGCGAGTGCCGGGCACCAACCCGTTCTTCCCGATGCACCACGACGGCCAGGGCAACCGCTTCCTGGAGCTGCTCGAGCAGCATCCGATCGACGTGTACATCATGAACACCGGCCGCGTCGGCGGGCCCGAGAGCGACAGCGGCTCCAAGAAGGTGCGGATCCCCCATTCCTCCGCCATCGTCAAGGCCATCGCCGAGGGCACCATCGAATGGGAGATCGATCAAGACTTCGGCTACAAGGTGGCCTCGCACGTGCCCGGCATCGACGCCGCGGACATCGACCTGCTGCAGCCGCGACGGTTGTACGAGGCGACCGGCCGCGGCGACGAGTACCGGCAGCGGGTGGAGCGGCTGAAAGCGGAGCGGGCGGAGTTCCTGGGCCAGTATCCGAGCCTCTCCGTCGAGATCGTCAACTCCGTACGCTAGCCACCGGCCCTCGCGGCAGGGGCTCGCCCGGTTGCGGAACGGTGCCTGCCGGGAAGGTGAGCGTCACCGCCGCGCCGCCGGCCGGCACGTTCCGGGCCTCGGCCCCGCCGCCGTGCGCCTCGGCGATCGCCCTGGCCAGAGCCAGCCCGAGGCCGGCGCCGGACGACCGGTCATCGGTTCGGTTGAACGGCTGGAACGCCGCCGCCAGCGCGGCATCACTGAACCCGAGCCCGCTGTCCTGCACCGTGATCGACACCGTGCCCGCGGTGACGGTCGCGTTGATGGTCACGCGGCCCCCGGTCGCACAGTGGCGGACGGCGTTGTCGAGCAGGTTGTCGATCGCCTGACGAACGCGCGTCGGATCGAGCTCCACGATCTGGTCGCCGGCCCGCACCACCAGCTCCACGTCGCGCTCGCGTGCCATCCCGGAGAAGGCCTCCGCGCGCTCGCCGACCAGCCCCGCCAGCGAGGTCGGCACGCGCTCGACCGGCATCCGCCCCTCCACCGTCCGCGCGATCACGAGCAGCCCCTCTGCGATCGCGATCAGATGCCGGATCTCCGATGCGGCCGAGTCCAGCGCCTCGCGCAGCTCGTGCGGGCTGCGAGGGGCGGAGAGCGCCGTATCGACCTCGGCCTTCAGGATCGTGAGCGGCGTTCGCAGCTCGTGGCTTGCGTTGGCCGCGAACGTGCGCTCACGGCGGATCGCGGTCTGCAGCCGGTCGAAGGTCGCATTCACGGTCGTGGCCAGGACGGCCAGGCCGCGGTCGCCCGTGGGCACGGCGAGGCGTCGCGCCGGGTCGGCATCCGTGATCGCCGCGGCCTCGGCGCTCATGCGCCTCACCGGCCGCAGCGCCGCGCCGGCAAGCAGCCAGCCGATCAGCGACGAGGCCAGCAGCGCGACCGGGAGCGCGATGGCGAACAGCACCAGCAGCCGCGTCAATGCCTCGCGGGTGTCGCTGAGCGTGGCCCCCACCACCAGGTACACACGGGCACCCCGCCAGCTGGTCGGCACCGCCAGCAACCGGGCCGCCTCAAGGCCCGTCGGCCGGTGATCGGTCAGCCACGGTCGGTCGTGCCGCAGTTCGGTGCGCCTGAGCAGTGGCTCGCGTGCGACCGAGCGGGTCGCGGCCAGGATACGGCCGTCGCCGGCCAGCACCTGGGCGAACGCCTCGTCGTTGTCGGCCAGGTGGCCGCTGCTCTGCGGGATGCCGCGCACCATGTTGGGTTCCGTGATCAGCGCCTGCGCCCGGGCGCGCAGCCCCATGTCGACCTCGGAGCGCAGATCGCTGCGCACCTGCGAATACACGAAGCTGGCGACGGCCAGCGACACCAGCGTCATGCCGGCGGCGAACGCGAGCGTGAGCCGAGCTCTAAGCGACATCCGGCTCATGCACCTCACCTCCGATCCGATAGCCCACGCCCCGCACCGTCATCAGGCTCTCGCAGCCGAAGGGCCGGTCGACCTTGTCGCGCAGGCGGCCGACGTAGACGTCGATGATGTTGGAGTCACCGCGGTAGCCGCTCTCCCACACGGCTTCGATCAGCCGCTCGCGGGACAGCACCGCACGGCGGTTGCGCATCAGGAACTCGAGCAGGGCGAACTCCTTGGATGTCAGCTCGATCGGCGTCCCAGCCCGGGCGACCGTGTGGGCGGCCGGATCGAGCCGCAGCGAGCCGGCCGACAGCACGGCCGGCCGCTCGATCGCCCCACGCCGCACCAGCGCCCGCAGGCGCGCGAACAGCTCGGGGAACTCGAACGGTTTGGTCAGGTAGTCGTCGGCCCCCCGATCGAGGCCCTCCACGCGGTCACCCAGATCAGCCCGCGCGGTCAGCATCAGCACCGGCGTCCAGCAGCCCCGCTGCCGCAGCCGACCGCACACGTCCAGCCCGTCCAGATCGGGTAGTCGCAGGTCGAGCACGATGCCGTCATACGACGCGCCGACCGCCATTTCCAGCGCCTCGGCGCCGCTGCCGGTGGTGTCGACGGCATAGCCCTCCTCGCGCAGGCGCCCGGCGATGATCTCGCTCAGCCTAGTTGCATCCTCGACGACAAGAATCCGCACGCGGCGACCTCCACGACCAGTGTACGGCGGCCTGCCTGATGTGCGGTACATGCACCTCGCTGCTTTCATCGGCCGTTCAGATCCCCGTGGCAGGCTGGAGCCATCCCGTATACAGCCATGGGAGCGCATCATGAACCGTCGATCCATCGTCCGCACCTGCCTGCTCGGCGCCGCCATGCTGGTGGCCGCCGCCGCGGCGTTCACGGTTGGCCGCACCAGCCCCGCCAACGCCGGCGGCGTCATCGATCCGGGGCACTTCGTGCGGCACATCACCAATCCGTACCTGCCCTACAGGCCCGGGTCGCGCTGGGTCTACGCCGGGGTGAAGGACGGTGTCACGCAGCGCGACGTCGTCACCGTGCGCCGGCGCACCAAGACGATCCTGGGCGTGACGGCCACCGTCATCACCGACGTCGCGACGCACCGTGGCACGGTGCTCGAGCGCACCACCGACTGGTACGCCCAGGACGACCACGGCAACGTCTGGTACATGGGCGAGCGCACCGCCGACTACAGCGGCGGCGGGGTCGATACGTCGGGCTCCTGGCAGGCCGGCGTTGACGGCGCTCGGCCGGGCATCGTGATGACCGCGCATCCACAGGTCGGCGACACCCATCGCCAGGAGTTCCTGGCCGGACAGGCAGAGGACCAGTACTGGCTGGTCGACCTGAATCAGCATGTGACGGTGCCGTTCGGGGCGTTCCGTCACGCCGCACTCACGCTGGAGTGGTCGCGCCTCGAGCCGAACGTGATCGACCGCAAGCTGTACGTCCGGGGCATCGGCGTGGTCAGCGAACGCTCGGCACAGGGTCCACCGGAGGTCGCGGAGCTGGTCAGCTTCTCCCACCCGTGAGGCACGAGATCGGGCCTGCCCGGGACGCCTCCAGGGAGGTCGCCCGGGCGGGCTCGGTACGCTGCCCGGGTGACCATCAAGGAGCCGATCTGCGGACAGCTGGTGTGCCTGGCCACGCTGTCCACCGACTCCGTTGGCGACTGGGTTCGCTGGATGGACGATCCAACCACCACCCGCTACCTGTACGCGCCGGGTGACCAGCCGGTGCAGCCGCACTCCCCCAGCTCCCTGCTCGACTGGGGCCGGCGCATCCTCAGCGATCCGGAGCGCGTGGTGTTCGCGCTGCGCCACCGTGAGAGCGACCGGTTGATAGGCGATGCCCGTCTCACCCCCGTCGGCCGCCGCCGGGCCAAGTTCTCGATCATGATCGGAGCTGCCGAGTTCCGCGGCCGCGGCATCGGCACCGAGGCCACCGCCATGGTCTGCCGGTTCGGATTCGAGCAGCTGGGGCTGCGCGAGATCACGCTCGAGGTCGACCCCCGCAACCAGGCCGCCGTGCATGCGTACCTCAAGGTCGGCTTCGAGCACGACGGCACCACGACGATGCGCCTGATGCCCGACCGGCTGGCCCAGGTTGAGCACGCGCCCGCCGCTCAGTAGACTTGGCGACCCGACCAGGAGCGCACATACACATGACGCCGTCCACGCAACACCGCGACCCGATCGCCCGGGCACTCTCGCTGGGCACGGACGGTCGCACCGTCAAGGCCTGGGCCGACGTGCTCAGCACCGTCCCCCTGTTCACGGGCCTCTCCCAGCGGCACCTGCGGCGCGTGGCCGGCCAGGCGACGATGAAGCGCTATGCGCCCTACACGGCGATCGTGCGAGTCGATGATCCCGGCGACGCCTTCTACGTGATCCTGGACGGATCGGCCGCGGTACGCAAGCCCGGCAAGCGCTCGGTGAAGCTGCGCCGCGGCGACTTCTTCGGCGAGCTGGCGCTGCTCGATGCGGCGCCGCGCACGGCCACGGTCGAGGCCGAGTCCGAGGTGCTGACGATGCGCCTGGGGCGGACGGCGTTCCAGAAGGTGCTGGATAGCGAACCCAAGGTGGCGCTCGCGATGCTGCGGACGCTGGCGGCGCGCATGCGAGAGTCGGCTCCCTCGGCAGTGGACTGACCCGGAG
>DATIOK010000219.1:0-2645 GCA_035473255.1 Gaiellales bacterium
GGCGTCACGATCTTCGTGATGCGTGACGGCCTGGTCGCCGAAGGACGCTTGTACATGGAGCCCGTTGAGGCCGGTGGTGGGGACATCGCCGCTGCTGTGGAGGAGCTGTACAGGCCGCCTCCGCCGCCTTCGGACTGATCGCAAGGCCGCCCGGTGGCAGCCTCTGGGTCGGTCTTCGCCATGTGAAGCACAAGCCGGGGCAGTCTGAACCAGCGCCGCTCTACGAGCCCGTCAGATTCGTGATTCCCGGCGTCTGAGCCTGTACGGCGGCGAGAGCTACCTGAACGAGCTTCGCAACAAGGGCGAGCCCCCCTAGCCGGCCTCGGGATCATTGTTCACGCGAGCCGCGTTTGGCTAGGGTGGGCGGGTCGACGGAAAGGACGGCGGCCTTCGTGTCCATCGCGCAATCCTGCAGTGCCGGCCGGGCGGCTCGCCGATGAGCGCGTCGGCGTCCCAGGGCCGAGCCGGCGGCGAGGCGCTTCGAAGCGCCCGCCGGTTGATCGCGCCGCTTGCGCTCGCCCAGTTCATCTGCAGCTTCGCGGGCTCGAACATGAACGTCATGATCTCCGACATCAGCAACGATCTGAACACGGACGTGAAGGGCGTGCAGACGGTGATCACCCTGTTCCTGCTGACGATGGCGATCCTGATGATCCCCTGCAGCAAGCTGACCGACCGCTGGGGTCGGAAGCGGTGCCTGATCGGGGGGTTGGCGCTGTTCGGCATCGGTGCCCTGCTGAGCGCGATCGCGCCCGGGCTGGGAGTGCTGATCATCGGCAACTCGATCCTGGAGGGTGTGGGCACGGCGTTCTTGATCCCGCCGGTGTACATCCTGGCGACGCTCTGGTTTACCGACACCACCTCGCGGGCGTGGGCGTTCGGCGCGATCAGCGGAATGGGGGGCTTCGGCGCCGCGGCGGGACCGCTGATCGGCGGGGTGATCGCCACCTGGATCGACTGGCGGGCAGCGTTCGTCTTCCAGGCGCTGATCGTGGCCATCATCATCCTGCTCAGCCGCAACCTGAGCGATCCGCTGCCCGCTGATCCGAGCCGTCACTTCGACCTGATAGGCGCCGTCCTGTCCGCGGTCGGGATGTTCTTCGTCGTGCTCGGCATCCTCCAGGCCGGCGTCAACAACACACTGTTCGTTGCCTTCGTGGTGATCGGCATCGCGCTCCTGCTCGGGTTCTACGCCTACATCCGCCGGCTGGAACGCGTCGGCCGGGAACCGCTGCTCTCGACCCGTCTGTTCCGTAACCGGGTCTGCAACCTCGCGCTGGTAACCCAGAACCTCCAGTGGCTGATCATGATGGGAACGTCGTTCGTCGTCTCCGTCTACCTGCAGGAGGTGCACGGCTACAGCCCGATCAGGACAGGGTTGATCTTCACCTCGGCGACGGCCGGCATCCTGATCACCTCGTTCGCAGCGCGCGGCCTCGTGGCTCGGTACCCCCAGCGTGCGCTGATCGCCGCCGGGTTCCTCGCGGCGCTCGTCGGCCTGGTGCTCATGATCCCGTTCGTCGACACCTCTCAGCGAGCGGTCGCGTTCCTGCTGGGACTGTTCCTGTTCGGGCTCGGCGTCGGCGCCATGCTGACGCCCTCTGTGAATGTCGTCCAATCGAGCTTTCCCGAGGAGATGCAAGGCGAGATCTCGGGCCTTTCCCGTAGCGTCTCCAATCTCGGCTCATCGTTCGGCACGGCGATCGCGGGCACAATCCTCGTCTCGGCCATCTCGACGGGAACCCGGTCTTACGTCGTCGCGATGATCGTGCTGGTCGGGTTCGCGCTGCTCGGGCTTGTCGCCGCACTTCGCCTCCCCAGAGAGGCAGGGCAGCCCGAAACGCGAACCGAGGTTGCCGCATCACCGACCTGACCATCGTTCACGCACACGGCGACCCGATCCGGCGAGGCCGGATCATCGGCCGGGAGCTGGCCGACGGCCACGCGCGATCGGTCGAGTTCACGCGCCGCTACACGCGCCGCCACGGCCTCGACGACCGCCACCTGGAGCGGCTGCTGGCGCCGTACCTGGCGGCCGCGCGCCGCGCCGTTCCGCGCCTCGTGGCCCAGCTCGAGGGCATCGCCGACGGAGCCGGGCTGCGTTTCATCGATGTGTTCGCCGTGAACGCGTTCGAGGAGTTGTATGCGGTGCTGGAGGGATCCGTGCCACCGCCGGCCGGGGTGGTGATCGGCCCGGCTTCGCCGGCGGCACCGGTCGAGCGTTGCACCGACGTCCTGATCCGCGCGCCCGGTACCACCATCCTCGCGCACAACGAGCAGTGGTACGCCGGGGATGACGGCGGGGTGGCCGTGATCGTCGAGCACCCCGACTCCGACGACGAGACCGCGATCGTGGCGCCCGCCTCGGTGGGGACGCCGCCGCTGGTCGGGATGAACGGGCGCGGCGGCGCGCTTGGGCTGAAGTCGCTGGGCGGCCTGGACGAGCGGCCGGGAGTGCCGCGCGCGCTGCTCGGGCGCGACGGCGTCGAGGCGGTCGACCGCGCAGATGCGCTACGGCGGGCCGGCCGGCCAGGCCGCGCCGGCGGCTACAGCTACATGTACGCCTTCCGCGGCGGTGATGCGTTCACGCTGGAGGTGACCGCTACCGCGAGACGCTGATCGAGGCGCCCGTCCACACCAACCAC
>DATIOK010000220.1:0-4875 GCA_035473255.1 Gaiellales bacterium
GGTACCCGGCGACCGTCTACCGGGCGTCGGGCAGCCACGCCGGCTCGCTGCGGCAGGCGGGCATCGACCTGGCCGGCGACCGCTGGGACGGCTCGCTGCCGCAGCAGCCGCCACAGCTGCTGCCGGCCGACCGGGCCCGGCGAGCAGCGCCCGCCTTCGATCCCGGCGCCACGCCGCCCTGGACCAAACAGGTCTGGTCGGATCCCGAGGCGGTCACCACCGGCCCGCCCGGCTCGCGGGCCTCCTACGCCCGCTACGCCCGCTGGTGGTCTGACCTGTGCCTGCTGTGCTGACCCGCCGGTGCGAATTCAGAGAATTCGCCGAGCGGCCGATACCAGAGACGATGTATCCCGCACAGCCCAGCGAGCTCCTGCGCTCTGCCCTCAGCCTGCTTCCGCCCCTGCCCTGCTCGGTCGAGGTGCTGTCGCCCGAGGGCGGGTCGTTCGCGCTGACCCTGGCCGCCGTCGAGGGCAACCTCGTCTACGCCTACGGCGCCCGCAAGCTGGTGCGCGACGATCTCGTGCTCGAGGCGCGGCTGCGCGACGACCGCGGCGAGGGCTGGGACATCCACTTCTCGATTCTGCGCTCCTACTTCCAGTCGGGCGACGATCTGCTGCTGCACCTGAACGTGGTGTCGGTCGAGCCGCGCAGCGCCACCCGCCTGGCGGCCCGCGCCCACCTCGCCGAGCTGGCCACCGCCCGCGTGCTCTACGCCCACTCCTACGAGGTGGGCGAGCTGTTCGACGTGCGCCTGGCGGATGCGTCTCCCACCGGCGCCGCCTTCGTGACCGAGCGGCGGCTGGCCGCCGGCGACCTGCTCGAGCTTGAGACCTACATCGAGGACCAGCTGGTGCGGTTCGAGGTGCGCGTGGTGCATACCGGCCCCGCCGTCTACGGCCGCAACCGCGTCGGCAGCGAGATCACGACAATCCTCGAGGCCGACCGCCATCTGCTGCTGCGCCTGGCCGAGCGCTACCAGCGCGACGACTCCCCCGAGCAGCGCGACCCCGACCTGGCCGTGCTGCGCAGCGCCGCGCGCAGCCAGCAGTCGCTCAACCGCCGCCGCGCACCCCGCAAAGACTAGTTCAGGTCAGGCCGCAACGGCTCGAGCGCGATCGCCGCGCTGTCGGGCAGCACCTCGATCGGCGCCCACACCGTGTGCTCGCCGCAGCCCGGGCAACGTGTCGGCTCCACCGGGTAGCGGTCTGGCAGCGCCAACTCCTCGCGCACCAGTCGTGTCTCCACGTCGAACGCCGCCTGCCCCGTGCGGGCGGCGATCCCGGCAGCGCGCTGGTGCACCCTGCCGGCGTCGTAGCCGATGGTGATGCGAGTGCCGCAGTAGCCGCACAGCGCCATCCGCGAAACCGGCGCGCTCCCCCGCTCCGCGTGCGCCTGATCGCCGAGCTTGGCGGCCTTCCAGATCACGTAGAAGAGGCCGATCAACGGCAGCTTCAGGCCGACGGCAAGAAACATCACCACCCAGAAGTCTGCGTGATTCACGGTCGGGAGTAGCGTACTGCACGGGCCTCGTGTGTGAAAGCGCCTACAGGTGTCGCGCCTCCCCGCCGATTATGGGTGCGAACATGTCAGAACCCACTCGGGAAGAGCTCCTCACTCTGGCTCTCGGCGTCCTGCCGGAGCTGCCAGAGATCGTCGACGTCCTGTCGGAGGATGGCGGCTGCTTTCCTCTCAGGATCTCCGAGCGCGAGGAGGACCTGCTGCTGGGCTACGCGCCGCGGGGAGCCATCCGCGACGACCTGCACCTGCTGGCCCGCCTCTACCACCCCGGCCGCGGCCGCTATGAGGTCGAGTTCGAGGTGGTCGAGCACTTCTTCCACAGCATCCCCGAGGCGCAGGTGCACCTGGCCGTGAGCGGCGTCCGCCACCGCAAGGCCCGCCGCGCATCCCCACGCGTCGCCGTCTCGACACCGGCAACGGCGAGAATCAAGTACTGCCGCTCGCTCCCGCGCGACACCGAGCTCGAGGTGCGCCTGGTTGACATCTCGGCCACAGGCTGCGCATTCGTCACCCAGAAGGAGCTTGCAACCGGTGACCTGGTGCGGGTGCGGGCCGTCCTTTCCGGCCGCGCCATCGACCTCGAGGCGCGCGTCGTGCGCATCGATCCGGCGCCCTACGAGCGCTACCGGGCCGGCTGTGAGATCACCGAGATCTCCGACCTGTCGCGCAAGACCATCTCGGCGCTGGCCGCGCAGAGCGCCGAGAGCGGTTCGGAGGACCAGCGCAACCCGCAGGAGGCCGCGGCCCGCGCCGAGAGCCGCGCCGCGAGCACAGCGCTGTCGGCCCGGCTCGGCCCGGCCGTCATCGAGGACGAGTAGCGCTCACGATTTCGGGTGATAGCGGAACCTTCCGCACACGTCGATAACTGAGTTAACGCACGAGGGGTCGTGCGCCGGAATCGTCTTGGAAGGGGTCCTTGGTGTACCGGAACTTCAACAGCGAGCGTGGCAGCGTCGCCGCAGAGATCTCTCAGGGACTCGTGTACGTCGCGGTCCTGGCGATCGTCGGTCTCTGGGTGATCGCGCATCTCGAGGGCGTCTCATTCGGGGTGCTGCTCGACCAGCTGCGCAACGGCACGCAGAGCCACTGACCAACGCGTAAGCCCACAGGCGGGCGGCAGTGCTCCGTCTCGTATCGCACTAGATCTCCGAGACGGAGCACTAGGCTGGTTCGATGAGGACCTTCCGCCGCCTGCTCGGCTTTCTGGCCCCCTACCGGGGTGAGGTGATAATCACCGCGGTGCTGGCCGCGGGCACCCAGGCGGCCGGGCTGCTGATCCCCTACCTGACGGGGAAGGTGATCGACGCGGCGCAGGCGGGCGACAGCCGCTCGCAGATCTACACCTACTCGCTGCTGATCATCGCGTCGGGCGCACTCAAGGGCGTGATGATGCTGTTCCGGCGGTGGCTGGCGGGCAGGCTCTCACTGACCGTCGAGTACGACCTGCGAAACCGCATGTACGGGCACATGCAGCGGCTCTCCTACCGCTTCTTCGACCGGCACCAGACCGGGCAGCTGATGTCGCGGGCCACGGTCGACGTGCAGGCGGTGCGCGTATTCCTCGGCTACGGCCTGATCTTCTTCTCCCAGCACGTGTTCACGGTGGTCAGCGTGCTGGTGGTGATGACGCTGATCAGCGTGCAGCTGACGCTGATCGCGCTCGCGATCACGCCGGTGCTGGCCTACATGGCCTACCGGTACTCGCGGGTCAGCCACCCCGTGCTGAAGGAGGTTCAGCAGCGGGTCGCCGACGTCACCACCCGGGCCGAGGAGAACGTCGTGGGCGTGCGCGTGGTGAAGGCGTTCGCGCAGGAGCAGAACGAGTCGGATCGGTTCCGGGCGGGGTCGGAGCGGATCTTCCGCCAGGCGCTGCGCGCGGCCCGGCTGCAGGCTGCCTACGTGCCGGCCATGACGGCGCTGCCCAGCGTCGCGATCGCCGGGGTGATGCTGGTGGGCGGCTACCAGGTCGTGCACGGCCAGCTGACACTGGGCCAGTTCTTCGCCGTGAACGCGTACCTGGCGCTGCTGGTGCTGCCGCTGCGGGCGATCGGGATGTGGGTCGGCCAGTACCAGCGCGCGATGGCGTCGGGCGAGCGCGTGTTCGAGGTGCTCGACGAGGAGCGCGACATCGTGGAGCGGCCGGACGCGCGCCCGCTGCCCGACGGCCCCGGCGTGCTGCGGTTCGACCACGTCGGGTTCGGCTACGACCGCGAGCGACCGGTGCTGTCGGAGATCGACCTCGAGATCCCGGCCGGCGAGACGATCGCGCTGATCGGGCCGACCGGCTGCGGCAAGACGACCCTGACCGCGCTCATCCCCCGCTTCTACGACGTCGCGGCGGGCCGGATCACCGTCGACGGCACGGACATCCGCGACGTCACCCTCGACTCGCTCCGCGGCGATGTCGGCATCGTCAGCCAGGACACGTTCCTGTTCTCGACGACCGTGGCCGAGAACATCGCCTACGGCACGCCGGAGGCGTCGCCGGAGGAGATCGTCACCGCGGCCCGCCAGGCCCAGGCGCACGACTTCATCTGCGACCTGCCCGACGGCTACGAGACGCGGGTCGGCGAGCGCGGCCTGACGCTCTCGGGCGGGCAGCGCCAGCGGATCGCGATCGCCCGCGCGCTGCTCATGAACCCGCGCATCCTCATCCTCGACGACGCGACCGCGTCGGTCGACGCCAGCACCGAGGCCCGGATCAAGCTGGCGCTGCGCGAGGTGATGAAAGGGCGCACCACCCTGATCATCGCCCACCGCCTGAGCACGATCTCGCTGGCCGAGCGCGTGGTCGTCCTCGACGGCGGCCGGATCGTCGCTCAGGGCACCCACGCCGAGCTGACCGAGACGAGCCCCGTCTACCGCGAGATCCACAGCCACGGCCTGGTCGACCGCACGTTCGTCGACCTGGACGGCGACGCCCCGGTGGCCGAGCGCCGGGCGGCTGCGGCGGCGCAGAGGCGGCTGCCGTGACCGTCGGGCGGGGACGCTGGGGCAAGGGCCGCGTGGGCACGATCGCCCGCTTCGCCCGCCCCTATCGCCGGCGCGCCCTCCTGGCCCTGTTCACGCTGATCGTGGCGACGGCGGCGAGCGTCTCTGGCCCCGTCGTGGCGAAGGAGGTGATCGACTCGGGGATCCGGTCGGGGAACTACGACATCGTCGTCCTCTGGGTGTGCGTGTTCCTGGTCGTGGCCCTCGTCGGGTGGATGGCGACCGCCGCCCAGAGCTACCTCACGAGCTGGGTCGGTGAACGCGTCCTGGCCGACCTGCGCGTGGCCGTGTTCGGGCACGTCCAGCGCCTCGACCTGGGGTTCTTCGAGCGCACGCCGGCCGGCGTCGTCATCTCGCGGCTCACGA
>DATIOK010000221.1:0-1664 GCA_035473255.1 Gaiellales bacterium
CGCGGCCCGGCGATGCAGGCCACCAGTGCGTCCAGGTCAGCGTCGACCAGCAGGGTTCCATGCACCAGGGTGGCCTCCCGGTTTCGGTGGGCAGCGATCCCTGTGACCTTGCGCCCGCCGACCCGTACGGTGCGGGAGTCACGCTCGGCGTCCACGCCCAGGTCACGGCAGGCCGCCACCATCCCATCCAGAAACGGCGAGTACATGTCCGGCACCCCGGCGCTCGCCGCGGGGTGCGACGCCGGCAGCACCAGCGCGGCACAGACCACACCGGGGTCGAGATAGACGGTGCCGCCGCCGGTGAAACGCCGCCACACCTTGACCCCGCGGGCTGCACAAGCCGCGGCGTCGATCTCCCAGTCGGCGCGTTGAAACCGGCCGACGATCACCGCCGGCGACGATCGCCAGACGGCGATCACGGGATCGCGGAGACCGGCTCGCGCCAGGGCTTCGTCCAGCGACAGCGCATGCGGCGGCTCGAGCAACTCCGGTGTGTCGGCCGTCACTCGCGCGCGCCGGCGGTGACGGCGATGCCGACCCGTCGCAGCCGCATCTCCATCGACGGCGGCGCGTTCGAGGGCAGCTCCACCTCAGCCGGAAGACGTGCGTTGATGTCGGCGAGCTCACGTTCGAGCTCCTGCGCGGATCCTCTGCGCGACAGCTCGGCGCGGGCCATGGCCAGCTGGGCGGCGGCCCGGTCACGCTCGTGCTGCAGCAGCTCGCGGGCGAGATCGCCGGTCTCGATCAACGCCAGCGCGTCGCGGCGCAGCGCCTCGGGGCGGGCATCATCGCGCGGCTCGATCGGCGGTTCCATCTCAACCGGCAGTCGCTCAACCACTGTCAGCAGCTGGTTGCGCTCGGCTTCCAGCAGCTCACGGTGATCACGCGTCTCGAGCCGTGCGGCCTCGACCCGACGCTCGGCGGCGGCCACCTCGGCGCGGTACGGCTCGGGATCGACGCCGGCCGATTCGGCCTGCTGCAGCTGCTCGGCCGCACGCGTCCACAGCAACACCAGCGGCCCCTGGGCCGACCACTCACGCTCCAGCTCGCGGGCGATCGCAGCGATCGCTGCGGTGCGCTGCTCGATCACGGCGATCAGATCGGGCACCGCCAGCTCCACGGCGACATCGCGCTCGATCTCGACCTCAAGCTGTCGCACCCGTTCGAGCTCCTCGGCCACGGAATCCCGCCGCTCTGCCAGCTCCAGCACCTTTTCGAGTTCAGACCGATTCATCCAGCGCCGGCCTCGGCGGCGACCTCCATAGACCTCGCGGCAACCGGTCGAACCCCAGTAACAAGAGCGGAGCGAGCGCAAGCCCCGCGGCGTCCAGGAAGCAGTACCCCCCGGGGATGCCGCTGGGTGGGTTGCCCTGCGGGATTATCCCGCCGGGACCGTGCACGGCCCAGGTCCACGCCCCCAGGTTGGTACCCACCAGCTCGAGGTAGCTGGTGACGACAAAGGCGCCCGCGTACACCAGCGGCTGGCGGCCGACCAGCAGGAACCGCACCAGGAACAGGTACATGATCGCTCCCAGCACATCCCGGCGGGGAGCCAGCGCCAGGCCCCAGAACGCCCACGCGCCACAGACCACCAACACCCCGTAGATGAACTGTTTGCGGTAGCGCTCGGCCAGCACCGAGCGGCCGATGCAGAGTGCCGCCCG
>DATIOK010000222.1:0-2576 GCA_035473255.1 Gaiellales bacterium
CGACAACCGAGGTGCAACGCTGGCTGATGGTCACGTCGGCGGTCGCATGCTTTGTGGCCGTCTCGTCGGTATGGGGCGGACGACCCATGGTCGCCGGTGTCGCCGTGGGAGCGACCACGATCTGTGCGTACGCGGTGCTGACGCGATTGCTGCCGTCGCTGCCCGGCTCACCCGGCACGACCGGCGTCAACCGCCTGGATCAGCCGGTCGGGTACTGGAACGCACTGGGCTCGCTGGCAATGATCGGGCTGATCCTGAGTGCTGGGCTCGCGGTGGGCGGCGCTCGCCACGTGCGACTGGCGTGTACGCTGGCCGCGACCCCGCTTGGCCTGGCCCTGTATCTGACCTTCAGCCGCGGCGCGCTGCTCGCGCTGGTGGCCGGTCTCGTACTCGCGGTCGCCGTCGTTCGCACACGCGCCCGCAGCTTGCTGGAAGCATCGTTGCTGGTGCCCGCCGCGGTCATCCCGGTGGGGATCGTGCAGCTATTCCCGGCCCTCACCAGCGCCTATCCCCGGCACGCCGACCAGATGCGACAGGGCGGTGCCGCGCTGATCCTGATTCTGGCGTCGATGGCGATCTGCGGACGGGCGGCGATGCGCTGGCGGCGGATCCTGCATCGAGCGGCGGAGATCACGGTGCGGCGCCGGTCGATCGTTTTGGGGGGCGCCGCGCTGCTCGGCGTGCTGGCCGTGGTCGTCGCCGGCGGCATCGTCCATGTGCTCAAGACCAGCGGCCAATCATCCCCGCACTTCCAGGGCGGCGACCTCAACCGGCGGCTGCTCAGCCTGTCCGACAATGGGCGGGGAGCGATCTGGCGCGTGGCCTGGGACGATCTCCGGGACCATCCGCTGATCGGATCCGGGGACGGCAGCTTCGCGAAGCTGTGGGCGGCCGACCCCAGCCGATCGTTCCCGGTGCAGGCGGCTCACAGCCTCTACCTGGAGACGGCGGCGGAGCTGGGGCTGGTCGGACTGGCGCTGCTGCTGGCGGTGCTCGTGGTGCCGTTTCGGACGATCAGCGTCCCGGCCTCGCCGGTGGTTGCCGCCGCCGCCGGTGCATCGGCCGGGTACCTGCTGCAGGCCGCGTTCGACTGGACATGGGATGTGAGCGGGGTTACGGTCGCGGTGCTTGCCTGCCTGGCGGTGCTGACGACTGCTCGGCCACCGGTCGAATCTCCGGGCCAACCGGGGGAGGGCTCTAGACCGGCTTCGCGGGTGGCTGGGGCGACCTGATGCCGGCGAGCGCGCGCAGCGCCATCTTCCGTTGCTCGAGCCCGGAGAGCGGCCGCGGCTCGGCGAGATCCGACGCGACCCGACCTGCCGCGTGCGCGCACGCGAACAGCGCCCAGGCGGTGCCGCTGACGGCGACCTGAGTCATCAGGTTGGAGTCGCCGCTGGCCAGGATGTAGCAGACGCTGGTCGCAACACCGGCCAGCGCGGCGACCCGAAGCAGCCTCGACTGCACCCGGCGCGTCTTGATCATTGCCCAGACGCTGCCGGCCAAGGCGGTTAGCAGAAGAGCGATGTAGATGACGAAACCGAACATGCCGGTCTCCACCAGCGCGCGCACATAGTCGCTGTGGACGTGGGCGTTGTTGCTGGTTCGTTCGACGATGAAGTTGAGGCCCTGGCCCGTGATCGGCTTCTGCCGCGCGTAGGGGAGATTGTTCCTCCAGAGCTGGATGCGGGAGTTGAACGAGTTGCCGGTCCGGCGGGTGGTGGCTTGCACTTTCGGATTCGAGATGTCGTTGAAACGGCCGCTGGTTGCGGGGATGGCCGTCAGCGCGAGGACGGCCGCCAGCGGCACTGCCAGCAATAGCCACCGGTATCGCACGAGTCCGAGCGCGAGCAGGCCGATGCCGACCATGACCCAGCCGGTGCGAGTGTAGGAGCCGATCAGGGCGACGCTGGAGGCGAAGAACGCCAATGCAGCCAGCCAGCGCCATCCCGACCGACTGCCGAGCGCCACGGCTGCGGCGGCGACGACGATCAGTGACAGGTAGATGCCGTAGGGGTCGGGGTGCAGGAAAGTGCCGGTGAGGCGGTGGTAGTCGCCGATCTGCCGCGTCCCACCCCGCTCTAGCTGAACCAGCCCGACGGCGACAGGCAGCAGCGCTGAGAGCAGAATCGCAGCCAGCAACCGCCCGATAGCGGCGCGGGTGGTGGCGGAGAGGTAGGCAAGTGCGTAGATGACCAGGATTGAGGTCAACCTGAACCACTCGGTGGCGGCCGCGCCGAACACCGGCGCCACCGGGATGCCGATTGCGGCGATCGCCGCGAAGGCGAGATACGGGTAGATGCCCGGCGCCCGGCGGAGGTCGCCGGCCCGCTCGATCATGTAGGGCACCCCGATAGCGATCACAAGCAGCGCCAGCGCCGAGGCGGGGTTCAGCTGCAGCCCGCCCACCGACGCGAACGACCGATCGGCAAAGATATCCAGCGTGGGGCGGGCGATCACGATCAGCAGCACACCCGCTTCGAGCCGGATCGCAAACAGCAGCGGGACGGCAAGCGCCAGACCGCCCGCCACCAGCAGGTCGCCGCGCCCGCTGGCGATCGCGACCAGGTACACCGCCA
>DATIOK010000223.1:0-1823 GCA_035473255.1 Gaiellales bacterium
GTCAGTACGACGGTCGGTAGGTGCCTGCACGTACTCGCCGCCGATGAAGTTCTCAAGATGCAGGCTGCCATATTTTCTTCATGAATGGGCCGGCATGCGACGGGCATCATGCTGTTGACTGCTTCCGAAGGTAAGCTGGGCGCGATCGCAAGCCACATGGACAGAGTGTCGAATTCGTAGCGATGCTGCTGGCCGAAATGGCGATCGATCGGAGGCGTGATGGCCGCGATGACCGCCAGCCTGGAATGGCTGCTCGCCCAACACGATCTCGGCCTGCGCCAGGTTGCCGGGGTGCCAGCGCGTGAACAGCTGACTTGGGTGCACGCCAGCGACCTCGTAGATCCCACCCCCTGGCTGACCGGCGGTGAACTGGTCCTCACCACCGGGATCGGGTTGCCCCGGGCAGGCGGCGAGCAGCGCGCCTACGTTGGCAGACTCGCCGATGCCGGGGTCGCGGGCCTCGGCTTCGGCGTCGGCGTGCGCTACGCCGCGATCCCCGCCCCGATCGTCGCTGCCTGCTCGGAGCGCAAGTTTCCGCTGCTGGAGGTGCCGCTCCCCACGCCGTTCATCGCGATCACGCAGGCGGTCGCGCGCAGGATCGCGCAGCAGGAGGTCGCATCATTGCAGCAGGCACTCACCTACCAGCGCCGGATCTCCCGATCGGCGATCCGGACCGGCCTCGCCGGCGTCGTCAGCGTACTCAGCAAGGAACTGCGGTGCGAGGCCGTCGTACTCGACGAGTACGCGGCGGTGATGGCGTCATCGGGTAGGCAAGGCGGGCTGCTGGAACTGGTGCGCGGCAGATGGGATGAGTTCGTGCCCGATGCCCGGCGCGGACTCGTCGGGGTGACGACTGAGCACGGCATACTCGAGATTCAGACCCTGCGCGGCCGCGCAGCCGTCGTCGGCTGGCTGGCCGTCCAGCGCACTACTCCCTTTTCACCGACCGACCGCCTCCTGCTCAACCAGGCGGTCAGCCTGATCACCCTGCAGCTGGACTGGCCGGCCGAGCTCATCGCGGCCTACCACTCGCTCGGCGGTACCCTCCTGGACCTGTTGCTCGACCCGGCCCAGGACGCCGCGACGCTCGTTCGTCACCTGCGTCATTTCGGCTTCGAGGCCGGCAGTCCGGTGATGCTCGCGGTGATCACGGCGCCTCGCGGGCACAAACGACTGCTCGGCATCGTGTCGGACACGCTGGAGCGCGCTTCGCGTCCGCATGTGGTCTCCCTGGTCGAGGGCGGGGTCGCGGTCCTGCTGATGGCCCGCGACGCCGCCGACCTGATCGACGTGCTGGACCACGCGCTGCACGACGTCGCCAAGGTCGCTATCGGCGTCAGCGGATCGATTCCGCAGACCACGGCCGCGCGCGGAGTGGCGCCAGCCGAGCTCGCCGCAGCGGTCGCGCGGCACGAGCGACGCCGCATCAGCTGGTTCGACGACCTGACGCTCGGCGCGGTGCTGGCCGACGAGGCCGTCCGGTCACGTGTCTGGACCCTGGCCAGGCCGGCCCTGGACGCGCTGGTGCGCAACTCGACCCCGCGCGAGACGGACCTGCTGGCGTCGCTGGAGGCATTCCTGCATCACAACGGGTCGTGGGAGGCGGCCGCGCACGCGCTGGGCGTGCATCGGCACACGCTGCGCGCCCGCATCTCCCGGGTCGAGGAGCTCACGGGGCTGTCACTGGACGTGGCTGAGAACCGCGTCATGCTGCTGCTGGGTCTCATGAGCCGGCCGAACGGCCTGGCGAATTCGTAGCTACTGGCACACCACGGGCAACGCTAGCGAAAATCTGCACCAGGTTACCGCTGGCACAACGTCAG
>DATIOK010000224.1:0-4389 GCA_035473255.1 Gaiellales bacterium
ATCGCGATCCTGGCGCTCAACATCGCCAACCCCTATGCCGTCACGATCGTGCTGGGCCTGGGGATCATCTACATGTACCTGGCCTACCTGGGGGTGACCATCCCGCTCTTCCAGCGGCGGCTGGAGGGATGGCCGGCGAACCTGCCCACGGCCAACCAGGGCCTGTTCCGGCTCGGTGGCTGGGCGCTCGTGACCAACGGAATCGCCATCCTCTACGGCGCGGCGATGGTGATCAACCTGGCCTGGCCGCGTGACTACTTCTACGGCACCAAGTGGTACCAGCAGTACGGGCCGATCACGGGAGTTGCGCTGGTCGTGGTCGCGGGACTGATCCTCTACTACGGCTACCAGAAGGACAAGATGGAAGTGCTGCCCGAGCACCGGGCCGGCTCAACGGCCGAGGCACTGGCCGAGGTCACGCAGCCCCCGATCCACGGCGGGCCGTGAGCTGATCGATGGCGTGGGCGGCCCGCCGCTGCGGGCCGCCCACGCGGTTTTGCGAAGGAGCCTGTGTGACAATGGACGCAGTGGCTATGGACCCCGAGCAGCTGCGGAAGCTGGTCCGCCGTGACCTGGTCGTGACCGCCACCGGCAGCCTGATCGCCATCTGGACGTACAGCCTGGTCGCGGCCGCGGCGTTCGGTTCCGTCTCCGAGCTGACAGCGGGGCGGGTGGAGGTGGCGGTGGCCGTGCTCGTCTCCGCGTTCTGCGTGTGGTGGTGGGCATCGGGGCCGCCCGGGATGATGCGCGACCGGCTGATGGTGCTGATCCCGGTGTTCCTGATCGCAGGGCCCGGCCTGATCGGGGTCCACAACCTGGGCGGCGGCATCGTCGTCGGCATCCTGTCGGGCGCGATCGGGTTCGCGGCGGCCGGCGTACTGGGCCTGCTCTGGGGCGGACGCCACCGAGGGCGCGTCTCCGGCGGGTAGCGCCCCGCCGTCGCGCCGGCGTCTGCCAGCGCCTATCCTGCCGCGGTGAGCACGTCCTACATCTACGCGATGCATCGCGTGAACAAATTCCACGGGCCTGACAAGCAGGTGCTCGCGGACATCTCGCTGTCGTTCCTGCCTGGAGCCAAGATCGGCGTGCTGGGGCCGAACGGCGCCGGCAAGTCGACGCTGCTCCGGATCATGGCCGGATTGGACGAGCCCTCGAACGGCACCGCCCAGCTGGCGCCCGGCGCGACGGTCGGCTTCCTGCCGCAGGAGCCACAGCTCGATCCCGCCAAGGACGTGCGCGGCAACGTGGAGGACGGAGTGGCCGAGAAGCGCGACCTGCTGGACACCTTCAACCAGCTGTCCGCGCGCTTCGCCGAGCCGATGTCGGACGACGAGATGGCCGTGCTGCTGGAGCAGCAGGGAGAGGTGCAGGACCGGATCGAGCGGATGGGTGCCTGGGACCTCGAGCGCGATCTGGACGTGGCGATGGACGCGCTGCGCTGCCCTCCGCCCGACGCCGACGTGTCCACGCTGTCCGGCGGTGAGCGCCGCCGGGTGGCGCTGTGCCGGCTGCTGCTCTCGAGCCCCGACCTGCTGCTGCTGGACGAGCCCACCAACCACCTCGACGCCGAGTCGGTGGCCTGGCTGGAGCAGTTCCTGGAGCGGTTCTCCGGGACGGTGCTCGCGGTCACGCACGATCGCTACTTCCTGGACAACGTCGCCGGCTGGATCCTCGAGCTCGACCGCGGCCGCGGCATCCCGTTCCAGGGCAACTACTCGTCGTGGCTGGAGCAGAAGCAGGCGCGGCTGGCGGTGGAGGAGAAGCAGACCTCGGCCCGCCGGCGCACGCTGCAGCGCGAGCTGGAGTGGGTGCGGATGGCGCCGCGCGCGCGGCATGCCAAGTCGAAGGCACGCCTGGCCGGCTACGAGCAGCTGCTGGCCGAAGAGGACCGGGTGCAGCTCGACCGTGTCGAGATCCACATCCCGGCCGGTGAGCGGCTCGGCGACAAGGTGGTGGAGGCGACCGATCTCGGCAAGGGTTTCGGCGATAGGCTGCTGATCGAGGACCTCAGCTTCTCGCTGCCGCCGGGTGGGATCGTGGGGGTGATCGGGCCCAACGGCGCCGGCAAGACGACGCTGTTTCGCATGATCGTGGGCCAGGAGCAGCCGGATGCCGGCAAGCTCGAGCTGGGCGACTCCGTCCAGGTGGCCTACGTCGACCAGGCCCGGGCCGACCTCGACCCGGCCCGCAGCGTGTGGGAGGAGATCTCCGACGGCAAGGACCGGATCTCGCTGGGCAAGCGCGAGATCGCGTCGCGTGCGTACGTGTCGTCGTTCAACTTCAAGGGCTCCGACCAGCAGAAGCGGGTCGGCGACCTCTCCGGTGGCGAGCGCAATCGGCTGCACCTGGCCAAGCTGCTGCGAAGCGGCGGCAACCTGCTGCTGCTGGACGAGCCCACCAACGACCTGGACGTGGACACATTGCGTGCGCTCGAGGATGCGCTGCTCGACTTCGCCGGCTGCGTGGTGGTGATCTCACACGATCGCTGGTTCCTGGATCGCGTGGCCACGCACATCCTGGCCTTCGAGGGCGACTCGCAGGTGGTCTGGTTCGAAGGAGCGTACGACGAGTACGAGGAGAACCGGCGAAAGCGGCTGGGCGAGACGGCCGCTCAGCCGCACCGGATCAAGTTCAAGCCGCTGGCGCGCGCGACGTAGCCCCGCCGGCTCGGTCCCGGTCGCTCTGCTATCACTCGGGCGGTGAGCGACCACGCCAGGATGCCGCGCGACCGGGAGATCCTCGCGATCGCCGTTCCGGCGCTGGGTGCCCTGATCGCCGAGCCGCTGTACGTGCTGGGCGACACCGCCATCGTCGGCCACCTCGGCACCCTTCCACTGGCCGGGCTGTCGGTCGCCGGCCTATTGCTCTCCGAGGTGTTCGGCTTCACCACGTTCCTCGAGTACGGCACCACGTCCCGCGCCGCTCGCCTCTACGGCGCAGACCTGCACCGCGATGCGCTCGATGCCGGTGTGCAGGCCACCTGGCTGGCGGTGGCACTGGGCCTGCTCCTGATCGTCCTGATCGAGCTGCTGGCCGCGCCCGCGGTGCACCTGGTCGCCGGCGGCGCAACGCCCGCCGCCGCGCAGGGCCTGACCTGGATCCGGATCGCGGCGCTGGGGGCGCCGTTCGTCCTGATCACGGCCGCTGGCCAGGGCTGGCTGCGTGGCTTCCAGGACACGAGGACGCCGCTCTACGTGCTCGTCGTTGCCAACGTCGTTTCGATCGCGCTCTCCTTCACGCTGATCCGCGGCTTCGGGTTCGGCATCGAGGGATCCGCCATCGCCAACGTCGTCGCCCAGACCGGCTCCGGCTTCGTCTTCCTGGTGCTGCTCGTGCGCCGCGGTGCAGACGTGCGGCCGGCCTGGTCGCGGATCGTGGCCCAGCTGGGAGCCGCCCGCGACCTGTCGGTGCGCACGCTGGCGTTCTTCCTCGCATTCACCGTCGCAGCGGGAGCCGCCGCCCGCATGGGCAACGCCCAGCTGGCGGCGCAGCAGATCGGCACGCAGCTGTGGGGCTTCTGCGCGCTCTTCCTCGACTCGACTGCGATCGCCGCCCAGGCCCTGATCGGCCGCCTGCTGGGCGCGGAGGCGCTCGGTGTCGCGTCGGCGCTGGCGCGCAGGCTGCTGGTCGCAGGCCTGGTGCTGGGACTCGGCTTCGCGGTGGTGTTGACAGTTGGGCATACGGTGATTCCGGCCGTATTCACAAATGACGACGCCGTCCGCGAGCAGACCGCAAAGCTGTGGCCGGTGCTGGTGCTGATGATGCCCGTGAACGGCGTGCTGTTCGCGCTCGACGGCGTGCTGCTGGGCGCCGGCGACCTGAAGTTCATGCGCAACGTCACCGTCCTGGCGGCACTGGCCGCCTACCTCCCGGTGTCGGTGGCGACGATCCACTACGGGTGGGGACTGACCGCCTTGTGGCTGGGGCTGGCCGCCTTCATCGGCGTGCGCTTCGGCGTGGGCATGGCGCGTTGGGCCAGCCGGCGGTGGCTAGTGGGCGGCACGGCGATGGCGGACGAGGCGATCGAGGCGATGTAGTTAGATGGTTGATCGGTATCTCTCGCGAGCCTGGCCGCTGCGGCCGGCTCGAGGTCAGCGGCGGCCGGGGGTGGCTACGGCTGCGAACCGTCGTCTCCGTCCGCGATCTGCGTAATCGCAGATCGCTCCCGATCGGTGCAAGGCCGTTGGCCTTGCACCTGGTCCTCGGTCGCGCCGATACGACCCGGTATTGACGCTCCCTGCGTCCTTACGAGACTCGGTTCTCGCCGTCCAGGACATCACGGAGATACCGGTCAACCATCTCGAGCTATCCGTTGCGCTCGCGCACGAGATCCGCTGCGCGCTCGCCGATCATGAACGTGGCCACCATTGGGTTGACGGTCGGCATGGT
>DATIOK010000225.1:0-10217 GCA_035473255.1 Gaiellales bacterium
CTGCCCACGACCGAAGCCGACGTCCAGGTAGCGGTGTACCGCGCGACCGGAACTCGCATTCTCGGCACCGGACCTGAACCCACCCCACCACTGGTCAACCGCGCGCTGCACGGCAGCGTCGCGTCCGGTGACCTACCCGGCCGCTACGCCGCTGCGGTCCCGGTGTCCGACGGCGACACCGTCACCGGCGCCGTGCTAGCCACCGCAGGACACGCGCAGGCACACCAACGCATTCGACTGGCGTGGCTGGCCATGGCCGGTCTCGCGCTGCTCGCGATCACCATCGCCTGGCTGATCGCCCGACGCCTAACGCGCAGGCTGACCCGCCCGCTCGGAGCCATCGAGGCGGCAGCCGACCGCCTCGGCCGCGGCGATTTCAACGTCCGCACCCAGCGCAGCGGCATCGCCGAGCTCGACTCCCTCGGCGCCTCCCTCGACACCACCGCAGCGCGGCTGGGAACGCTCATCGAGCGTGAACGCGCATTGGCCGCGGACCTGTCCCACCAGCTGCGCACCCCGCTAACTGGGCTGCGGCTCAATTTGGACGCCGCCGTCGAGTCCCCTTCCAGTGACCCCCGGCAGGCGTTGCGCGAAGCGCTGCTCGCCGCCGACCGGCTCGACGCCACCGTCAACGACCTGCTCGCGTTGGCCCGCGACACCCCGCACCCCGGGCCGCCGCTCAACGTGCCGTCGCTGCTCGAAGAACTACGTGAACGCTGGCACGGCCTACTCGCCGCCGACAATCGCCCACTACGCATCGCCCAGACATCCAAACAACAGCACGCAGCGATCTCCCACGCCTGCGCGCGGCAAATCGCCGACGTCCTGCTCGACAACGCCCGCAGCCACGGACGCGGCGCGGTCACCATTCGGGCGCGCGACGTCGGCGACGCACTCGCCCTCGACGTCTCCGACGAGGGTGCCGGCATACCCGCTGACGGTGCAGACATCTTCCTCAGACGCTCACCCCGCGCCGCGCACACCGGGATCGGACTCGCCCTGGCACGCAGCCTCGCCGAGGCCGACGGTGCACGGCTGACCCTCACCCGCCGCAGCCCGCCGACATTCACCCTCTTCGCTCCAGCCCCACCCCCCACCCACCAAACCAACAGCTGACCGCACCAACGACCTGCGCCAAAGGTCGCCTGCGCCGCTATCGCCACAGACGATGGCCGATTGCGGCGCCGACGGCATCACCGCGCCAACGCCGAAACCATCCCGCCAGGCAGCATCCCCCGTGCTACACGATCCCTATCATCGCCGCCGACGCTGAGCGAATCGTCGTCAGTTTCGCGCTGGCCCAACTCAACAATCCATACAGCTTCGCCGCCGCCGGACCCGACGCGTAGGACTGCTCCGGCCACGTCACGGCCGCGTGGCCGCTCGACCAGGTCCAACCGCCGCACGACGCGACGACCCAGGCGCAACTCGGCAGCCCGGTCATCATCGGCACCAGGATCAGAGAGCGTCTGGCCTACCCCTGTCGGCGACCCTGCACTGGAGCGGGCTGACGGTGCTGCCCGCACAGTGTGGATGACGGCATCCAAATCGGCACTAAGAGTCGTTCCTGAACGAGATTTTCGGTTGCTCAGCGGGCACCTCCGGCGCCGCGCCGACCGTAGGAGATGAGGTGGACCTGCGTGCTTGACGCTGCGGCGTGGGTGACGCCGACCTGGCCCGGCTGGTCCGCAGCGCGCGCCGGACCACGACGTCCAACCGGCCCCGTGTGCCAGCATGAAGCAGTGGGCGAGGACGAGGCGCGAAAGCTGGCCCAGCATCACCTGGCGGTGACGCTTCCGCAGCGTTGGCTGCATGTTCAAGCTGTCGCGGCCGAAGCGACGAGGCTCTGCGACGCGATCGGCATCGACACGAGCCTGACCGTCTCCGCCGTGTGGCTGCACGACCTCGGATACGCGCCGGCGGTCCGCGATACCGGCTTCCACCCGCTCGACGGCGCCCGCTATCTACGCGACCACGGCTGGGACGTCCAGGTGTGCGCCCTTGTCGCCCGCCACACGTACGCCGCCCTGCAAGCAGAAATGCTCGGCCTGGTAGAACAGCTCAACGCCGAGTTCGCCGACAACGACGGCATCGAGCAGGACGTGCTCTGGACCGCCGACGCGACAGCCGGGCCAAACGGCGAGCGGCTCACGCTTCAGGAACGCATCGCCGAAATAACCAACCGCTACGACGCGGACAGTGTCGTGACACGGAGCATGATCGCCAGTGAGCCGGCACTCGCCGCGGCGATCGCGCGTACGCAGGCACGACTCGCCGAGCGGACCCACTAGAGTCCGAGCGGTGGCATCGGACGCGAAAGGCCATCTGTATCGGACCGGTCTGGGGCACGACATCCACCGGCTGGTACCCCGCAAGCAGCTCGTCCTTGGAGGCGTGCACATTCCGGCCGACGTCGGCTTCGAGGGATCATCGCCCCCGGCCGCCATCTCCTGCCGCCTCTGAACGGGGATGTGTCGGGAACGCAGGATGATGGGGAGAGCTTGGCGGATGCCGATACGGGGAGGAACGGCGACAGCGACGACGCCCGCGTCGAGTGCTCCGCGACGAGTCACCGAACGGTGCGCCCGGCCGCGGCCCGGCAGGGAGTCAGGCCGTTCAGAGGTTCGCCTGCGGGGCGCGCATGCCCCGCGGCGTTGGCATCATCTGGGGTAAATGCCGTCGACGCTCCCGACCCGGCATGCGATCGCATCTCCTCGGTTGCGCTGGATGCACAGGGCAACTGAATGCGGGTCGCGTGGTAGGGGCACGTACGCGAGGTCACCGCGGCCGGCGTTGCCGACGTTGCACGCGTTCCAGTCGCCGCCGTTCATCGAGATGCAGGTGTTCGGGCTCTCAGCCGATGCGGCGGCGGCCGTCGACGCCGCGGCCGTCCCCGCCGCCCCGATCGCCAGAATTCCCGCCGCCACCACTGCCGCCGCTCGCGTGCTCCTCATCGCGATTTCCTCCTTCACGCGTCCCCAGGGCGGGGCCGCCGGAGGTTGACGTTAGGAACCAGGCGGGTGGCGGTTCATCGGTGAACTCCCTCAGGTCGACGGGCGGAGTCGGCCCCGCCCGCCCACGCAGCGGCCAACTCGGCCCGGTTGCGCAGCCCGCACTTGGCCAGGACGTTGGAGACGTGCCGCTCGACGGTCTTGCGGGACAGGAACATCGCGGCCGCGATCTCGGCGTTGCCGGCGCCCGCAGCCACCCGGGCGGCGATCTCCCGTTCCCGGGCGGTCAGCTCGAGTCCCGTTCCGCCGGCTCGAGACCAGGTACGCACCCCGAGCGCCCGCAGCCCTCGATCCACGGCCTGGGCCTCGGTGCGCGCGCCCATGGCGTCGGCGGCCACCCCGGCCTCTCTCAGCACCGCCGCCGCACGGGCACGGTCCCCGCCCGCGAGCACGGCGGCGAGATCGATCCGGGCCCAGAGCGCCTCCAGCACGAATCCGCACCGATCGGCCTCGGCCACGACCTCGTCCCACGCCGTCACTACCGACTCAAGGGTCTCCCCCTCAGCGATCAGGAGCGCAGCCCGGGCCCGGGCCCCGTACCAGTGCAGCACCCGACTGCCCGACACCGGATCCGGGTGGAAGGCGCTCAGCAGCTCCCGCGCGCCCCCCGGGTCGCCCACCCGGGCGAGCGCTTCGGCGCCGCGGGCCCTCGCCTCCAGGGTGCAGCGGCGACAGCCTGACTCGGTGGCATCGGCCAGCGCGGCCAGGGTGCCGGACTGGACCTCGGCCGCGGAGCGCCGTGGGTCGTACCGGGCCAGCAGCGGCGCCCGCTCCAGGTGGGCTTGGAACCGATAATGCGCGGTCTCCTCTGCCTCCGCGGCCAGCCGCAGGCCGTTCACCGCGCCGCTCCAGTCGCCGCCCGACGCCTGGAGGAGGTGGCGGATGGTCACGGTGATCGCCCGTGACGGGCAGTACTCGGCCAGCCGTCGTCCCAGCTCCTCGCACTCCTTGACGACCTGAGCCGCCTCGGCCAGCCGGCCGCGGGAGTGCAGCACCAGGGCGAGCAGCGCGCCGACCTCGACGGTTGCCCGCGGCAGCGCCTCCGCTCGGGCCTCCGCCCAGGCCACCCGCAGGCGCGCCTCGGCGTCGGCGTTGCGGCCCATCCACCGCAGCGCCAGGCTTCCCTCGGCCAGCGCGCGCAGCCGGACCCGGCCGTCCTCGGACGTCGTCGCGGCCGCCAGCTCGTCGGTGAGCGCCAGGACGTCCGCCGGACGGTCGGCGAAGATGGCGGCCTCCGCGCCCTCGAGCAGCGCGTGCAGGTAGGCCTGCCGGTCGGGCCCAGACAGGTTGCGGGCGCCGCCGGTCCCGTCGGCGAGCCGCCGCGCCGCCTGGACGGCGCGGTTGGCGGCGTCCTCCCCTTGCGAAATGCGGTGGCGCAGGTACAGCCACAGCTGCGCGACGGAGGCCATCGCTTCGACCTCGACCCCGGTCCCGGCGGTGGAGGCGTCGGCCGCCTGGTCGATGAGCCTCTCGGCCTCGGCCGTGCGCCCCAGCTGCAGCGCTGACTGCGCCGCAGCCAGGGTCGCCTCGGCCCCGCCAGACGCGTCGCGGGCGCGCCTGGCGATTCCCGACCACGCCGCGAGGGCCACCTCGTGCTCGCCGAGCTCGGTCGCCAGCTGCGCCGTCGCATGGTCGAGCGCGGCGCCCTCGGGTGTGCCCACATCGGTCTCCGCGGCGACCGACCGCAGCAGGCACAGCCCGTCTGACCCCAGCAGGCGCCGGCGAGGCGACCCGGCGAGGCGCAGCGCCGGGTGGAGCACCGGCACGCCGGCGCGGCGGCCGTGCCCGATTGCCTCCAACAGGGCGGCGTCGTCCGCTTGCCCTGCAAGCCATCGGGCGAGTCGCTCGTGCCCCTGGCGCAGGGTCTCCCGAGGCAGACGATCGGCGATGCTGGCCCGGATCAGGTCGTGAGCCACCGCAACGGCGCTGCCTGCCTCCGTCACCAGACCGAGAGCGCCGAGGTCATCGACGGCCCGGTCGACCCCCGCCACAGGCCATCCGCCGAGCTCAGCGAGGGCCGCCCGCTCCAGGTGCCGACCGGCCGCAGCAAGGACGGCCAGGACCGCAGCTGCGTCGCCGGAGAGACCACGCAGCCGGAAGCCGAGCTCGCCGCCGGCCGGGTTGTCGCCGCGCGAGCGGGCCAGCTCTTCGATCCAGAACGGAGAGCCGTCGGCCTGCTGCCACAACTGCACAGCGTCGCGCTCGTCCAGATCGGGGGCCAGCTCCTGGGCCAGCCGGGCGCCGGCGACACGGTCGAGGGGGCCGAGTTCGATCCGCAGCAGACGGTCGGAATCGGAGAGAACACCGCCCAGCGCAGCGGCCAGGCGCGTCGAGGCGACGGTGGGGCGTCCGGCCGCAAGCAACGTGAGCGGGTTACCAACTCCCTCGGCTGCCCGGACCAGGTAATGCAGTAGCGCTGCCGACGTCGGATCCACCCATTGCAGGTCGTCGACGACCAGCCGCAGCGCCCGGCGGCTCCGCAGCGCCTGGAACGCCGCCTCGAACAGCTGCAGGGTCTCGGTCGGTGCGGTAGAACCGGTCAGCAAACGCTGCAGCAGCGAGCCCTCGACCCCGCTCGACAGCGTCGCCAGCAGATCTCGTGCGGACGCCAGCGAGACCCCCGACTCGGGCTCGTAGCCGTGGACAGCGACCACATCGCCGGCGGCCGCCCGCTTGCAGACCTCGGCGAGCAGCCGCGTCTTGCCTTCCCCCGGCCGCCCGAACACCAGCGCGACCGTGGGCCCCGCCAGGTCGTCCGCCCGCCCCCACAGCCCCGCGAGTCCCGTCACCTCCGCGGCCCGGCCCACAAAGCTTGCAGACACAAGGGCACGCTACGCGCCATCGCCTCCGAGAGGTCAAGGTCCGGCCCCGCCACACATGGCACGCGGCGGCGTCGCGGCCCCCTCAGCCATCCACCCTTCGACAGGGATGGGGACGGCAACCCGATCTGAGCCACGAAATTCGTTCATGCCGTGATCACATGCGACGCGGCGCGGCTTCATCGCTCCGGAGCCCTCGCTGCGACGCAATCGCCACCCGTGCCGCCAGATCTCAGTGTTTCAAGATCGCGAAACCACACACCTCACCCTGTGACGGGCCGGCGCTCATCGGACGGTGTAGGCGTTGACGGCCTGTTCGAGCACCGGCTGGTAGCGGTCCCAGGTGGCGGTAGGGGTTGCCGCGATGAGGACGCTGGCGGCGTGGGCGCCCTGCACCAGGCAGGCGATCTCGCGGTAGTGGTGGGTGCCGACGCGGGTGACGTAGTCGTCGAGGACGCACGATCCGGTGCCGCCGAGGAAGGTCAGGTGTTCGGCGTGGGCGTCGATGGTGGCGGTAGTCGCGTTCTCGTCGCGCAGGTGATCGATGCGGAACTCGGCCCAGTCGGGCAGGGTTTCCGCGCCCTGCCGGGGGGTGGCGTTGAGGTACACCAGGTCACCGGAGGCGGCGGGCAGGCCGACCGAGACCGTGCCGGGGTCGCCGTGAATCTCCACCAAGGACGGGGGGGCGGCGAGGGTCGCCGTGCCGTCGGGCAGGCTGATCCTTGGCCAGCTTGCCGGGGCCGGCCGGGCGGTCAGCCAGGAGAATCCGGCCGGCGCGACGGTCGGCGGGTGGGGGCGGCCACCGCCGGTCATCCCCGCCGCGACCACCACGGTCGCCACTGCTACCGCTGCCACGGCGACTAGGGCGGCGGCCAGCCGGCCGCCGCCCAGCAAGGCCCTCATCGCTCTGTCCGGACGGCGGGGTGCAAGGTGGTCGCCGATCATGATTCAGATGTTCCCGTCGCCGTCATTCGGGCCGCCGTTGTTGTCGGCGTCACCGTCGTTGTGCGGGAGACCGGCGGCCGGCGCGGGCGGCGTCGGTGTCATCGGTGCGGGTGCCGGCGCCGGGACGGCCGCGGCCGGTGGTGCTGATGTGGTTGGGGCCGGTGCCGGGACGGGAGAGGCGACGGGGCCCCCGGCGGTGATCGGCGTGCCGGCCGGGGTGAGAACCCACCAGCGGCCGCCAGCCAGTTGCCTGCCCTGCCCGGCGATGCTGCCCGGACGGGTGTCGCGGGCGAAGGTGTAGACCGGAGATCCGTCGACGGTCAGCTGCCGCCCGCCGTCGGGGCGGGCCAGCGCGCCGAGGGTGATGCCGGTCAGTTGGGTTGGCAGTATCGCCGGCGCGGGCACGATCGGCCAGAACTGCAGGCAGCCGCCGACGCAGACCGACCGCCCGAGTTTGTCGGCGGTGAACACGTAGATCGCTTTGCCATGGCCGTCGACCAGGATCTGACCCACGCCGGTCCGGGCGGTGCCCAGCAGCCTGGCCGCCGCAGGCGCCCGGGCGGGCGCGGCCGGCGCCGAAGCTATCGGCGGGATCGCCGAGGCGGTCGGGTGCGTGGTGTGGGTACCGCCACTGCTGCAGGCCGCCGCGACCAGCGCGGTGCCGGTGAGGGCAGAGAAGATCGCGATGCGGCGCCCGCGGCGCGGCCGCCCGCTGACCGGGTCGGGCGCAGGTGTGGCGCGCGGCGTGGCGCCTCGCGCATAGGTGATCATGGTTTGCCTCCAAGGTGTATCCCTGGATACGCGCTGGCCGTTCCCCACGGTTCAGCAGCGACCCCGCGGTGTGAGCACCACCACCGACGTTCCGACCCACCGCTGGACGCCGCTGAGCTGTAGTCACCGCCCGCCGCCGATGGCCAAAAGGAAACGCAACCGCCGAAGCGCAACACTCTTCTAGACATTCCAAGGGATTGCAGCCGTCCTGCCCCTACCATCGGAAAGGCATGCACACACGAAACATCGGGTTGCGTGAACCGACACGCGCCTCGCCTTGGGCACCCGCCTGACCTTCCCTCCGTTGGCAGGACACGGGGTTATGAATCGACCTGGGTTTTGTAGAGGCTCCGATCCGTGAGGATGGAGTCATGCCAGGTAGCAGGTTCTCGCCGAAGCAGCGGGCGAAGGCGGTGCGGATAGTGTTCGAGGCGAGGCCGAGCTATCCGTCGCAATGGGCTGCGATCGAGTCCGTGGCGGCCAAGATCGGTGCGTCGTCGGAGACGCTGCGTAAGTGGGTGCGGCGCGCGGAGGTCGACGGTGGGCAGCGGCCCGGGCTGACCAGCGAGGAGGCCGCGGAGATCAAGAAGCTGCGCCGTGAGGTCGCGGAGTTGGGGCGAGCCAATGAGATCCTCAAAGCGGCAGCCGCGGTCCGTGGCGCACCTTCGAGCAACTCGAGTTCGCGATCTTCGAATACCTCGACTGGTCAACCACCGGCGCCTGCACGGTGAGATCAGCATGATCCCGCCGGTCGAAAGGGAACCCTCTACTACGCTCAACCACCGGACCTCGCCGAGGCCGGTGCTCAATAAACCCAGCCTCTACCAAACTCAGTGCGGTTCAGGCGCGGCTGACTGCTACGCCCCGTGGAGTCTCGGCACATCGTGGTGACAGTTCCTCCGTATCGTTGCCGGGGATGACGGTCGAGCGGTTGGTCGAGGATCTGCCCGGTCAGCGCCGGCCGGCCTGGGCGGTGGCCGGCAGCCGCACGGTGCGCTATCTGATCGGGCTGCTGGCCGTTGCGCTGCTCACCGTCGAGGCAATACTGCTGGCTCGGCACCTGAGCGACGTCGGGGCTGTGCTGGCCCATGTCACGTGGTCGTTGCTGCTGCTTGCGGTGGCATCCGAGGTGTGTTCGCTGGCAACCTTCGCCGCGATCTATCAGCGGATGCTGCAGGCCGGCGGGCTGCGCACGCGGTTGCGTCGGGTGGCGGGGATGGTATTGGCCGCGAACGCATTGAGTGCGACGTTGCCGGCGGGTTCGGCGCTGGCCATTGGTTACAGCTTTCAGCGGCTGCGCCGGTTTGGAGCAAGTGGTCCGCTGGCCGGCTGGGTGATCGTTGTAGCTGGCTTGGTCAGCTATGCCACGTTCGCCGTGCTGGGTGTTGCCGCCGCGTTATTGGTTGGCACCGGGACCGCCGGCACGCTGGCTGTGGCGGTGGCGGTCGGCGCGGTGTTGGCGACGGGGCTGGTGGTCCGCGCCGCGACGCGGCGTCCCGATCTGCTCACCGCGGTGGGCAACTGGGCGCGCCGGGCGGTGAATCGGCTGCGACGCCGGGAGCCGGCCGCCGGTGGTGAACGCGTGCACCGTTACGTCGAGCAGCTGGTGGCGATCCGGCCCAGCACCGTCGACTGGCTGGCCGCCGTCGGCTACGCCGCACTGAACTGGGCGGCGGACGTGGCCTGCCTGGTACTGGTCTGCCACGCCGCCGGCATCACCGACCTCAGCCCGCGGGTGATCCTGATCGCTTACGCAGCCGACGCGGCTGCCGGAGCCCTGCAGCTGCTGCCCGGAGGACTTGGCACAGTCGACGGTGCACTGATCCTGGCCCTGATCAACGGCGGGATACCGACCGCCTCGGCCGCCGCCGCTGTGCTGCTCTACCGGCTGATCAGCTTCGCACTTCCGGCCGCGGTCGGCTGGACCATCTGGTTCCTGGCCCGTGACCGTACTCGGCCGCTGCCAGCACGGGCAGCGCACCATCTCTGACCCGGGCCGTCAAGGTAGGCGGCCCGTTGTTGACGACAGCCACGACAGTGGTCTGAACGCGCCGGCTCCCGGCAGTGCTTCGGCCGGCGCTGACCGGACGCGATTGCGGATAGCGGCGACCGGAGCGACCCGCAATGTCGGGTGCTGCTGGTCTTGCCGTTGATCATGGCCGACGTCGAATCACAATGTAGCGGCACCCAACATCGCGCGGTTTGGGAGAACCACCGCGCCCACCACGGTCATCGATGAACAAACACCAACCGGCCGCTTGCGCGAAGCGACCGCGACCGCACGCAACACCTCCACATCGCCGGGCTGGGCCGGCACAGTGATGAGTTAGATGTTGATCTTCGTTAGTCCGCAAGCTGTCCGCAAGAAGTCCGCAAACGTCCACAGCAAGCCATCGCTGGCCAACGCTGCCGCGCTCGCTGAAGGCCAAGAAATACAAGGGCTTCATGCACTTGCCAAGATCAACCGACGCCAACCAACGGCACCCGAAATGGTACTGGCAGTGTGGAGACTCGGAGGTGCGACGCCGCTCAAGATCCGTCGATCTGGCGCGTCGGCGCGTTGTCGGATTGATGTGCGTTATCCACGCAGATCGATTGTTCCCTCGCGTCTCATTTGTAGCGATACGCGAAGCCTGGCCGCAGGCTGAAAGGTTGACCAGTCGTCCTATCG
>DATIOK010000226.1:0-4047 GCA_035473255.1 Gaiellales bacterium
TGGCGCTGCGCCACCAGAGCGTGCACGACCTCGAGCACCTGACGATGCTGGCCACGGCGATCCTGTTCTGGGAGCAGGTGATCGACACGGCGCCGATCCGACCGACGCTGGATCCGATCCAGCTGACGCTGTACGTCTCGGTGGCCACGGTTGCCGGCTGGCTGCTCGCGGCGGTGCTGGCCTACTGGCCGGTGGCGCTGTACCAGCCGTACGTGGAGGCGGCGCACCGGCCGGGCGGGGTGTCCGCGCTGGCCGACCAGCAGATCGCCGCCGGCATCATGTGGGGGCCGGGCTCGCTGGCCTACTCGCTGGCCGTGTTCTGGCTGATTTATAACTGGGTCGGCGATGAGAATCCCGGCCGCCGAAGGAGACGTCACCGGATCGCGGCCGTGCGAGAGAGGGGGGCCTGAGTGAGTATCGCGGACATACCGAGCGACGTCTCGGCCGGCGCGGCACTGACGCTTGTGGTGCCGCTGGCGCTGCTGGCGGTCGTGCTGCTGTGGGGTTGGGCGCTGCGGCGGCGCGTGTTTTGACCCGGCGCCGGCGGCTGGCCGCGGCCGCCAGCGTGCTGCTGATCGTGAGCGGCGCGGCGTTGGCCCTTGCGGCAACGCGCTACGGCCCCAGCTCGGGGAGCGGCGCGGCGGCGCCCGGCGCGGCGGTGAACGGCGACGCGGTCTGGAAGGCGGGGGCGCGGCCCGCACCCGGCTTCGACCTGACCGACCAGCGCGGCCGCTCGGTGTCGCTCGCGTCGCTGCGCGGACGGCCGCTGCTGCTGACGTTCCTGGACTCCAAGTGCACGACGCTGTGCCCGATCGAGGGCCACCAGCTGGGCGTGGTGGAGCGGCGCCTGGGGGGGCGGCCGGTGCGGCTGATCATCGTCAGCGTCGATCCCGCCGACACGCGGCATACCGTGGCGGCCGCGGCCCGCAAGTGGGGCTGGCATGGGCACTGGCAGTGGCTGATGGGGACGCCGGTACAGCTCGCGCCCGTGTGGCGCGCGTACGGCATCGGCGTGCAGCCGACCGCCACCGACATCGCGCACAGCATGGCGGTCTACGTGATCGACGGGCAGGGCGACGAGCGGGCCGGGTTCCTACCGCCGCTTGCGATCTCGCGGCTGGTGTCGGACGTGCGGCTGCTGCAGCGGGGCTAGGCGGGCTCGCCGGGCGGCGGGTGCACCGGCTCGGCGTCGGGCCGCGGGTTGTTGCCGATCGTGAAGTGGTCGAGGTCGGTCTCGCTCATCCCGAACATGTGGCCGAGCTCGTGCAGCAGCGTGTCGTGGATCTGGCGATGCAGTGCGGCGCGATCGCCCGACACGCGCATGATCGGCCGCCGGTAGAGCGTGATCTCGGACATCACGTCGCTGCCGCGTCGCTGCGACTGGTAGACGCCGAACACGCGCGGCTCGCCGGCGCGCTCCTCCTCGACGGTGATGGCCACGTTTCGCTGCGTGATCCCCGCGCCGATCCAGGGCGGCAGCGCCGCCAGCTCGGCCTCGACGATGGCCGCGAACTCCTCGTCTGAGACCGCGACGCTGATCGGGTGCGCGGCGAAGTCCGCGTCGGCGCGCTGTGCCCGCTCCTGTAGCCACAGGTTCTGGGCGCGCACCTCCTCGAGGTCGGCCGAGACGCTGCCCAGGAACACCCGCGCGATCACGTAGCCGCCGGCCAGCGAGCCTCCCAGCAGCAGCAGCGTGCCGGCCGACGATGTGGGACGGTAGACGAGCGTGTTCACCCACACCGGCGAGGCCAGCAGCGCGCCCAGCCAGATGCTCTGGAGGGGATTGCCGCGCCGGTAGCGGGTGAGCAGCCGTCGGATCACGCTGGGATGGTAGGTGCCCGGGCCGCTCCGATCGGCCCGGGCACCTGGTGCGCGGCGCTACTGGTGTGGCAGCACCGGTGTGCCCTGCGCCCGCACCGCCTGCAGTGCGCTTGGATCGAGCCCGAGCAGGTCCAGGATGGTGGGCGCGATCTCGGTCGTCTCGACGTGAGTCGCGACCAGGCCGTGTGCCAGGCCGTGCCCCCAGACGAGCAGCGGCACGTGGCGATCCTGTGCGTCCTGACCGCCGTGCTCGGCGATCTTGGCGGTGTGGCCGGTGTAGACGACGCCGTGCTGCACGACCCCGATCAGGTCGGGCACCCGAGCGTCGCCGCGCGGCACGCCGAAGAACGACGGCCCGTCCAGCACCCGCTTCAGCCCCGAGGCGGTGAAGCCGACCGGGTTGCCGGCGTAGTCGGTGGCCGCCATCGCCGAGGCCGGCTGCGAGTAGCCGAGCAGGAACCGGCTCGCGAACCGCCGCGCTTGCGGCGAGCGGTGCGACAGCCAGATGTACATGGCGTCGTCGTCGATCGCGAACGCGACCAGGTTGTCGCTGTGCCCGCGGGCCTGCCAGGCGGCGTTGAGGGCGTCGATCACGTTGCCGTCATCGATCCGCTTCAGCGACGACGTCTCGATCGGCGACTGGCCGTGCTTGGCCGAGATCACGATGTCGGTGTTCTCGAGCAGATCGCGCCGGGACAGCCGGTCGACCATCAGCCCCAGCTGGCGGTCGACGAAGCCGAGCGCGTCCCGCAGCACCGGCCCCGGCACCCAGCGGCCGCCGCGGTGCAGGTATCCGCCGGTGCGCTCGACGCCGTTGATCGGCGAGAGGGGCAGCTTCTCGGCGGTCGAGACCGACTGGAAGTTCATGCCGAAGATGCCGGGCACTCCTGGATGTGAGCGGCCGCTGTGGTCGCGGCCGTCGATCTCGTTCAGGATCGCCCGCACCTTGATCGCGTCGAAGAACTGGGTGTCGCGGTTGTTCGTGGTCCAGTCGGGGCCGGGCCCGGCCGGCAGTGAGGGATCGGTTGTGGAGCTGTTGATCTCGGGCGTGAACAGGTCGTCGATGGCGCGCCCGGAGTGGCCGCTGATCAGCTCATAGGCCGCGTGCTTGTCGGCCCACGCGGTGCGCATGCCGGCATCGTGGGCGACCTGGAAGATGGTGTTCACGCGCAAGTACTGCCGCGGGTAAACCGGTTTGCAGGTGGCGGGATTGATCGGGAGCTGGCCGGGGTCGATCATCCGCTGCTCGATCTGGGAGACGCGGCCGGGCAGCGCAAGCACGCTGGTGGGGAGGCCCGGGTAGAGGTTCGGGATGCCGGCGCCGGCGTCGATCGAGTTCAGGTTGCGATCCAGAACCTCGAAGTAGGTGACCTCGGTGCCGAGGCCGCTGGTCTGGCCGGGCGCGCATGAGCTGCCGGGTGGCAGCAGGCGGCGGTTGTAGCTGTCGTCGTAGTACACGCCCGTGGTGCGCGGGTCGCCGCCGGTGACTTGGGCGACGAGACCGGGGAAGGAGTCGGAGGAAATCGGGGTGGCAGCGTTGGTGTACTGCGTGCCGCTGTGCGCGATCCGTGCCAGCACGCTGTCGGGGTGGTGGCGGATCCACCAGCGCAGATCGGACTGGTGCAGTCCGTCCACCGAGATCAGGAGCACGTGCTGGGCGGGTTTCGCGGCGGACGTCTGGGACGGGCGCGCCGTCGCGCCGTATGACGCGGCCGTGCTGGTCACGGCCAGTACGGCGGCGGCCAGCACGAACCCGGCTGTCGGCTTCAACCTGAACATGGGAACCTCCCCTTCCGATGGCTCTATCTATCGCTTGCCGGATCGTGCTCGGACGCGGGCCGGGCGGGGGGTGAGATCCGGTTGTGAAGCGGTGACGAGGTGGTTACCGGTGACGGCGCTTACGTGGCGGCGGATCCGCGTCCGGGCGCCACACAGGTTCGAGCCGCGCGCGGCGTAGGATCCGGTCATCAGGGACGACCAGACACCTCGGCCCGACCAACGTCCGGCAACCGTCGCCGCCTCATCGCCGGTGGTGATCGCCAGGCACAGCGACGGGCCGCCCCTGCTCGTGCGCGCGATCTGGTTCATCTTCATCGGCTGGTGGCTGACGGGGCTGGTCAACGTGCTCGCCTACCTGATCGCGCTCACGATCATCGGGCTGCCGCTGGCGTTCATGATCTTCAACCGGCTGCCGACCGTGCTCACGCTGCGGCCGCGAACGGTGCA
>DATIOK010000227.1:0-4744 GCA_035473255.1 Gaiellales bacterium
GACGCGGATGGGCTGTACGTGATCCCGGGAGCGGTCGACGGCCACGTGCACATGCGAACCGACCGGCCGCTGCACGTGTACGACGACACATTCGAGACCGGCGGTACCGCGGCGGCCTTCGGCGGCGTCACGACGATCATCGACCAGGCCCAGGTGGAGCCGGGCACGCCCCTGATGGAGGGCTTCCGCAAGCGGAGAGCCGAGGCCGACGGCCACTGCCCGATCGACTACGGCCTGCACCTGAACCTGCGCGAGCCGTCGCTGGCGCGGGTCGACGAGATCTCGGCGGTGATGGGCGAGGGTGTGCCCACGGTCAAGATGTTCATGACCTACGAGACCTACCAGCTGCCTGACGACATCATCTTCCGGGCCATGCAGCGGATCGCCGAGAACGACGGCATGGCCGTCGTCCACGCGGAAAACGGCGCCATCGTGGCCGAGCTGTCGCGTGAGCTGGAGCAACTTGGCCGCACCGACCCGCGCTGGTACCCGTCCATCAGCCCGCCCGTGATGGAGGGGGAGGCCGCACATCGGGCACTGGCGCTGGCCCGGCTGGCGGGCTGCCGGCTGCTGCTGTTCCACCTCACCACCACCGACTCGCTGGCCGAGCTGCGGCGTGCGCGTGACGCCGGCCAGGTCGCCTTCGGTGAGGCGCTCCTGCATCACCTGCTGCTGGGTGACGAGCTCTACCTCGATCCCGAGCTGGCGCCGCAGTTCATGGGCACGCCGCCGCTGCGGCCGCGGGAGCACCGCGACGCGCTGTGGCGGGCGCTGGCCGAGGGCACGCTCGACGTCGTCTCGACCGACCACGGGCCCCGCCGCAGGGTGTCCGACGAGTCGGGCCGGCTGCGGCACCAGTCCGGCACGAGCGGGGTGGAGGTGCGGCTGGCGCTGATGCACGACCGCGGGGTGCTGGACGGCCGCATCGACCTGCAGCGCTGGGTCGACGTCTGCTGCACCGCGCCGGCCAGGCTGCACGGGCTGCCGCAGAAGGGCCGGCTGGAGCCCGGGCGCGATGCCGACATCGTGCTGTTCGACCCCGCAGCGACGAGGCGGCTGTCGGCCGCCGTCCTGCACTCGGACATCGATCACTCCACCTACGACGGGCAGGACGTGCGCGGGTGGCCGGTCGTCACGATCAGCCGCGGTCAGGTGATCGCCGACCGCGGCGAGTGGCTGGGCGAGCCCGGTCGCGGTCGGTTCCTGCGCCGGTCGATCGGCTAGGGCTGGTCCGCCAGATCGAGCACGACTCTGCGGCCGCTGCCCGATCGCAGCAGGTCGAAGGCCTCGCCGATCCCGTCCAGCGGCAGCCGGTGTGAGATCAGCCGGTCGAGCGGCAGCCGTCCCCGCGCGTATTGGTCGAGGATCACGACGAAGTCGCGCTCCGGCCGGGCCGAGCCGTACAGCGCTCCCATCACGCGCCGCTCCATGCGCGGGATCGACAGCGCCGGCAGCTCCAGCACCGCATCCTCGGCCGGGATCCCGATCAGCACCGCCGTACCGCGGCGACGCGTCGAGAGGAACGCGGCGCGCATCGCATCGCTGCGGCCGGTGGCCTCGATCGCCACGTCGACCCCGCCGGCCGATGCCTCTCGCACCCGCTCCGCCGTCTCCTCCGCGGTGGCCGCGGCCTGGACGGCGTCCGTTGCCCCCAGTGACAGCGCCGCCTCAAGCCGTCCCTCATGCAGGTCGACGGCGATGATCGGCGCCGCGCCCACGGCGGCCAGGCCCATCACCGCCGACAGGCCGACGCCGCCGCAGCCGATCACGGCGGCGCGCTGGCCGGCGCGCACCTGCCCGCTGCGCCAGACGGCGCAGATCCCGGTTGTGACCGCACAGCCCACCAGCGCGGCCACCTCGGCTGGCACGTCTTCCGGAATCGGTACGCACGACGCCTCCGGCAGCACCGTCCGTTCGGCGAACGACGAGATGAACGAGTAGTGGTAGACGGGCTCGCCGCCGCGCGACAGCCGCGTTGTGCCGTCCAGTAGCGTGCCCTGCGCCATCATCGGCCAGGCTGTACCGCACAGGTGCGGCAGGTCGTCCAGGCACTCCGCGCAACGGCCGCACGACGGCGCCCACGAGAGCGCCACGTGCTGGCCCACCCCGACCCGCGTCACGCCGTCACCGACCGCCTCGACCACGCCCGCCCCCTCGTGCCCGAGCACCGCCGGACAGTGGGTCTCGGCCGTGCCGTCGATGGCGTTCAGATCGCTATGGCAGACGCCGCTTGCCAGCAGCCGCACCTGCACCTCGCCGGCCCGCGGGGGTGCCAGGTCAAGCTCCTGCACCTCGAGGTCGCCCCCGACTCCCTCCAGCACCGCGGCCCGGATGGTGGTCATGATCGGCGAGTGTATCGGCTGCCATACTCACCCGATGCACTCCGCTGACAGCGCCGCCGGCGAGCTCCTGATCGAGGGGACGGTCGTTGTTCCGTCGGCCGCGGGCGAGCCGATCGCAGACGCGGCCGTGCTCGTCAGCGACGGCATCGTCACCGCGCTGGGCGATGCCGGCGAGCTCGCGGCCGCGCACCCGCAGGCGCGCCGCGCCGGTGGCCCCGGCATGCTGGTGATGCCGGGGCTGGTCAACGCCCATCAGCACGCCGAGGGCGTGTCCACCTTCCAGATGGGGTTCGTGGACGAGCCGTTCGAGCCGTGGATGGCGCTGATGCACGCGCTGCCGTCCGTGGACGCCTACCTGACCACGCTCTACAAGTCGATGTTGATGCTGACCAGCGGGGTGACCACGCACGTGCACTCGCACTTCCCCGCCAAACACGGCTACGGCGACGATCCCGCCGGCGGCTACCTGGCAGAGCTCGAGGGAGCGGTCGCCGCCCACCGTGAGTCCGGGCTTCGCACCGCGCTCGCGCCCTACTGGCGTGACCGCGCCTCCTTCGTCTACGACGATGACGCGCGGTTCATCGACAGCCTGCCCGACGACCTCTCCGGCCCCGCGCGGGCGCTCGTGGACGGCCCCCGCATACCGAACAGCGTCTACATCGACGCCGTCACCGAGCTGCACCGGCGGCTCGCCGGCGACGAGATGATCGGCGTCCAGCTGTCGATCGCGGCACCACAGTGGGCGTCCGACGCGCTGGTCGATGCCGTCGGCGAGGCGGCCGCGACGCTTCGCATCGGCGTGCACCTGCACGCGCTCGAGAGCCGTCGCCAGCTGGCCTGGGGAGATGATGTCCATGCAGGCAACGAGCTCCGCCGGCTGGCCGATCGGGGTGTGCTGGGCGACCGCACGGCGATCGCCCACGGCGTCTATCTGCGCGATGCGGACATCGACCTGATGGCCGAGCGCGGCGCGATGGTCGCCCACAACTGCTCCTCGAACCTGCGGCTGGCCTGCGGCATCGCGCCGGTGCGGCGCCTGGTGGCGCGTGACGTCGCCGTCGGCCTGGGCAGCGACGACATGACGCTCGACGATGACGACGACATGCTCAGCGAGGTGCGGGCCGCGCACATCACGCAGCGGGTGTGGGAGGGGCCGGATCCACTGCTCGATGCGCGCGACATCCTGCGGATGGCGTGGGAGGGCGGAGCCCGCATCGCCGGGCTCGAGGGCCAGGTCGGCAGGCTGGAGCCAGGGTACCAGGCCGACGCGGTCGTGCTCGACCTGAATGCCATGCGCGGGGTCTACACCTCGCCGGCCGTCCCTTACCACGACCTGGTGGTGGCCCGCGCCCGGCGCGGGCACGTACGGCAGGTGCTGGTGGGCGGGCGGATGCTCGCGCAGGACGGCCGGCCGCTGCACGTCGACATGGACGCGCTCGGCGCCGAGGTGGCCGCATCGGCTGGCGCGGCGGTGCGGGCGGTCGACCCCGCCCGCGTCGAGCTACTGCAGCGGCTGCGGCCCTGGATGCTGCGCTACCCGCCGGCGTACTGAAGGAGGGATCACACGTGCGCGAAGCTCAGATCGACGAGACGACGGAGGGCCGGCTGCCGGCCGGTGAAGGCTGGTTCATCCTCAATCTCGGTGAGATGCCGTGGGAGACGGTGCCCGGCTTCGGGGTGTGGCGCGACCTCGACTGGGCGAGGGTGTCCGGCGCCGAGCCGGTCGTCGGCATTCACATTCATGTGTTGCAGCCTGGCGAGACCAACGGCTACTACCACGCCGAAGCCGCCCAGGAAGGGTTCGTCGTGCTCAGCGGCGAGTGTCTGGCGCTGGTGGAGCGCCAAGAGCGGCCGATGCGCCAGTGGGACTTCCTGCACTCGCCACCGGGAACCGCTCACATCACGGTCGGAGCCGGCGACGGACCGTGCGTGATCCTGATGTTCGGCGGCCCCGATCCCAGCCGGAAGGTGGAGTGGATCGCCGACGAGACCGCCGCCAGGTACGGAGCCAGCGTCGAGCAGACGACCCGGGACTCCGGCGAGGCGTACGGCGAACTGCCGGACGAGGTGCTCATCCCTCCTCCGGCGCCGTTCGGGAGGCGCTAAGGCAGGCCGGCCGCATCCTCGTCCAGTACGACCACCGTCCGCGCGCCCTGACCGCGCCGCAGCCGCTCGAAGGCGGCCTCGATCCCGTCCAGGTCGGTGAAGTCGGACACGGCGCCGGCCACGTCCAGCTGCCCGTCCATCAGCATGCCGATCAGCTCCGGCATCTCGGCGGCCGGATTGCCCGATCCGTAGAAGCAGCCCGCGATCGTCTTGTCGCTCACGAAGTCGAGCGCCGGCAGCGCCACCTCGACCCCCTTGGGAGCGATACCGACCACCACCGCCGTGCCGCCCGGCCG
>DATIOK010000228.1:0-2962 GCA_035473255.1 Gaiellales bacterium
GCGACGAACTGGGCGTGGCTGACGCCGGAGCTGCTGCCGCCTCCGGAGCCGCCAAAGCAGCCGCCTGCCAGCAGCAGCACCGCCGCCAGCGCGGCGCTAGAGCGCGCCGCCCGCAGCATGCGGCGCCGTGGGATCCGCAGCCTCCGCCGCCGACTCGCGAGCCAGGTACTCCTCCGCCAGCAGCGGGTTCTCGCGCGCCCGCTCGACCACCGTCAGCAGGCTGCTCATGCTGGAGACCTCCTCCACCTGCTCCTTGATGAACCACTGGATGAACTGCTCGCCCGCGTAGTCGCCGTTCTCGCGTGCCAGCGTCGCCAGCGCGCCGATCTGCTCGGTCACCCGCTTCTCCTGCGAAAGCGCCAGCGCCACCGGCTCGACCACGTCCGCGAAGCCCGTGCGCGGCGCCTCGATGCCCGGGATCACCACGTCCTCGCCCGCGTCGAGCAGGTACTGCACCATCATCATCGCGTGGTTGCGCTCCTCAACCGCCTGCCGGTAGAAGTGCGCCGCCAGCCGCGGCAACGTCTCGGCGTCGTAGTACACGGATACCGCGATGTACTGCTGGGACGCGCCGAACTCGTAACCGATCTGGCCGTTCAGCGCCTCTGCGAAACGTGACTGGGACATGCGGCTATCTCCTGGTGGGTGCGTGCTGGCACAGTAGGCTATCCGACACCCGTGGCCCGCGTCCGCGCCATCCACCTCTCTCCCATCAAGTCGCTCGGCCTGATGAGCAGCGAGCGGGCTACCGTGACGCGGGACGGCATCGCCGGCGACCGCGCGTTCGTGCTGCTGGACGACCGCGGCGAGGTGGCCACCATGCGCAGGTACGGCGCACTGGCCCGAGCCGGCTCGCGGTTCGATCCGGACAGCGGGCGACTGGTGGTGGTGCTGCCTGACGGCAGCGAGGTGTCGGGCATCGTCGGCGGCGACGTGCGTGAGACCGTGCTCATGTTCGGCCGGGATGTCCAGGGCACCATCGTCGAGGGGCCATGGGCGGAGGCGCTGTCCGAGCTGGCCGGATCACCGATGCGGCTGATGCTCGTCGGCAACGGCCACGCCCAGGATACGTATCCGATGTCGCTGCTGTCCGAGGCGTCGCTGCACGAGCTGGCCGCGCGGTCGGGCGAAGCCGGGGTCGCCGATCCGCGACGGTTCCGAAACACGCTGCTGGTGGACGGCATCGCACCGCACGAGGAGGACGAATGGATCGGGCACGACGTGCGGGCGGGCGAGGTGGTGCTGCGCATCACCGAGCGCGACCCACGCTGCTCCATGACCACACTCAACCCGGAGAGCGGCGAGCGCGACATGGACACGCTGCGCATGATCGTCGACTACCGCACGCTGCAGGACGGAAACATCTGCTTCGGCGTCTACGCCGACGTCGCACAGTCGGGCACCGTTGCCGTCGGAGACACCGTCGAACCGCTTTCGAAAGGACCACGATGATCGCCCCGTTTCGCAACCACCTGCCGGTCAAGATCCGGTTCGGCGACGGCGTCGCCTCCCAGCTCGGCGCGGTGCTGGAGGAGGAGGGCGCTGAGCGCCCGTTCCTGATCATGGACCGAGGGCTCGACCAGTTCGTGTCCGGCGTGGCCGCGGCGATCGCGCCGCTGGACGGAGCCGTGCGGTTCGAAAAGGACGCGGGCGAGCCGACGGTGGCGGTGGTGGAGCAGGCCGCCGAGACGCTGGCGGCATCGGGCTGTGACGCCGTGGTGGCGCTGGGCGGCGGATCGTCGATGGACACCGCCAAGGCGGCGCGGCTGGTGGTCGGACAGGGCGGCCCCTACCTGCGCTTCGCCGCGGGCGGCGTCGCCTACGAGCCCCCGGCGATGCCGCTGGTGTGCGTCCCGACCACGGCTGGAACCGGGTCGGAGGTATCGGGCGGCGCGGTCATCACCGACCAGGAGACCCACATCAAGGCGGGCATCGCCAGCCCGTTCCTGCGTGCCCAGCACGCACTCGTGGACGCGACGCTGACCCACGGGCTGCCGCCCAAACTGACCGCCTACACCGGGATCGATGCGCTGGCGCAGGCGATGGCGGCGCTGGTCGTGACGGCGCGCACGCCGGTCGGCGACGCGATCGGGCTAGAGGGCACACGGCTGGCCGGCGGTGCGCTGGTGCGAGCCGTCCGCGACGGATCCGACGCCGACGCTCGCAGCGAGATGATGTGTGCAAGCCTGCTGGGCGGACTGGCCATGAACATCTCGGACTGCGGCTCGGAGCACTCGATCGCACAGGCCATCGGCGGGCTGCTGGGGCTGCCGCACGGGCTCACCATCGGCCTGGTGCTAGCCGAGACGATGGACCGCGACCGCCGGTTCGTCCCGCAGCAGTTCGAGCGGATCGCGGACGCGCTGGGCGAGCCCCAGGACGGCTCCGGCGACGGATCGCGGGCGGTGCGCGCGGTGCGCCGGATCCTGGCTGAGCTCGAGTTCGAGACGCTGCGGTCGGTCGGCCTGGGCGAGCACCACCTCGACGAGCTGGCCGAGAACGCGCTGGCCGACTACTTCATCTCGGTGGCGCCGTCACCGTGGTCGCACGACGACGTGGTCGCGTCCCTGCAGGCGGGGCTGGCGCTGGGCGACAGCCGTTAGTCAGTTGCCGACGGCTGCTCGGGCTGCTGCTGGTCGAGCTTATGGCGCTTCTGCAGCTCGTTGCGGGTGGCGAGGATCACCGCCGGCGTGGCCAGGATCGACCAGAACACGCCGTAGAACGCGGCCCGGATGGGCGGCTGGTTGAGCGGCCCCAGGTGCAGCAGGAACAGCAGCACCGAGAGCGTCGGGAACGCAATCGCGATCTGCACCGGCACCGCCAGCCGCTCCCACGGAGCGATCAGGCGCAGACCGACGGCGGCCAGCCGCCGCTCGATCGGGCGCCACACCGCAGCCAGCGCGCGCCAGGGTGAGAAGCTTCGAGGCACGTTGACAGGGTAGCGTTGGGCATCGAATCAGGA
>DATIOK010000229.1:0-14063 GCA_035473255.1 Gaiellales bacterium
CGAGACTCGGTTCTCGCCGTCCAGGACATCACGGAGATATCGATCAATCATCTAGCGAACCACCGCGTACACGATCACGCCCACCAGCACCACCATCAGCACCGCCAGGGGCATCGCCAGGCTGCCGCTGCGCAGGTCCTGCACGCCCTCGCCGGGCTCCGGCGGCGGGTACATCGGCAGCTCGCCGATGGCGATGCGGTGCGCCACCGCCTGCGCTTCGTCGGCCCGCACCAGCTCGGTCACGATCTCGGGGTCGAGCTCCATCGCCGCCGCGATCTCGTCGTCCCCCGTGCCCGCGTCGCGCAGCGCCATGAACCGCCGCACCTGATCGTCGCCGAGCGTGAAGTCGCTCGCATCCTGCGCCGCCGAGCGCAGCGCCAGCAGGCGGTTATCGGGGGGTGGCGACTGCGACATCGAGCCACCGTTCGAACATCTGACGTGCAGCCAGCTGCATGCCGGCTGTGGCGCGGTCAAACTCGTCGAACAGGCCCGGCGCAGCACCCGCCCCGAGCGTCTGCTCGAGCGATCTCACGTAGGCCGGCACCGTCGCCCACTCCCGCGCCATGTCCCCCGTCACCTCGACGTGGAACTGCACGCCGTACGCGGCCCGGCCGTAGCGAAATGCCTGGTGCGGGTAGGCCGGAGATCCCGCCAGCAGCACCGCTCCCTCGGGCAGGTCGAACGTGTCGCCGTGCCACTGCAGCGTTGCCAGCTCGCGCGGCAGTCCCGCGAACACCGGGTCGGACGCGCCCTCGTCGGTCAGCGTCACCCCCAGCACGCCCACCTCCGGCCGCGGCCCGGCGTAGACGCGCGCGCCCAGGCTGGACGCCAGCAGCTGCACGCCCAGGCAGGCGCCCCAGTAGCCGATCCCGGCCTGCACGGCCTCGCGGATCAGCCGCTTCTCCGCGACCAGCCAGGGGTGCTCGGACTCGTCGTTGACGCTCATCGGCCCGCCCATCGCCACGATCAGGTCGAAGTTGCGCCAGTCGGGCAGCTGACCGCCCTCATCCAGCTCGACGCGTGTGATGGCGGCGCCGCGCTCGATCAGGACGTCCTCGAACACCCCGGGCGGCTCGCATGCGATGTGCTGGAGCACGAGCGTCTTCATCGAAGGACAGCTTACGCGGTGCGGTCCTTGGCCACCAGAAAATCGCGCACGAGCGCGCTGGTCTCGGCCATCGCATCCCACAGCACCACGTGGCCGCCGGGCACCTCCTCGACCCGCAACCTGCGGACCGCGTCGAGGGCTGCCTCGACCTCTCCGTCGGTCAGCCATCGCGACTCGTGGCCGTGGATCAGCATGGTCGGGCACAGCACGTCCGACAGCCGCGTTTCCGGGTGGGCCGCCGCCTCCAGGGCGGCCGCCGCCGCGTCGCGGCTGTAGCGGTAGCGATAGCGGCCGTCGTCGTCGGCGACCAGGTGCTCGGCCATCTCCTCCTCGAGCAGCCCGCGCGGCGTGTGCAGCAGCCCGTCCTCCTGCCGTCGCCGGTCGATCGCCTCGTCCACGCCGGCGTACCCACCGCCGTCGCGCTCGACGCGGGCCGCCTCGCGCATCGCCTCCGGCGACGGCGCCAGGGGCGGCTCCAGCAGGGTCAGCGAGTTGATCCGCTCCTGGTTTCGCACCGCGTAGGCGATCGCCACGCGAGCGCCGAACCCGTCGCCGATCAGGCCCGCCTGGTCGATACCGCAGGCATCGAGCACCTCGTGCAGGTCGTCGGCGTGCTGTTCGATCGTGTGTGGGCCCGACCACGGCGAGCGGCCGTGGCCGCGCAGGTCGTAAGCCACGACCAGCCGGCCCCGCTCGAGCATCCGCGCAACCCGTTCGAACCGGCGGGCATGTCCGCGCACGTCATGCAGGCAGACGGCCGGAGGCAGCTCGTCGGAGCCCCACCGCAGAATCCGAAACGCCGTCATTCGACGCAGATTCTATGGGTCAACCGTCGCCCAGCAATCCCTCGGGAACCGGGCCCGGCGTCGTCTTGGGAACATCCGCGTAGGCCACCTTGCCGGTGGTCGCCTCCTCGCTGACGCCCGCCTGGTGGCGCAGCGCGAGCTCCGAGACCGGGTAGACCAGCCCCTCGCCGCCGTTGCGGGCGCCGACCCCGACGAACACGCAGGGGCCGTCCCCGGCGCCCACGAAGACGTGCTCCGTGAACGGCGGGCAGTGCACGAAATCCCAGGCGCGCAGCCGGCGCTCCTGTCCCTCGATCAGCACCAGGCACTCGCCGCTCACGACCAGGAAATCCTCCTGACCCTCTTCGGCGTGGTAGTAGCAGTTGGGCTGTCCCGGCCACAGCACCTGGACGTTGATGCCGTAGTGCGGGAACTGCTGGGAGCCCTCGAACACGACCCCGGCTCCGAACTTCTCGTTGTGGATCCAGGGCGTCTCGCGGGCGTTGACGATGAACCACCCGTCGCCGGCCGGCTTCCTGCCGTCGGGGCCATCCTCCATCGGGGCTTCCGGAACCATTGCATCTCCTCCCGTGGTCAGTGCGCGGCGACGCGGGAGCCACCGCTCGCGGCCAGGCGCTGCTCATCGGCACGGTAGCTCGATCGCACCAGCGGCCCCGCGAACACGGACGCGAACCCCATCGCCTCGCCCTGCTCGCGCATCGAGCGGAACTGCGCGGGCGTCACCCAGCGGTCGAGCGGCAGGTGCCGGTCGCTCGGCTGGAGGTACTGGCCGATCGTGACCACGTCGACGCGGTGGTCGCGGAGATCTCGCATGATCTCGGCCACGTCCTGATCGGTCTCGCCCATTCCCACGATGATGCCGCTCTTGGTCAGCAGCGGCGGCGCCGCCGGAAACAGCTCGGCCCACACGTCCTTGGCACGGTCGAGCAGGTCGAGCGCCCTGCGGTAGTCGCCGCGCGGCCGCACCCGCCGGTAGAAGCGCTCGGCCGTCTCGATGTTGTGGTTGAACACGTCAGGCTCTGCGGCCAGCACCGTTGGCAGCGCCTGCTCGCGGAAGCCCAGGAAGTCGGGCACCAGCACCTCGACGCCGCACTCGGGAGCACGGCGGCGGATGGCGCGGATGGTGGCGGCGAAGTGGCCGGCTCCGCGGTCGGGCAGGTCGTCGCGGTCGACCGAGGTGACGACCACGTGGCGCAGCCCCATCTTGCGCACCGCCGTCGCGACGCGCAGCGGCTCCAGCGGCTCGGGTGCGCTCTCGGGACGTCCCGAGGTGACGGCGCAGTAGCGGCAGGCGCGCGTGCAGACGTCGCCCATGATCTGGAAGGTGGCGGTGCCGCGTCCCCAGCACTCACCGATGTTGGGGCAGCGCGCCTCCTCACAGACCGTGTGCAGGCCGCCGTCGCGCATGATCCCCTGCAGCTCGGCAAAGCGGGTGTTGCCCGATGGGGCGCGCACCTTCATCCAGGCCGGCCGTTCGCGGGCGAGCTCGGAGTAGGGCATCAGACGGCGGCGGGAAGCGGGTCGAATGCGATCTGGAACCGCTCCTCGAAGGCATCGCGTAGCGCCGGGCGCAGGTCGTCGACCGTCACCGGTCGGCCGGCCTCGACCGACACCGACGTGAAGTCGGCGCCGCGCAGGCCGCAGGCGTCGAACAGCTCGTAGACGTCGAGGTCGAGGTCGGCGTTGATCGAGAGACCGTGCGTGGTCACCCAGCGCGCGCAGCGCACGCCGATCGACGCCACCTTGCGGTCCTCCACCCACACGCCGCTGGCGTGGTCGCCCTCGACCACGCGGCCCTCGACGTCGAACGCTGCCACGGTGTCGATCACCACCTGCTCGAGGTCGGCAACGTAGCGGTGCAGGTCCTTGCCGCGGCCGTGCAGGTCGAGCACCGGGTAGCAGACCACCTGCCCGGGGCCGTGGTACGTGGAGCGGCCGCCGCGGCTGACCTCGACCACCTCGATGCCGCGGCGCGTGTACTCGACCGCCGCCATCAGCAGCTCCTCCCCGCGCACCGCCCGTGACCCGAGCGTGATCACCGGCTCGTGCTCCAGCAGCATGACCGTGTCCGGTATCGCGCCCTGGCTGCGGGCGGCGGCCAGGTCGGTCATCGTCTCGAGCGCGTCCCGGTAGGGGGTGACGCCGAGCTCGTAGAGGTACGCGCCGGTCACAACCCGAACGCCTGCTCGTCCCAGCTTTCGAGGCTGGCCTTGATCTGGGCCATGAACTGCGCGGCGTAGGCGCCGTCCACCAGCCGGTGGTCGTAGGACAGGCACAGGAACATCATGTGGCGGATCGCGATCGAGTCGTTGCCGTGGCGGTCGCTGACCACCACCGGCCGCTTCACGATCGCCTCCACATCGAGGATCGCGACCTGGCCCTCGGGGATGATGGGCGTCCCCATCAGCGCGCCGAACACACCGGGGTTGGTGATCGTGAACGAGCCGCCTGCCATCTCATCGGGCGAGAGCGTCTTGGTGCGGGCCTTCTCGGCCATCTCGATCACGGCCCGCGACAGGCCCACCAGGTTCATCTCCTCGGCATGGTGGATGACGGGAACCATCAGCCCCTTGGAGTCGTCCACGGCCACCGCCATGCCCAGGTTGACGTACTTCTTGATCAGCGCCGTCTCGCCCTGCACCTCGGCGTTCACCCACGGCCAGCTGCCGATCGCGTCGATCGTGGCGCGGGCGATGAACGGGATGTAGGTGAGGTTGACGCCGTAGCGCTTCTGGTACTCCGGCTTCCACTTCTTGCGCAGGTTGACGACGCCGGTCATGTCGACCTCGATCACGGTGGTGACGTGCGCCGCCGTGTCCAGCGAGTGCCGCATGTGCCGCGCGATCACCTTGCGGATCGTGTTGAACTGGTAGAGCTCCTCGTCGCCGCCGCTGGCGACCAGCGCTTGCTGGGTGGCGGGAGCCGGCGGCGAAGGTGCGGCCGCGGCGGGAGCGGGCGCCGGCGCGGCCGGTGGCGGCGAAGCCGGTGCCGCGGGTGGCGGCGCAGGCTGGCTGACGACGGGCGTCTCCTCGGCGGGCGGCGCGAAGTGCGGCACGTCGTGGATCACCGGCTCGGCCTGGGCGCCGCCCGAGTCGATGAAGGCCTGCACGTCCTTCTTGGTCACGCGCCCGCCGCGTCCGCTGCCGGTGATCTGGTTCACGTCCAGTCGGTGCTCTGCCAGCATCCGCGCAACCACCGGCGAGATGAAGGTGCGGCCGGAGTCGTCGTCGTCCTCACCGTTGCTGCCGTTGGCGGCATGCGGCTCGGGGGCGGGCTGTGACGACATCGTCTGCGACGTTGCCGGGGTGGCCGGCGTCTCCTCGGCGTTGTCGGTGGCGGCCGGCGGCGCCGTGTCCGCTGGCGCATCCGCGTCGCCGGCGTCTCCCACGGCGATGACCGCGATGCGCGTGTTCACCGGCACCGTGTCGCCGTCGTTGGCGAGGATCTCGCGCACGATGCCCGACGCGGGCGACGGCACCTCGGTGTCGACCTTGTCGGTCGAGATCTCGACGATCGTCTCGTCGGCCTCGATGTGCTCGCCGACCTGCTTCATCCAGCGGGTGATCGTGCCCTCCGACACGCTCACGCCCATCTGCGGCATTACGACATCGACGACGGTTCCTGTGGCCATGCGGCGGCTCCTGGTTCTAATAGGCGGCGAGGCGTTCGATGCCGGCCAGCACGTCTCCGGGCTGGGGCAGGTACGCCTTCTCGAGAGGGGGTGAGAACGGCACCGGAGTGTCCGGCGCCGTGATGCGCATGACGGGAGCGTCCAGCGTCTCGAACGCCTCCTCGGCGATGGTCGCCGCGATCTCGGCGCCAAAGCCGCTGGTGTGGGTGTCCTCGTGCAGCACGATCACCTTGCTGGTCTTCGCCACGGATGCGAGCACCGCCTCCCTGTCCCACGGCGTGATCGTGCGCAGGTCGATGATCTCGACCGAGGTGCCGTCCTGCTCGGCGGCGGCCTTGGCAGCCTCCTCCGCCGTGTAGACCATCGCCCCGTAGGTGATGATCGAGAGGTCGCTGCCCTCCTGGTGCACGCGCGCCTTGCCGAACTCGACGGCCGTGTCGCCGTCCGGCACCTCGCCCTTGATGCGGCGGTAGAGGTGCTTGTGCTCGAAGTAGAGCACCGGGTTGGGGTCGCGAATGGCCGACAGGATCAGCCCCTTGGCGTCGGCCGGCGTGGCCGGGCAGGCGATCTTGAGGCCCGGGCAGTGGGCGAAGAAGCCCTCCGGGTTCTGGCTGTGGAACGGGCCGCCGGAGAAGCCGCCGCCGGAGGGCAGGCGCACCACGATCGGCACGGGAGTGCCCACGCGGTAGTGCTGCTTGGCCGCGACCGTGACCAGCTGGTCGAAGGCGCAGGACACGAAGTCGGAGAACTGCATCTCGCAGACCGGGCGCATGCCCATCAGCGCCGCGCCGGTGCAGGCGCCGGTGATGGCCGTCTCGGACAGCGGCGAGTCGATCACGCGGTCCTCGCCGAACTCCTGCTGAAAGCCCTGGGTGACCTTGAAGGCGCCGCCGTAGACGCCGATGTCCTCCCCGATCAGAAACACCCGCTGGTCGCGCCGCATCTCCTCGCGGAGCCCGTCCGAGATCGCCTGCAGGTAGGTCTTGATGGCCAACGTCAAATCCTTCGATGGTTATCGGTGATGGGGGGTGTCCAGCTCTTCCGGGTCAGCGTAGACGCCGGTGTCCAGATCGGCGGCATCCGGCAGCGGGCTCTCCTCGGCTCGCTTCATGGCCTCGTTCAGGAGCTTCTTGACCTCGACCGTAATCTCGTCGTCGACCGCCTCGCCCAGAACACCGCTCTCCTTCAGCCAGCGGCGATGGCGTTCGATCGGGTCCTTCTCCTTCCAGTGCTCGAGCATCTCGCGAGGCACGTAGAAGGCGTCGTCGTGGACGGCGTGGCCCTCCATGCGCAGCGTCACCAGCTCCAGCAAGGTGGGGCCGCCGCCGGCGCGTGCTTTCTCGATGGCGGCGTGCGCCTCGCGGTACACCGTCAGCACGTCGCAGCCGTCCACCACGACGCCCTCGAATCCGTAGGCGGCCGCGCGGTCGGCGAGGTGCTCGCAGGCGAACTCGAGCCGGTTTGGCGTCGAGTAGGCGTACTGGTTGTTGTCAATGATGAAGACAACCGGCAGCTTGCGCACCCCGGCCAGGTTCATGGCCTCGTGCGCGTCGCCGCGCGCCATCGCGCCGTCGCCCGACCAGGCGACTGCAACGCGCGGCTCGCGCCGGATCTGGAAGGCGAGGGCGGCGCCCACGGCCACCGGCATCAGCGCCGGCAGGTGGCTGACCATGGCGATCAGGCCGAGGCGGATGTCGGCCATGTGCACGTTGCCGTCCTTGCCGGCCGCCAGGCCGTCGCTGCGCCCCATGTACTGGGCGAAGATGCGCCAGGGCTCCGTGCCGCGGGTCACGTGAACGCCCATGTCGCGCTGGATCGGTGTGCCCACGTCCATTGCCTGCATCGCGGTGGCCACGCCCACGCTGGCACCCTCGTTGCCGCGGCCGGTGTAGAAGCTGCCGGGGATCTTGCCCTGGCGGTAGAGGATGTGCCCGCGCTCCTCGATCCCGCGCGTGATCAGCATGTTGCGGTAGATCTGGAGCAGATCCTCGCTGTCGAGGTCAGCCTGCTTGACGTCCTCGGCCGACTCGACCGGCGTGGCTTCTCGGGCTACTGCCATCCTTGGTGGGAGTGTACCCCCGCTTTCGGACCCCGTCTTCCCCCTCACGCCAGGGCACGCTGCGAGCATCAAGATGGTCGATCGGTATCTCCGTGATGTCCTGGACGGCGAGAACCGAGTCTCGCAAGGACGCAGGGAGCGTCAATACCGGGTCGTATTGGCGCGACCGAGGACACAGCGAAAGACGGTTCGCAGCCGTAACCACGCAGGCCTGCACCGTCGTAACCACCGTTTGAGTGGCCAGGCTCGCGGAAGATATCGATCGACCATCTAGGATTGGGGCATGGGCCACAATCGCAACCGTGAGCTGGGCGACCGCTGCGGGTTCTGCCTGACCTGCGGCTGGGGCCGCCGGTTCATGGACGGCGCCGGCGATGACCTGCCGTCGACCTGCCCCGACTGCGGCGGCCCGATCGTCAGCGAGTGCCCTTCCTGCGGCGCCGCGATCGTGTCCCTGATGGGCATCACGTGCCGCGAGTGCGGCCAGCCGCTGCGCGACGCCACGTTGTTCGGGATCGAGATCCGGCGCAAGCCCGAGAAGGTGGCCGCGGTTGACGCAGACCCCAAACTTCGCGATAACGTGAACACGTCCCCTTGATGGTTTATGTCCTGATCGCATTCCTGGTGGGTGCCACGGCCTCCGCGCTGGTGATGGCGGCCCGCGAGCGCCGTCGCAGCATGCGCCTTGCGGTTGAGATCGACCGCCTGGAGGCCCACGCGGCCGTGCTGGAGCGCCGCGACAGCGATACCGGCCTGTGGAACAGCCGCCATTTCGTGGAGGCGCTGACGCAGGAGATCGAGCGATCGCGCACCTACAACCGCCCGGTCGCGCTGGCGCTGGCGTCGGTGGACGGGCTGGAGGAGGCCGGCGACGACTCCGAGCATGTCCTGCGGGCGCTGGGCAGCTCCATCGGTGGCAGCGTGCGCGCGCTGGACGTCGCCTGCCGCGTCGGCAGCGCGGAGTTCGGCGTGATCATGGCCGAGACCGACAGCCGCAGCGCCTCGGTGGCCGCGGAACGCGTGCTGCGTGCGATGGCCCGGGTGCGCTCGCCGAACGGCCTGCAGCCGCAGGCATCCGTCGGCATCGCCTCCTGCCCGGCGCACGCCGATGGCTTCGACGAGCTGGTCGAGCGGGCAGGATCAGCCCTTCGCAGCGCCCGCCGTGCGGTGCGCCGCGAGGAGGCCCGCGCCGGCACGGTGACCGTGTCGATGGCCGTCTGGGACGACGGCGACGAGTAGCCGGCACGTCCCTCGTCACATCCTCGCATCGCTAAACCCCCCATCAGGGTGATTTGTCCCCGGCCACCCTGCCCGTACACAGGATGCAATGCTCCGGTCAACCTCACATCGCATGAGCCTCGCTTCCGCTCACGAGCGAGGCCAGACGCTTCCCCTGGTGATGGTCTTCCTGCTGGTGCTGCTGCTGATGTGCGGTTGTGTCATCGATTTCGGAAACGCCTACCGAGTACGCGCCCAGCTGCAGGCTTCGACCGACGCCGCGGCCACCGCCGCCGCAGACCAGCTGCCTGACCCCAGCCTCGCGATCGCCACCGCCCACGCCTACAGCGGCGAGCCGGGCGGTCGTAACGAGATCCCAGGCACCCAGGATGTGCAGCTGAACGTATCGGCCAACTGCAACACCAGCCCCAAGTTCTGCAGCCCGGCCAACACCATCACCGTTGACCAGTCGGCCAACGTCAAGACCTACTTCCTGGGACTGATCGGCATCGACACGATCCCGGTGAAGGTGCACGCTCAGGCCTGCTCCCCCTGCGCGACCACCCCGCTCGACGTGATGATCGTGCTCGACCGCACCGGCTCGATGGCCGGCCAGAAGATCCAGAACGCCGAGAAGGGCGTGGAGGCCTTCCTCGGCACCATGGATCCCCAGGCCGACAACGTGGGCCTGGCGATCCTGCCGCCGGCGAAGGACAGCGCGTCGGTCTGCAGCGCCCCCCAGAGCAGCAACTACAACGACATCAACGCCCCCTACGTGGTCGTGCCGCTCTCCAATGACTATGAGACCAGCACCGGCGCGCTTGATCCCTCCAGCCGTCTGGTGTCCACGCTGCGGTGTGTCCAGGCCGGCGGCCAGACCGCCTACGCCAACGCGCTGGACGCCGCCAAGGCCGAGCTGGACGCGCACGGCCGGCCGGGCGTGCAGAAGGTGATCGTGATCCTCTCGGACGGCGCCGCGAACACCGGCCCCACCTACCTGCCGCCGTCAAGCCCCTACCGCACGCAGCCCTGCCAGACCGGCGTCAACATCGCCAACCAGCAGAAGAGCGACGGCGTCCTGCTCTACTCGATCGCCTACGACCTGGGCGGAGTTGGTGCCCAGGACTGCGGCAAGCAGGGTGGTGGCAACGAGTCGCCGCCCATCCTCGCCAACGAGGCCCTGCAGGAGATCGCGTCGCCCGGCAACTACTACGCCGAGCCGCAGCCCTCATCGCTGACCGGGATCTTCCTGGCCATCTCGGCCGACCTCGGCCACGGCACCTCCCGCCTCAACGGCTAAGTCAGGCGCCGGCGCGGATCTCCGAGAAGTGGATCACGGTGACCGTGTCGTCCTCGGTCACCTCTCGGTTGTAGAGCTGCCCCAGGAAGTGCACGAACTCGTCGATGTGGCGCATCTCGGGGTTGTCGTGCTGGATCTCACGCGGCGACACCTCGCGCAGCGGCTTCACCTCGACCTTGTCCACGACGGCGTCGAAGATCTTCTCGCGCACGCCGAAGCGTTGCCCGGCCAGCACGCACACGACCAGGCCCTTGCGGTACTTGCCTGACTTGTCACCGAGCCGGATGGTGGCCGTTTTGCGCCGGTGCCGAAGCTGGTCAGCCACGACCGGCGAGTAGAAGTTGAGGGCCTCCATCGGCGGCCATCATATCGAGTTGCGTGAGGTCGTTACAGACGACCACACGGGCTCGGTTACCCTGCGCTCTCGATGCGCAGGCTGCAGATGGTGATCTATCCGATCGTGTTCTTCGACGCGCTGCTGATGTTTGCGCTGGTACCGCTGCTGCCGGACTACGTGGACGCGCTTTCGATGAGCAAAGCCCAGGCCGGAGCCGTGATCGGCATCTACAGCGCGGCCACCCTCGTGATGGCGTTGCCGGCCGGGCGGGTGGCCGATCGCTTCGGCCCGCGTCGCATCACCATCGCCGGCGTCGCCCTGATGACCGCCTCCACCCTCGTCTACGCGTTCGCCAACAGCTTCTGGATGCTGCTGGCCGCCCGCGGCGGCCAGGGGACGGCGTCCGCCATCTCCTGGACGGCCGGCCTGGCCTGGCTGTCCAGCGGCACCCCGCCGGAGCGCCGGGGCGCCACCCTGGGCATGGCCATGACCTGCGGCAGCGTGGGTGCGCTGCTCGGCCCGGTGCTGATGGGACCGCTCAGCAGCTGGCTCGGCATCCGCACCCCGTTCGTGCTCCTGGCCGCGGTGGCGCTGGTGCTGACCGGCCTGGCCGCCTGGCCGGCCGACGTCCGCAGCGCGTCCGAAGGGCAGGTCAGCTTTGTCGAGACGATCCGCCTGGCCGCGCGGTCGCGGCTGATGGCCTGCGCCGTGCTGGTGATGTCGCTGGTGGCCGTGGTCTCGGGCCTGGTCGAGACGCTGGTGCCGCTGCGGCTGGGCGACGCCGGCTACTCGGCGGCCGCGATCAGCCTCGTGCTGGGCCTGGCCGGGGTGCTGGCGGCAGCCACCCAGGTGACGGTCGGGCGTGCCTACGATCGCGTCGGCGGCCTGCGCGTCGCCAGCCTGTCGATCACGGCCATGGTCGTGATGCTGGCGGTGCTGGCGGTGCCGCAGTCGGCCGTCGCCGTCGCCGTCATCTACATCGTCGGGACGCCCAGCATCTCCGGCCAGTACGCGGTGGCCTTCCCGCTGGCCGCCGCCGGCGCGGATGAGGTGGGGCTGCCGCACGGCGTGGTGCTGGGTGCCATGAACGTGTGCTGGGGGTTCGGGTTCTTCGTCGGCCCGGCCGCCGGCGCCGCCATCGCTCAGGCCAGCTCCGACCGCGTCACCTACCTGCTTGCGGCGCTGCTGGCGGCCTCGGCGCTGCCGGTGCTGCGTAGCTTGGCACTCGTGCCACAAGAGTGCCAGGAAGCGGCTTGACGAGAAGCCGCGTGCTGCTATGATCGCTGTTGGCACTCCACATGTGCGAGTGCCAACGACATTCCCGATGGAGGTAGCATGGATCTGAAGCCTCTGGGCGACCGCGTCATCGTTGAGGTCCTCGACGAGGAAGAGACGACGATCAGCGGCATCGTCCTGCCGGATACGGCAAAGGAGAAGCCGCAACGCGGCAACGTGCTCGAGGTCGGCCCCGGCCGATACGAGGACGGCAAGCTCGTTCCCCTTGATGTCACGAAGGGCGACGAGGTGATCTTTTCGAAGTACGGCGGCACCGAGGTCAAGGTGGGCGGCGAGGAGTACCTGATCCTGCGCGAGTCCGACATCCTGGCAAAGGTCGCCACCACCAAGACCAAGGCCAAGGCAAAGGCGTAGGAGACGAATGGCACACAAGGAACTGAAGTTCAACGAGGATGCGCGCCGCTCGCTCCAGCGCGGCGTTGACATCCTGGCCGATGCGGTCAAGGTGACGCTCGGCCCGAAGGGGCGCTACGTCGTGCTCGACAAGAAGTTCGGCGCGCCCACCATCACCAACGACGGCGTCACGATCGCGCGTGAGATCGAGGTCGAGGACGTCTTCGAGAACCAGGGTGCGCAGCTGGTGCGCGAGGTGGCCACCGCCACCAACGATGTTGCCGGCGACGGCACCACCACCGCCACCGTGCTGGCTCAGGCGATCGTCCGCGAGGGCCTCAAGAACGTCTCGGCCGGCGCCAACCCGATGGGTCTCAAGCGCGGCATCGAGGCTGCGGTGAACGCCGTGGTCGAGGACATCAAGTCGCAGTCCAAGGAGATCTCGGGTAAGGAGGACATCGCCCGGGTCGCCACCATCTCGGCTCGCGACCGCGAGATCGGCGACGTCATCGCCGATGCCATCGAGAAGGTCGGCAAGGACGGCGTCGTCAACGTCGAGGAGGGCCAGACCTTCGGCCTCGACCTCGAGTTCACCGAGGGCATGCAGTTCGACAAGGGCTACCTGTCCCCGTACATGATCACGGACTCCGAGCGCATGGAAGCCGTGATGGACGACCCCTACATCCTGATCGCGAACCAGAAGATCGGTGCCGTCAAGGACATCCTGCCCGTGCTCGAGCAGGTCATCCAGGCCGGCCGTCCGCTGCTGATCGTGGCCGAGGACGTCGAGGGTGAGTCGCTGGCGACGGTCGTCGTGAACAAGCTGCGCGGTACCTTCACCGCCGTCGCCGTCAAGGCGCCGGGCTTCGGTGACCGCCGCAAGCGCATGCTCGAGGACATCGCCATCCTCACCGGTGGCGAGGTGATCACCGAGGAGATGGGCCTGAAGCTCGAGAACACCTCGATCGCCCAGCTCGGTCGTGCCCGCAAGGTGGTCGTGGACAAGGACTCCACGACGATCATCGACGGTGCCGGCGGCAGCGAGGCGATCAAGGGCCGGATCAAGCAGATCAAGGCCGAGATCGAGTCGACCGACTCCGACTTCGACCGCGAGAAGCTGCAGGAGCGGCTGGCCAAGCTGGCCGGCGGCGTCGCGGTGGTCAAGGTTGGCGCTGCCACCGAGACCGAGATGAAGGAGAAGAAGCACCGCGTCGAGGACGCGCTGCAGGCCACCCGGGCCGCCCTCGAGGAGGGCATCGTCCCGGGCGGTGGCGTGGCGCTGCTGCACGCCGTCAAGGCCGTCCAGGCCGAGAAGCTCGAGGGCGACGAGAAGACGGGCTCGAAGATCGTCATCCGCGCGCTCGAGGAGCCGCTCCGCCAGCTGGCCGAGAACGCCGGCCTGGAGGGCTCGGTCGTCGTCAACGAGGTTCGCTCCGCCAAGAGCGGGTTCGGCCTCAACGTCGACTCGGGCGAGGTCGTCGACATGGTCAAGGCGGGCATCATCGATCCCGCCATGGTCACGCGCTCGGCGCTGCAGAACGCAGCATCCATCGCCAAGAACATCCTCACGACCGAGGCTGTGGTCGCCGAGGCCCCGGAGAAGGAGAAGGCTCCGATGGGCGGCGGCGGGATGCCGGACATGATGTAGGAACGTGGGGGGAGCAGGCTCCCCCCACGAGCCCCCCACAGGGGCACCCGATACGTTCGGTGAGAGGCCCGGGGCCTGGCCCCGGGCCTCAGCCGTTAAACGCCCGGGGAGGTGCCTGGCACCGGTGAATACCGGTGCCAGGCACCTTTTATGCAGGCAGGCCGTTCGCGCCGATGTCGGCGATGAAGGCGAGGATCAGCTCGACCGCGCCCTCGATGTCGTCCAGGTGCACGCAGCCGACGGCGGAGTGGATGTAGCGCGACGGCACCGAGATGCAGCCCGTCAGGAAGCCTGCGGACGCGATGCCCCAGGCGTCGGTCGCCCCTC
>DATIOK010000230.1:0-33109 GCA_035473255.1 Gaiellales bacterium
TGATGGCGCTGTTCATGCGGGCGCTGCTGGCGCCTCTGGTGCTGCTGGCGGTGAACGTGCTCAGCGTGGCCGCCACGCTCGGCCTGACCGTCTGGTTCTTCCAGGATGTGCTGGGATACCCCGACATCACCTATTACGTGCCATTCGCCGGAGCGGTGCTGCTGGTCTCGCTGAGCTCGGACTACAACGTCCTGATCGTCGGCAAGATCTGGGCGGAGGGGGAGAACCGCCCGATGCGCGAGGCGATCGCGAGCGCTGCCCCGCGTGCATCGCGGGCGATCCGTGCGGCCGGGCTGTCCCTGGCGGCCAGCTTCGCCCTGGTGGCGCTGATCCCGATCCGGTCGTTCCGCGAGCTGGCGGCGGTGATGTCCGTGGGCATCCTGGTCGAGACCTTCCTCGTCCGTTCCCTGCTGGCGCCCGCCCTGCTCGCGCTGCTGGGCAGGCGCGCCAGATGGCCGGGACGGTCGGCGTCCGTCGTTTCGTCCGCCCCCGCCGCGGGCATGGACCTCATGACCAAATGATGCATGCCGGGAGGAGGTACCAGGACATGGGCGAGAACATCGATCAGATGAAGGGCACCGCCAAGGAGAAGGCGGGTCAGCTCACGGACGATCCCGATCTCGAGGCCGAGGGCAAGCGCGACCAGGCCAAGGGCGATCTCAAGGAGGGCGTGGACAACGCCGCCGACAAGATCAAGCGCGGAGTCGACAAGGTCACTCCGTAGCGGCGCAGGTTGGGGCCGGCCGAGCGTCCGGCCCCAACTCGCCTCTGCGGCCGCGGGTTTCGGGGCTCGCCGGCTCGGGTAGTCAGTTCCCATGCCAGAGTCGTCCATGCCTCAGCCGCCGGGCACGCCGCCGACGCCGGTGCCGCCGGATCCGTCGCTGCCGATCCCCGAGCCGCCCACGCCGCCCACTGAGCCGGATCCTGCGCCACCCGTGCCGGACATCCCGCAGCCGGAACCCGATCCGGTGCCTGCGATGCTGACGGGCCGGTGACGTGACCGAGAGCATCAACCCCGGCGACCGTACGGCGGCGCTGATCGACATCGACGGCACGCTGGTCGACTCCACCTACCTGCATGCCAGCGCGTGGTCGTCTGCGATCCGCGCCTGCGGGTTCGATGTACCCACGTCCCGTGCGCACAGGTTGATCGGCATGCAGGGTGGGCGGTTGCTCGAGGAGCTGCTCGGGGAGGCAGATGCTGCGAGGGTTGCGGAGCAGGTGATCGATGAGCACGCTCGCCGCTTCGCCGCTGTCCGCGATCAGGTGGCGCCGCTGCCGCACGCCCGCGACCTGCTGGAACGTTTGGTTGCTCGCGACGTGGTGGTGGTGCTGGTCAGCTCGGCCGAGCGGCATGAGGTGGAGTACTACGTCGGTCTGCTCGATGCGCAGGACCTCGTCTGGGCATCGACCTCGGCGGCCGACGGCTCCCGCTCTAAGCCGGATCCGGAACCGATCCAGATCGCGCTTGCGCGGTCTGGATGTGATGCGGCGATCGTGATCGGCGACTCGCCGTGGGACTGCCTGGCCGCCTCGGCTGCGGGCCTGCCCGCAGTGACGGTGTTGACCGGCGGCTTCGCCCGCAGCGAGCTCGAGGGAGCGGGCGCCAAGGCGGTGTACGAGCATCTGGGTGACCTCGCGGACGACCTCGACCGCGTCGGCGGCCCCGTCGCCGCCCACGCCGGCGCCGGCTGACTCAGCGCGCGGGCGCGATGCCGGCCTCGGCCAGCGCGGACTGGAACGAGCCGTAGCGGGCCTCCAGGTCTTCGACGCTGGCCCAGTCGAGGTCCGTCTCCGCCAGGAACCGACGGTAGGCACCCTCGTCGAGGGGGCCGTTCACGGCCGCGGCAGCGGCGAGCAGGCCCGCCACCGGCGAATCCGGATCGCTGCCCTTGGTGATCCTCGAGTCCACCTGCAACGACTCGACCACCGCCTCGGCCGCCGTCTCACCCGCCTCGTCGTGCGAGGAGCGTCCCTTCTGAGGCTCGGCGGTGGACGGGTGATCCGAGCGCACCTGACCGTCCTTCACGAGGTTGCCATCGGCCGGCTCCCCCGCGTCACGACGTGGCAGGTCGGGAGTGTCGCGGTCGTGCTCGGCCGGTGTCGGACCGGTCGGGGTGTCGGGTATATGTCGCTGCCCATCGGACATGCAGGGGTGCTACCCGCAGCGATCACCGTCCACACATGGCGGTTATCGTTGCCCGGATGTCGATCAGGATCGAACCGCGCAGGCTCAGCGAGCTGACCGAGATGACCGCCCGTCAGCAGGCCGAGATGGCGGCCCGCTACGGCGGCGAGGGCGGGTCCGGCGCGCCGCCGCGCGACGATGAGTTTGAACCGCCCGACGGCGTGTTCCTGGTGGCGCTGCGCGAGGGTGAGGTGATCGGCTGCGGCGGCATCTGCCGGCACCCCGAGGGCGGCGGCGAGATCCGGCGCATGTACGTGGTGCCGGAGGCGCGCGGCGCCGGCGTCGGCCGGACGGTGCTCGAGGCGCTGGAGGGGTGGGCCGTCGAGCTCGGCTTCGTCACGCTGCGGCTCGAGACGGGCGACCGCCTCGTCGACGCCATCCGCCTCTACGAGCGGGCCGGCTACCGGCGCGGCCCCTGCTGGGGGCCGTACCTGACCGACCCCAAGAGCGTCTGCTATCAGAAGCGCCTTTCGCCGGGGTAGCTACTTCTCCCAGTCACCGATCTCGTACGCCTTGCCGGGCGTGCCGCCGATCACGAGCAGCGTGGTCGGCGAGGACGCCGCCTCGAACTTGCGCGTGGTACCGGGCTCGACCGCGACCACCGCGCCGGCGGCGGCCGTAACCGTCTCGCCGTTCAGAGTGACGAGGGCGCTGCCGCGGTGCACGAAGTACACCTCCTGCTGCCCGGACTCCTGCTCGTGGTGCTCGGGGATCAGCACCTTGCCCTCGTCCTTGGTGACGGCGTTGATGCCGAACGCGAGGACGCCGAAGTGGTGGCGGATCGACTTCCAGGTGTCCGGCCAGTCGGGCTTGACCGGGGGCACGTCATCGACGTGCGCGACGCTCCAGCCGGTACCGCTCTGCGTGGTGCTCATCTCGCTCCCTTCGCACGGGTGGGGGACAAGTGTGACAGAACGCTTGCGCCTAGTTCATGCGCGGGTCTTCGGGCATCCGCGCCAGCAGCCGGTACTGGTCACCCATGCGCTCGAGCACCGACGACCACAGCCGCTCTGGCTCGGTGCTGAACACGTCACCCGGCAGCGCCTGCTCGATGAACCAGGCCTCCTCGTCGATCTCGTCCTCGAGCTGTCCGGTGCTCCAGCCGGCGTATCCGGCGAACACCCGTGCCCGGCTGACCGAGCTGTGCAGGTTGTCGGGATCCTCGTCGAACTCGAGCGACGCGATCGACCCGCAGATGGTCTCGTCCTCGATCGGGTCGTTGTGGTCGGCCAGCGCGATCACCGTCTCAGGCTGCACCGGGCCGCCCAGGAAGATCGGCTCGTCGTCGAGCAGCACCGCCCGCAGGTCGGGGACCGCCTCCCGCGCCTCGGTGTCGGAGGGGCGGTTGAGGACGACGCCGATCGCGCCCTCCGGCGTGTGCTCGAGCAGCAGCACGACCGTGCGCCGGAAGTTGGGATCAAGCAGCATCGGCGCCGCGATCAGCAGCTGGCCCTTGAGGGAATCGTGCTCCACACGGGGATTCTAGGCATGTGATGATTCAGGGCCTCGCCACCAGGGCGGCGCCGTCGGGCGGGCTCTTGAGCAGACCCTGCGCCTGCATCCAGCGGCCGAACCGGCTCCAGGCGGCGGGATCCAGCGATGTCGTGTCCAGCAGCCGGAGCGTCTCCGGCACCGACGTCGCCAGCGCGTTCTTGTAGTCGCGGGACGAGTTGGCGCGCATCACGGCCAGCGCCGCCGCGGGGTGGGCCTTCGCGTAGGCCGTGCCGGCCGCCAGCGCCGAGACGAACGCGCGAATCTCGCGCCGGTAGCCGCCGTCGCTCGCCAGCCGCCCGCTGTTCGCGACCACCACCAGCTCGTCGTAGCCGGGAACGCCGTAGCGGTCGACCGGGAACACCACTGGATGCAGGCCGCGCGCGGCCAGCTCCGCGCCCTCGATGTTCTGGAAGCCGCCGGCGATCGCGTCAACGCGGCCGGCCAGCAGCGCGGGCAGCAGGTTGAAGCCGACGGTGACGAGGTGCACGTCCCCGGGGGCGAGGCCGGCCGTGCGGAGCACCGTGTCGACGTAGGCGTTGGTCGAGGCGCTGCCGTCGACGCCGATCGTCTTGCCGCGCAGCCCGGCGGGCGTCGTGATGCCCTGCTCGGTCGTGATGATCGAGTTGAGGGCGGTGGGGACGATCGCCGCCACGGCCGCCACCGGCGCGTGCTGCTGCTGTGCAAAGAACAGCTCCGGCTCGTAGGAGATGCCGAGGTCGGCGCGCCCGGCGGCGACCAGCTTGATCGGGTCGGACACGTCGGTCGGCTGACGCGGGGTCACGTCCAGGCCGGCGCGCCGGAAGAAGCCGCGGTCGATGGCGGTGTAGAGCCCGACGTGGTCGGGGTTCGGGTACCAGTCGAGCTGCAGCGATACGTCCTTGAGGGCGGGGCTGTTCGAGGTGGCGGCGCCGCTGCTGCCGCAGCCTGCGGCCAGCGCCAGCAGAGCGAAGAGCGGAAGGAGTCGTCGTGGCATTGCTTGCGTCCCTTCGCCGGCATGATCCGGATCAGGTTCGACGGGTCGGCGCGTGCGCGCCCTCTCAGCCCCTTTCGGGACTCCCCGGCAAACGTGTACGCGACGAAGTTTAGATCGTCAGCCCTCCCGTGCCCACGGCATCATGACCCGCTCGAGCAGCGTCACCAGCCCGAACAGGGCCAGCGCGAGCAGCGCCAGCAACAGGATCGCGGCGCCCACCAGCTGCGTGTCGAGCTGGTCGTGCATCGAGTCGGCCAGCCCGCCGGAGCCGCCCGCGTACTCCGCGAACAGCGCGGCCACGGCGGCGTAGGACGCGGCGATGCGTGCGCCCGTGAAGACGCGCGGCGACGCCCACGGCAGCTCCACCCGCCAGAAGATCGCCCGCGGCGTCGCGTTCAGCGTGCGCATCGTGCGCCGCAGCTCGGCCGGCGCCGAGGCGAACCCGTCCAGGGCGTTGGCTGTGATCGGGAAGAAGCAGACCAGCGCCACGATCAGCGCCTTCGGCGTCAGGCCGAAACCGAGGTAGATGACCAGCAGCGGGGCGATCGCGACGACCGGGATGCTCTGTGACGCCACCAGCAGCGGGTAGACGGCCGAGCGCAGCCAGGGCAGGCGCTGCAGCAGGATCGCCGCGCCCAGGCCGAGGATCACCGCCAGCGCGAAGCCGAGCAGCATCTCGCGGGCTGTCACGGCAGCCTGCGACAGCAGCGTGGAGCGCTCGTCCCACAGCGCCGAGGCGATCCCGCTCGGCGACGGCAGCAGGTAGTCGGGCACCGACCGCAGGTCGACCCACGCCTCCCAGGCGACCAGCAGCCCCGCCAGCACCCCCACCCAGGCGAACCGCTTCACGATCGCAGCGCCTCCATCACGTCGTCGTGGCTGAGGTGCGAGCTGGGCGCGTCCAGCAGCAGCCGGCCCGGCCGCGGCGACAGCACGGCCACGCGCTCGCAGGTGCGAAGCGCCTCATCCACGTCGTGGGTGACGAGCACGACCGTGCGCGGCTCCTGGTCGAGTGCCTCTGCCAGCCACCCGCCCAGCTCCTCGCGGGTGAGCGCGTCCAGCGACGCGAACGGCTCGTCCAGCAGCAGCACGCCCTTTCCCGCCAGCAGCGTGCGCAGGAACGCCACACGCTGCCGCATGCCACCCGACAGGCGGCGGGGCTGCTCCTGCTCGAAGCCCTCAAGTCCGAAGCGGCGGAACAGCGGCAGCGCCGCCTCCCGCGCCTGGCCGCGGCCCACGCCGGCGTTCATCAGCGGCAGCGCCGCGTTGTCGAGCGCGCTTCGCCACGGCAGCAGCAGGTCGTCCTGCGGCATCAGCGCGCAGCCGGCCAAGCGCCGCTCGGGCAGGTCGCCGCCGGCCACCGAGATGGCGCCGGCGCGCGGCTGCTCCAGCCCCGCGATCAGGTGCAGCAGCGTGGACTTTCCGCATCCGCTGGGGCCGACCACCGCCAGGCGGCTGCCGGCGGCGATCTCGAGGCTGATGTCGTGCAACACCGACAGCGGCCCGTAGCCGTGGCCGACGTGCACGATCGAGATCGGGGCGCCGGCCATCGTCGCAATCACGGCCGCCTCCGCGTCATCAGGCCACCGGGTTCTCCAGCGTCGCCACGCCGTCGACCTGGCAGCGCACGACGTCCCCGGCCTGCAGGAACACGGGCGGGTCGCGGAACGCACCCACTCCGGCGGGCGTGCCGGTGGCGATCAGGTCGCCCGGCTCGAGCGTGAAGGCCTGCGACAGCTGCGCCACCAGCTTCGGGATGGTGTGGATCATGTTGCCGGTCGAGGAGTCCTGCATCAGCTCGTCGTTCACCCAGCAGCGGATCGCCAGGTCGTGCGGATCGTGGATCTCGTCGGCGCTTATCAGCTCCGCCGCCAGCGGCGCGAAGGTGTCCAGGCTCTTGGCCCGTGTCCACTGGCCGTCGCGGCGCTGCAGGTCACGCGCCGACACGTCGTTCATGACCGTGTAGCCGGCCACATGCTTCCACGCGCTGCTCTCGCCGATGTGCTTGCCGGCACGGCCGATCACGACCACCAACTCGGCCTCCCAGTCCACCTGCGAGGTCAGGGGCGACAGGCGGATCGGCTCGCCGTCGGTGATCAGCGCCGACGGGTACTTGGCGAACACCAGCGGCTGGGCCGGCGCCTCGGCATCCTGCTCGGCCGCGTGCTCCCGGTAGTTGCGCCCTATGCACATGATCTTGCCCGGGTCGGGCACGGCCGGCAGCGGCTGCACGGACGCCCGCGGGTGCTTCGAGATCGGCCGCGCCCGGTCCATCCCGCGGGCCAGCAGGTCGCGCATGCCAAGGCCCGTGTCGTGGACGATCTCGCCGTCGCAGATACCGGCGCGCGGCGGCCCCTCGTCGATGCGAAAGCTGATCAGGCGCACGGCCCGCACGATAGAGCGTGCGGGCTTAGTTGCGCGACTGCAGCAGCAGGATCGCCAGCTGGTAGACCGCGATCAGGGTACCGATCACGTAGGTGAGGGCGGCGGCCGTCAGCACCTTGCGGGCGACCGGCAGCTCCTCCGGCATCAGGATCCCCTGCGCGCTCAGCATCTGCATGGCGCGGCGGCTGGCGCCGAACTCGACGGGCAGCGTGACCAGCTGGAACACCACCGTGACGGCGAAGATTGCGGCGCCGATCAGGATCAGCGGGCTGGCAGCGCTGCCGCCGGCGGAGGTGAATGCGCCGATCATGACCAGCGGGAACCACGCCTGGGAGGCGAAGCCGACGGCCGGGGCGAGCGATCCGCGCATGCGGAACATCGACTCGCGGCGGGCGTCCTGGAAGGCGTGCCCGGTCTCGTGCGCGGCGACGGCCACGGCGGCGATCGTGTCCGAGTTGCCCACGGGCTGGCTCAGGCGCATCACCTTCGCGCGCGGGTCGTAGTGGTCGCTGAGCGAGCCGCCGATCGATTCGATGCCGACGTCAAGGCCGCCCGACTCCAGCATGCGGCGGGCCACCTGGGCTCCGGTCATGCCGGACGCGGCGTGCACCTTGGAACCGTCAGCGAAGGCGCGCTTGACCCACATCTGCCCGAGGGCACCGAGGATCAGGGGTGGAATGAACAGCAGCAGATACAACATGTGTCGGCGCCCCTCCTCCGGGCGTATCGACGAGTATTTGCCTTGAAGGGTAGCCGTTCCTGCTTTGGCGAATCGGCCGCGTCACATCACTCGCTAATGTTCGTGGCGTGGCTGACATCGCCGAAATCGAGGGGTTGATCCGCACCGCGCTGCCCGGGTCCGAGGTGAACGTCGAGGACATGGCCGGCGGCGACCACCTCTACGCCCACGTGCGCGCCCCCCAGTTCACCGGTTTGCCGCTGATCGAGCAGCACCGGCTCGTGAACGGCGCCGTCGACCACCTGCTCGGCCCCGGGCGGCCAATCCACGCACTCAAGATCAAGACGGAGGCAACGCAATGATCATCACCGAGGACGAGATCCGCCAGGAGGTGCTGAACTCGATCGCGCAGAACCGCGTGATGCTGTTCATGAAGGGCACCCCGGAGATGCCGCGATGCGGCTTCTCGATGCAGACGGTGGCCTGCCTGAAGGACACCGGCGCTGAGTTCGCGGCCATGGACATCCTGCCCGATCCCCGCATCCGGCAGCTGCTGTCCGAGCACTCGGGCTGGCCGACCATCCCGCAGCTGTTCGTTGACGGCGAGCTGGTGGGCGGATGCGACATCGTCACGGAGCTGCACGAGACCGGTCAGCTGAAGGAGCTGGTCAACGCCGCCGCATAGCACCGCGGCGGTCGTCGGCGCGGGCGTGATCGGCCTCTCGGCCGCGCGCGCACTGCGCGACGACGGGTTCGCGGTCACGGTCTACGAGCAACATTCGGTGGGCACCCGGCTGGGCAGCTCGCCCGGGCGCTCGCGCATCTACCGCACCAGCTACCGGCACGACGATTACTGCCGGCTGGCGCGGCGCGCGATCGACGAGTGGATGCGGCTGGATCCGGCTCTGCTGCTGCGAAACGGCTTGCTCGAGCACGGCCGCGGGGTCGATCAGCACGCGGCGGTGCTGGAGCGCTGCGGCGAGCAGTACAGCTGGCTGGAGCCGGCCGAGGCCGAGCGGCTGTTGCCGGAGGCACGCTTCCCCGGCCCGGTGCTGTGGACGCCCGACGCCGGCGCTGTGCTGGCCGACGACGCGCTGGGGCGGCTGCGGCAGGGCGTGGAGGTGGTGGAGGGTGCGCGCATTGCCGACCCGTCGCAGCTGGAGGCCGACGCCGTGGTGGTCTGCCCGGGCTCGTGGCTGTCACGCCTGTACGATCTTCCGGTGTACGGCCAGATCGAGCAGGTCTGCTTCTTTCGCGGCGCGCCCGATTCGCGGCCGTCGCTGGTCGACCACGGCGGTGAGCAGGACGACCGCTTCTGGTATGGGGTGGTGTCGCCCGGCGTCGGCTACAAGGCCGCGCAGGACGGCGCCCGCAAGGGGCCGTTCGACCCCGACCGGCGTGATCGCCCGGTGCTGTCGGAGGTGGTCGACGACCTGCGCGTCCATGTTGCCGAGGCGCTGCCGGGCCTCATTCCGGAGCCCGTGCACCAGGAGGCCTGCCTCTACACGGTCACGCCCGACGGCGACTTCATCCTCGACCAGATCGACGGCGTCGTGGTGTGCGGCGGCGACAGCGGCCACGCGTTCAAGTTCGGCCCGTTGCTGGGGCGTCTGTGCGCCGACCTGGCGCAGGGGCGGCCGCTGCCGCCGGAGTGCGACCGCTTCCGGGCCGACCGCTTCGCGAAGGCGGTGACGTGAGCGTGCAGGATGCGACCGACCTGGCAACGGCGGTTCGGGCGGGCAACGTGTCGGCGACCGAGGTGGCCCGCTACGCGCTCGACCGGGCCGGCGCCGACGAGCTGGGCGCGGTCTGGCTGGTGACCGAGGAGCGGGCGCTGCGGGAGGCCGCCGCGGTGGACGCGGCGGTGGCGGCGGGGCGCGACCCGGGCCCACTGGCGGGTGTTCCGGTGGGCTGGAAGGATCTGATCGACACCGGCGGCATCCGAACGACCTACGGCAGCGCCATCTACCGCGATCACGTGCCCGAGCGCGATGCCGACGTGGTCGCCCGGTCGGCCGCCGCCGGCGCCGTCTGCATAGCCAAGCTGAACACTCACGAGCTGGCATGGGGTGTGACCTGCGACAACCCCTGGTTCGGCTCGTGCCGCAACCCGCACGATCCCACTCGCATCCCGGGCGGGTCGAGCGGCGGCTCGGGAGCCGCCGTGGCGGCCGGGATCGTGGCGCTGGCACCGGGAACCGACACCGGCGGCTCGATCCGCTGCCCGTCGTCGGTGTGCGGGGTCGTGGGGCTGAAGCCGACCTTCGGGCGGGTCAGCCTGGCGGGGATCAAGCCGCTCTGCCCGTCGCTCGACCACTGCGGCCCGATGGCCCGGACGGTGCGCGATGCGGCGCTGGCACTTGAGGTGCTGGCCGGGCCGTCGCCGAACGATCCGCGCACGCAGCCGGTGCTGGTTCCGCGCTACCGCGACGCGCTCGGCGACGGGGTCGAGGGGCGCACGATCGGCGTGGCCGAGCGCTTCTTCTTCGAGCACACCGACCCCGGACTGGCGGCGATCGTGCGGGAGGCGGTGGCGCTGCTGGAGCGGGCGGGAGCGCGGCTGGTCGAGATCGACATGAAATGGCCGGTCGCGGGGCTTAACGAGAACAGCTTCTACCTGACCGAGGAGGCCGGGGCGCTCTACGAGCATTGGCCGCAACGGCGCGCCGATCTGGGGCCGGACATCGTCGCCGAGATGGAGGCGGGCGACCGGCTCAGCGGGCGAGACGCGGGCCACATCATGTTCCTGCGGCTCGCATACCAGGGGCGGATGCTGGCGAAGATGCACGAGCAGGGCATCGACATGATCGTCTCGCCGACCGAGCCGATCACCGCGCCCACGATCGGCACGCGGCGGGTGCCGTTCGCCGGCGAGCAGGAGGTGGACGTGACCAGCGTCATGTGCGGGCTGACGGGGGTGTTCAACACGCTCGGCTGGCCGGCCATCTCGGTCCCCTGCGGGATGGACTCGCTGGGGATGCCGGTGGGGCTGCAGATCGCGGCGCGGCCCTGGCGCGAGGTTGACTGCCTGGCCGCGGCCGCCGTGGTCGAGCGCGAGTTGGCCGGCTAGGCCGTCGCGAGGCCGCTCAGCGACGCCTGCAGCTGCTCGTGGCCGCAGGGGCCGTTGCGGCGGAGGGTCATCCGCCGCTCAACCGGCTCGACGATGACGGTCGCGAGTGTGCGCCAGCGGTCGCCGAAGGGAGCGCTCGGCGACGGGTGACAGCAGATGCCGCCCGGGCCTCCGCCCTGATGGCTGTGCATCGCCTCGAGGATGGCGTCCTCGTCGATCTCGCCCACGGGTATCCGGGACATCGCGCGGGTGGCGTGGTCGAGGCGTAGCACGGTGTTGGGAGCGATCGCCAGGTCGGTGTCGCCCAGCCTGCCCGGCTCGGCCAGGAAGTGGTTCGTGTGGGCGAGCACGCCGCGCAGGTCGGGCGTCACGAACCCTGGGCCGGCGGGTGACAGTTCGACGGTGCAGACGGTGCCGCCGTCCTCGTCTTCCGCAATCACTGTGACCGCGCTTGAGGCAGACATGGTGGCGGCGGCCAGCATGGTCACCGCTTCGACCCCGTTCTCCGCGCGATCGAGCACGTGACGGTTCAGCACGTGCACGGGTACGCCGATGGGCGGGCCATCATCGCGGTGGCCGAGGATGTTCAACAGGATCGCGACCCCCTCGCTGGAGATGCCCACCTTGCCGACGATGCCGGCCTCGGTCATGGTCTCGACGCGATGCCCGCCGGGATGGTCGATCGTCCAGCGCATCCAGCTGTCCGAGAGCTCGTCGTGCCAGTCCCAGGTCTGGACGCCGATCGGCGTGCCCGACGAGGTAGCGGTGCCCAGGCATGCGATCGCCGAGCACTCGCCGCGGCCGGCCGCGAGCAGCTCGGTGCGGGCGTTCAGCGCGCCGATCAGCTCGGGCGCGAGTCCGCTCCCGGCGGCGATGCCCGCGATCTCGTCGCTCAGGTCGGGCGAGAAGTCGCCGATGCGGTCGAGCGCCTCGGCGCCGAACTCGAGCACCTGGCCCTCCTCCAGGCCCCTCAGCTTGAACAGGCGCAGATAGACGTCGGCGGTCGCCGCGATCCGATCGGCCTGGGCGGCGCCGAGGCCTCGCCCGCGGTCGCCCGGGGTCGACTCGGTGGAGTGATGGGCGGGAATGCTCATGCGCTCAGAATACCCGTGGAGTCGACGGTCACACCGGCTCACTATCCTTGCGCGATGCGAACGCTGGCCGGGGTCGATGTGGGCGGCACGTTCACCGACGTGGCGCTGGTGCACGAGGGCCGGCTGACCGCGGTCAAGCTGCCGACCACGGTGGATGATCAGTCGCGGGCGGTGATCGAGGGCGTGGAGCGGGCGCTGGAGCAGGCCGGGCTGGGACCGCGGGAGTTGGGCCACCTCGGGCATGGCACCACTGTGGCGACCAACGCGCTACTGGAGCGCCGCGGAGCCGTGACCGGGTTCGTGGCCACGCGCGGGTTCGGGGACATGCTGGCGCTGGCGCGCCAGACGCGTCCGCTGCTCTACCGGCCCTGCGTTGCGCGGCCGGCGCCGCTGCCTGACCTGATCGTCGAGGTGGACGAGAGGATGGGGCCGGATGGCGTGTTGCGGGCACTGGACGAGCGGTCGGTGGAGCGTGCGGCCCGCGCGCTGCGGCGGGCCGGGGTGGAGGCGGTCGCGATCTGCCTGCTGCACGCCTACGCGCATCCGCAGCACGAGCGGCGGGTGGCGGAGCTGCTGCGGTCGCAGCTGGAGGGCGTGTTCGTGGTCGCGTCGCACGAGCTGGCGGCCGAGTACCGCGAGTTCGAGCGTGGCTCGACCACGTCGATCGATGCCTACCTGGGGCCGTCGGCCGGCCGCTACCTGCGATCGCTGGGCGAGCAGTCGACGGCGCACGGGATGCCGCAGCCGTCGGTGATGCAATCAAGCGGCGGGCTGGCGCCGCTGGCGGAGGCGGCCGGACACCCTGCGCGTCTGCTGCTGTCGGGGCCGGCCGGAGGCGTGGCCGCGGCGGTCGGGATGGGCGCCGCTGATGCCGTTGCCTTCGACATGGGCGGTACCAGCTGCGACGTCTCGCTGATCCGAGAGGGCCGGCCGGGCCGGTCGACCGAGCGCGAGGTGGCGGGCCTGCCGGTGCGGCTGCCGATGCTGGACATCCACACGGTCGGCGCCGGCGGCGGCAGCATCGCGTGGATCGACGACGGCGGAGCGCTGCGGGTGGGCCCGCACAGCGCCGGGGCCGATCCCGGGCCGGCTTGCTATGGCCGCGGTGGCGAGCTGCCGACGGTGACGGACGCGAACCTGGTGCTGGGCCGGCTCGACGCGGCGGTGCCGCTTGCCGGCAGCGTGGGACTGGACGCGAAGGCGGCGCGGCGAGCGGTCGCGACCGTCGCGGACGGGTTCGCGAGCGTGCGCGCGGCGGCGGCCGGGATCGTGGCGGTGGCGAACCAGGAGATGGTGCGGGCGATCAGGGTCGTGTCGGTGGAGCGGGGGCACGACCCGCGCGGGTTCGAGCTGATCGCCTTCGGCGGGGCAGGCCCGTTGCACGCCTGTGAGGTGGCCGAGGAGCTGGGGATGCGGGCGGTGCGGGTGCCCGCCGCCAGCGGAGTGCTGTCGGCGCTTGGCATCGCGGCCGGAGAGCGGCGGCGGGACGCCGTGCGCAGCGTGATGCGGCCGCTGGAGGGGCTGACGCGGTCGCAGATCCGATCGCAGGTGCCGTGGCCGCAGGCGGAGCGCGGCTCGCAGCGGTGGGCGGGGGCCGACCTGCGTTACGCGGGGCAGGGGTTCGAGCTGGAGGTCGACCTGGAGCCGCTGGCGACCCTGGCCGAGCGGTTCCACGAGCGACACGCCGAGCGGTACGGCCACGATCAGCGCGGTACGCCGATCGAGCTGGTCACCCTGCGGGCGGCCAGCACGGCCGCAGGGCCGGCGTTGGAGCTGGTGCGCGCACCGCGCAGGCGGCCGGTGCCAGGGCCGGCAACGCTGCATCTGGATGGAGCAACGCTGTGGGTGGCGCCGGGCTGGACGGCACGGGGAGCCCGCGACGGTGGCTGGCGGGTGACGCGATGAGCGACCCGGCCACGCTGCAGGTGCTGGCCTCCGCGCTGCGCGGCGTGGCGGAGGAGATGGGGGCGGCGTTGATCCGGGCGGCGCACTCGGCCAACATCAAGGAGCGGCGAGACTGCTCGACAGCGCTGTTCGATCCGGACGGGCGGATGATCGCGCAGGCGGAGCACATCCCGGTGCACCTGGGGGCGATGCCCGATGCGGTGGCGGCGGTGCTGGAACTGGATCCGGAGCCGGGGGCGGTGTTCGTGCTGAACGACCCGTTCACCGGCGGCACCCACCTACCGGACATCACGCTTGTCTCGCGGGCCGGTGATCTGGGGCTGCTGGTGTCGCGGGCGCACCATGCGGACGTGGGCGGTATGTGGCCGGGCAGCCTGCCGGCTCACTCGCGAGAGATCTACCAGGAGGGCCTGGTGATTCCGCCGGTGCCGCTGACCGACGAGGTGCTGCGGCTGATGCTGGCCAACATGCGGAACCCCGAGCAGCGGGCGGCCGACCTGCGGGCGCAGCTGTCGAGCCACGCGATCGGGGCGCAGCGGCTGGATGAGCTGGCGGAGCGGTTCGGGCAGAAGGGCCTGCTGCGGGGCATGGACGAGCTGCACGGCTATGCCGAGCGGCGGATGCGGGCCGCGATCCGGCGGGTGCCGGAGGGGCGTTACCAAGCGAGCGACGTGGTGGAGGAGCTGGAGGGCGAGTCGGAGATCCGGGCGGCGGTGACGGTGCGGGGCGACGGAGTGCAGGTCGACTTCGAGGGCACGGCCGATCAGCGGCCCGGGAACCTGAACTGCCCGCTGTCGGTGACGCGGTCGGCGGTGTACTACGTGGTGCGGGTCGTGTGTGCGCCGGACCTGGAGGCGTCGGGTGGAGCGTTCGTGCCGGTGCAGGTGCAAGCGCCGGAGGGATGCCTGGTGAACGCAAGGTTTCCGGCGGCGGTGGTGGCGGGGAACACGGAGACGTCGAGCAGGATCGTGGACGTGGTGATGGCGGCGTTCGGCCGGGCGTTGCCGGTTCCGGCAATGGGCCAGGGGACGATGAACAACACCGTGATCGGGAACGAGCGGTTCACGTACTACGAGACGATCGGCGGCGGTCAGGGGGCGTGTCCGGACGGGGACGGGCCGAGCGCCGTGCATGTGGCGATGTCGAACACGCTGAACACGCCGATCGAGGCGCTGGAGCGCGAGTATCCGCTGCGGATCGAGCGCTACGCGCTGCGGCCCGGCAGCGGCGGCGCCGGCCGTTACCGCGGCGGCGACGGAGTGATCAGGGCGATGCGGGTGCTCGAGGACTGCCGGCTGTCGCTGCTGACCGAGCGCCGCAGGCAAGCGCCCAGGGGAGCGGCCGGCGGCGGCGACGGTGCGCTGGGCGAGAACCGGTTGAACGGCCGTCCGATCCCAGGCAAGCTCAGCCGCGGTCTGCGCGCGGGCGACCTGCTGGAGATCCGCACGCCCGGCGGCGGCGGGTACGGACCGCCGCGCGGCTGACACATCCGTAACGGCCTCGCAACGCCGGCGGAACGGCCACCGCCACGTGTGCCGCCGAGGCTAGATGTGACGACCGGTCACCTCGCGGTAACGGGCGGCCGTTCCGCCAGCGCACGAATCGCCCGCGGGCGGAGGCGCCGCCGTGAGGGAGCGCCGTCGATCGTGCTGCGCGTCCGCCGTGCAGCGTTCGCAGCTCGCTGCCGTCACGCGGCTGCAACGCCGCGGTGGCGCAACAGCGGCGCCTGGCACCGGTGTTGCCCACTGGATCGTCACGATCTGTGCCGTGCCGGCCACGGAACCGTGTCCGCATCCGGCACGTGGATCTCCTCAGTAGGCCTGGCCCCAGGTGGCGGTTTCAACGCCGGGTCGCCCGCAGACGGCACAGGGCGCTCCGGGGTCTTCGGGCTCGAGGGCGAGACAGCGGAGCGTCCCCGACGTCTCCACCTTGATCGCTGCCTCGCACTCCGGCGAGCCGCACCAGGCGGTGACAGCAAAGCCGCTGCCCGCCTTCAGGTACTCGACCAGCTCGGGGCGATCGTCGAAGCTCCGGGTGTGGTCGGCCAGGTGCGCAGCAGCGCGGTCGAACAGCTCCTGATGGATCTCGCTCAGCGTCGCTTGCATCCGTTCGGCCAGCCGGTCGAGGGACACCAGCTCGCGGGGCTCGCGATCGCGGCGGGCCACCGACACCTCGCCGCGGGCCAGCTCCCGCTCGCCCAGCTCGACGCGGATCGGCGCGCCCTTCAGCTCCCACTCGAAGAACTTCGCGCCTGGACGGACGTGGACGCGGTCGTCCAGCTTCACCCGGACCCCCGCCGCCCGCAGCTCGGCCGCCAGCGCGTGCGCCTGCTCCAGTACCGGCGCCTCCCCCGGCTGAATCGGGATCACCACCACCTGGTGCGGCGCAACCGCCGGTGGCAGCCGCAGGCCGCGCTCGTCGCCGTGCATCATGATCACGGCTCCCACGAGGCGCGTGGTGGAGCCCCACGACGTCGCGTAGGGATGATGCTCGGCGCCGTCCCGTCCGGTGTAGGTGACCCCGTAGGCGCGCGCGAACTCGTCCCCCAGATAGTGTGACGTCGCCGCCTGCAGCGCCTTGCGGTCGCCCATCATTGCCTCGGCGGTAAACGTCTCCCTCGCGCCCGGGAACCGCTCGGCCGCGCTCTTTCGCCCCAGCAGCGCGGGCATCGCCAGCACCGAGCGCTGCGTATCGGCATAGACCTCGTGCAGGATCCGCAGGCACTCCGCCACCGCCTCCTGCTCGGTCTCGTGAGCGGTGTGCCCCTCCTGCCACAGGAACTCGCTGGTGCGCAGGAACAGCCGCGGCCGCAACTCCCACCGCACCACGTTCGCCCACTGGTTGTAGAGCATGGGCAGATCCCGGTAGGACTGCAGCCACCGCCCGTACGTGCTCCAGATCGCCGCTTCGGACGTCGGCCGCACCACCAGCGGCTCTTCAAGCTTCGAGCCGCCGGCCTCGGTCACCACGGCCACCTCGGGCGCGAAGCCCTCGACCAGGTCGGCCTCCTTCGCGAGCACCGAGGCTGGGATCAGCATCGGGAAGTAGAAGTTCTCGTGGCCGGTGGCCTTGATCCGATCGTCCATCTGGCGCTGCAGCAGCTCCCAGATCGCATACCCGTACGGCTTGATCACCATCATCCCGCGCACGGCCGCGTTCTCGGCCAGGCCGGCCCGGCGCACAACCTCGGCGTACCAGGCGGGAAAGTCGTTCTCGATTGAAGGGAGCGTGTTCATGTGCGCATCCATCTGTTGGCGTTGACGAGGCGAGCGTTCGTCACGGCGTTCCGGGGCGTGGGCCGGGAACGCCTAGGCCGGGATGCGCGGCAGCACGACGACGACCGGGCCACGGGTGTGGGTGATGTCGCGTCGCTGCGTCATGTCGCAAGCGTACCAGCAGCCATCGGTACACTCGCAATCATGTCCACGGTCGCCCCGCCCGTGCGGAAGCAGAAGCCGCGCACGACCGGCCCCGGCTCCGGTAGCGACCGCCCTTGGCTGGTCGTTGTCAAGAACGACAACCACAACACCTTCGACGGCGTCGCCTTCGCCCTTGCCCGCACCATTCCCGGCCTCACCTTCGAGGGCGGCATGCGCCTCGCCGACCGCATCCACAACGCCGGCCAGGCGATCGTCTGGCAGGGCCAGCTGGAACAGGCCGAGCACTACTGGGAGCAGCTGGTGGGCTTCGGGCTGACGATGGCACCGCTGACGCAGTCCGGGTGACCCTGCTCGCCGGGCAGTTCGACGCGTGGCGGTTCGTCTTCGACCCGGAGTGGGCGCTGGCCGTGCTCCTGTTCGGCGCCTGGTACCTGTGGGTCGCGCAGGTCATGTCCGCGCCGCTCTGGCGCCGCGGCTGCTTCCTCTGCGGCCTGTTGCTGGTCGCCCTGGCCCTGCTCTCGCCGATCGAGCACGTCGCCCTCGACTCGATGCTGTCCTTCCACCTGCTCCAGAACGTGATGCTCGCCGACTGGGCGCCGCCGCTGCTCGTGCTCGGGCTCACCCCGGCCATGGCCGCCGTCGCCGAGCGTCGCGCGTGGCTGCGAGCGCTCACGCACCCGGCGTTCGCGCTGCCCTACTGGCTGGCGGTCTGGTACATCGTCCATATCCCGGCCGTCTACGGCTATGGCCTCGACCACCGCTGGGCGCTCGGCATCGAGCACCTGCTGTTCCTCACCGCCGGCCTCTTCTTCTGGTGGCCGGTGCTCGTCCCCGGCCGCATGCAGCCGATGCCCAAGCTCGTCTACCTGGCCGCCGCCTTCTTCCTCGCCGCCCCGGTCGCGCTCCTGATCGCCCTTGCCTCCAACGCCATCTACTCCTACTACGACACCACGCCCCACCTGTTCGGGCTGTCCCCCCGCGACGACCAGCAGCTCGGCGGCATCCTGATGGCTGTCGAGCAGAGCGTGATCCTGTTCGTGGTGTTCAGCCTCACCTTCCACCAGCTGCTCGCGGACGACGAGCGCCGGCCCGAAGAGCTAGGTTCCACGTGATGGATCGCATCACCGCAGCCTGCGTCCAGTTCTCGGCCTCGCGCGACAAGGCCGAGAACATCGCCCGCATGGCCACGCTGGTCGAGGAGGCCGCCGCCCGCGGCGCCCGCCTGGTGCTTCTGCCCGAGAAGTGGAACGCCATCGCCGACGGCAGCGAGCTGCTCGCCTACGCCGAGTCGCTCGAGGACGGCGGCGACACCCTCGATGCGTTGTCAGAGTGGGCGGGCCGCCTGCAGCTCGACCTGATCTGCGGCTCGATCGCGATCGCCGACGGCGACCGCGTTGGCAACGTCTCGATCGCCTTCTCTCCGGGCGGTGAGCGCGTCGCCGCCTACACGAAGATCCACCTGTTCGACGTCGACGTGGGCGGCATCAGCTACCGCGAGTCCGACGGCACCGCCCCCGGCGGCGAGCTGGTGATGGCGAGCATGTCCGGCCTTCCGGTCGGCCTCTCTGTCTGTTACGACCTGCGCTTCCCCGAGATGTACCGGGCGTTGGAGCGGGCCGGCGCGCTGGTGCTGACGGTGCCGGCCGCCTTCACCCTGGTCACGGGCATGGCCCACTGGGAGCCACTGCTGCGCGCCCGCGCGATCGAGAACCAGGCGTTCGTAATGGCCGCCAACCAGCACAGCGATCCCGGCGGCTACGGCATGCCGCGCTTTGGCCACAGCATGATCATCGACCCCTGGGGCACGGTCATCGCTCAGGCGGGACCCACCGGTGACGGCGTGATCGTGGCCGAGCTCGACCTGGCCGCTCAGCGCGCCACGCGCAGCACCCTGCCGGCGCTCGACCACCGCCGGCCCGATGCCTACTCCCTCGCCGATACGGCTTTCGCGCCGTATGAAGGAGGCGCGTAGATCGTGACGAATCCTGGCAGCAGCCATGCTCACCGCCGTTGTCAACGCTCGCCCCGCTGAACCCGGCATCGTGGCCGCGCCGCCCCGGTGCATGTTCGCCGTCCAGGTTCGCTACCCGCACTCGGACTGGGTCACGCTGGCCACCCTCAGCCACCGCCGCACCGCGCTGCGCACAGCCGCCACGGCCTATCGCGATGCCGTGTCGCCCGAGGGCTGGTCGCCCTACCAGGTACGCCTGGTAGAGGTCTGACCAGCGCTAGGCCGTCGCCTCCGGCTCTTCCTGGCCGATCACGCCCTGGTCGGTGAACCACGTCCGCACCGCGTCCATCAGCGCCTTGGGCTGCTCGATGTGCGTCATGTGCGCCGCCTTCTCGATCACCACCAGCCGCGACCCGGCCACCTCGTCGTGGATCTCCTGCGAGCGCGCCAGCGTGCACGTGCGGTCGTAGCGGCCGGTCACGACCAGCATCGGCTTGGAGATCCAGCGCAGGTGATCGACCCACTCGAAGCCGCCGTAGCCGTTCTTGGCGAAGTGCGCCAGCACCTCCGGTGAGTAGACGGTCTCGTCCTTCTCGGTGAACGTGCGGTAGGCGTCGCCCATCTCCCAGAAGTGGAACGGCATCTGCGACGTCATGATGTCCCGGAACTCGGCCACCGTCGACACGTTCGGCTCGGCGTCCCACGAGCGCTTGATCTGCTCGCGCATCGCGGCCGGCTCGAACCGCTCGATCTCGCGCTCGACGTCGGCCGCCAAAGCCTCGCTGGACGCCGCGCCGCTGGAGATCACGTAGCGGCCGGCCGTGCCGCGCTCGAGCGCGTGCGCCAGCGACACGATCGCACCGAACGAGTGCCCGTACAGGGAGAACTCCTCGAGCTCCAGCGCCCGCGCCAGCCGGTCGACGTCCTGCGCGAACACCTGGATCGTGAGCGACTGCGGGTCGACCCGCTCGGATCCGCCCTGGCCGCGCATGTCCACGTAGATCATCCGGAATCCGGCTCCCGCCAGCGGATCCAGCCACGGGTGCAGCTCGTGGTGATCGAGCCCCGGCCCGCCGTGCAGCAGGATCAGAGGATGCCCGCTGCCGACCTCGGCGATGTTCAGCGAGACGCCGTCGTCCAGCTCGACCAGCCGCTGCGTGGCCTCAGCCATTCAGCTTCCGGTACCCGAGTGCGTGCTCGGCCTGCATCATCTTGTGGATCTGCGTCGTGCCCTCGTAGATGATCGGGGCGCGCGAGTTGCGGAAGTACCGCTCGACCGGATACTCCGCCGAGTAGCCGTAGGCGCCGTGCACCTGGATCGCCAGGTGGGCGGCCTTGAAGGCGCTCTCCGTGGCCTGCCACTTGGCCAGCGACGTCTCGCGGGTGTTCCGGACCCCCTTGTTCTTGAGGTGCGCTGCCTGCATCACCAACAGCCGGCTGGTCTCGTAGCCCATCACCATGTCGGCGATCATGTCCTGCACGAACTGGTACCTGCCGATCTCCTGGCCGAACGTCTTGCGCTCGTTCGCGTACTTGACCGACGCCTCCAGGCAGGCGCGGACGACTCCCACGGCGCCGGCCGCCACCGTGAACCGGCCCTGGTCGAGCGAGTGCATGGCGATCTTGAAGCCCTCGCCCTCGGCGCCGACCAGGCTCTCGGCTGGCACCTGCACGTTGTCGAAGAACAGCTCGCCGGTCGATCCGGCCCATATTCCCAGCTTGTTCGGGATCTGCCGGGCCTCGATCCCGTCCCAGTCCAGCTCGATGATGAACGCCGAGATGCCCTTGTGGGCCGCTGAGGGGTCGGTCTTCGCGAACACGAGGCAGTAGGCCGCCTCGGTCGCGTAGCTGATCCAGCTCTTCTGGCCGTTCAGCAGGTAGGTGCCGTCGTCCTGCTTGATCGCGGTGGTCAGCATCGCCGCCACGTCCGAGCCGGCGGCCGGTTCGGTCAGCCCGAAGCAGCCCAGCTTCTCGCCCTTGGCCATCGGCACCAAGTAGCGCTGCTTCTGCTCCTCCGTCCCGAACCTGTACAGCGACAGCGAGTTCAGCCCGACGTGCACCGAGATCAGCGTGCGGAAGGCGGACTCGCCGCGCTCGATCTCCTCACAGATCAGCGCCTCGGAGACGTAGTCGAGCCCGGAACCGCCATACTCGGTCGGGATCACCGGGCCCAGCAGCCCCAACTCGGCCATGCCCTCGATGATGCCCATGTCGAGGTGGTGGTTGATGTCGTTCTCCTGCGCGACCGGCATGATGCGGCGATCCACGAACTCGCGCACCGTCTCCTGGATCGCGAGCTGCTCGTCGGTCAGATCGAGGTTCAAGACCACTCCTTGGAAGCTTTCGGCAAATCGGCTAGATCCTAGGCCGTGACCGTGCTTCCACGCGTCAGCTGGCCGAGGGCAGCCGGCCGCCCGGCTCCCGCTTGGCGCTGTACATCGACTCGTCCGCCGCCCGAAACAGCGACTCCGGGTCGGTGCCCTGCTCGGGGTAGACGGCGACGCCGAAGCTGATCGTGAGCTGGATCAGGAGCTCGTCGCCGCTGCCCAGCATGGCGTCGTGGATCCGCTCGGCCACGGCGCGCGCCTCGTCGCTGCCGACCTCGGGCAGGATCAGCGCGAACTCGTCGCCGCCGATCCGGTAGACGCCGTCCACCTCGCGGCGGCCGTCCACCAGCACCCGCCCCAGCGACTCCAGCGCGCGGTCGCCGGCGGGATGGCCGCGGCGGTCGTTCACCTGCTTGAACCCGTTGACGTCCCCCACGAGCAGGGCGAACCGCCGTCCGTAGCGATCGGAGCGGGATGTCTCGAGCTCCAACTGGCGCACGAAGCTGCGCCGGTTCCGGAGCCGGGTGAGCGGGTCATGGTCGGCCAGGAACTCCATCTCCTCGAACTGCGCGGCTGCGTCCAGCGCGGTGGTCGCCTGGTTGGCGAACACGCGCAGGGCCTGCAGGCGGGCCGGCGACGGCACCAGCAGGTCGACCGGGTCATCCGCCCAGATCAGCCCGATCAGCTCACCGCTGCGCCCGTACAGCGGCACGATCAGCCAGTGGTCATCCCAGGCGTGTGGGCCCTTGCCGCAGCGCTGCGAGCTGTACGTGTCCGCCTCGGGCCGCACGCGGGCGCGGGCCTGTTCGCTGGTCAGCAGGTAGCAGCCCTGCGTCTCGTACTCCGGCACCAGCAGCACCGCGATCTCCGCCAGCGTGAAGCTGCTGTGGACGGCCGGGTCGTCGAGCTCCCACCCGTAGGCGGCGCGCGGCTCGAGGTCGCCGGTGTCGGGGTCGGGCAGGTCGACCGAGACCGTCTCGAACCCCAGCGCGTGGTGGATGCCGTCGCAGACCGCCTGCAGGATCGCGTCGATCGCGAACGTCTCGGTCAGCCGCGAGGACACCCGCAGCAGCTGCTCGAGCGCGTTTCGGTGCCGCGACGACTCGGCCGACTCCTGGGCGCTCTGGATCGCCAGCGCGGCGTGCGACGCCAGCGCCACCAGCACGTCCAGCTCCTCGTCCGTGGGCTGGCGGCCGGACACCGGCTCGTCCACCGCCATGATCCCCAGCAGCGGCCCGTCCGAGTGGTGCAGCGGCACCATCAGCGCATCCTCCGGGTGCCATGCGTCCTGGGCGGCGTTGCGCGGCAGCTCGGGGACGTACGACCGGGGCGCCAGCTCGTCCCAGTCGAAGGTGCCGTGCGGGACCAGGTACGCGCCCCTGCGCAGGAAGCGGTCGTCGAGCACCTTTCCCCACACGTCCCAGCCGCGGGCGTCGCCCAGCAGCGTCTCGCGGGCGTGCTCGGAGCCGTGCACCGTGGTCGTGCAGAAGTCGTCCCAGGCGCGCCGGTACAGGTTCAGGACCACGGTCCCGAATCCGAGCGACTCGGCGGTGGTACGGGCGATCGCCGCCAGCAGGTGATCGAGGTCCTCGTCGCTGCGGACGAGCCGGGTCACCTCCAGCAGGCCACGCAGTCGCGAAAAGGCTGACAGGTGCTGGGGGTCCACGCACGCTCCGTGGGTCGGGGTGAGCACCTCTCACTCTGGCAGGTATGGCGCCGCGAATCCACCCCAACCCGGGGGAGATGGCCGCCGACGCGCCGGTCAGGCGGCGAAATGCGTGCGCTCGCCCGACCGCTTGGCCGCGTACATGGCCTCGTCCGCCGCGTGAAACAGCGTCTCGGGGTCGTCGCCGTCGCGCGGGTACACGGCCACACCGAAGCTGGCCCGCAGATCCTCGAAGCGGGGGTCGTCGTCCTTGACCAGGCCGGCGCTGATCCGGTCGATCACCGCCCGCACCTCCTGCTCCTCGGTCTCGGGCAGCAGCATCGCGAACTCGTCCCCGCCGGTCCGGAAGGCGGCGTCGGTCTGGCGCAAGGCCTCGATCAGCAGCTTGCCCATGCGCTCCAGCGCGAGGTCGCCGGCCAGGTGGCCATGGCGGTCGTTCAGCGCCTTGAACGCGTCCAGGTCGCACGTGACCAGAGCGAACGGGCGGTGGTAGCGGCCCGACCGGGCGGTCTCGATCGCCAGCCGGCGTGTGAAGGCGCGCCGGTTGAACAGCCGCGTCAAGGGGTCGTGCTCGGCCAGGAACCGCACCTCCTCGAAGTGCGTGGCCGAGTCCAGCGCCGCTGTCGCCTGATTCGCAAACACGCGCAGCGCCTGCAGCAGCTCCCTCGACGGCAGCAACCGGTCGATCGGGTCGTCCGCCCAGATGACGCCCATCAGGCCGCCGTCGCGGTCGTACAGGGGCACCAGCAGCCAGTGGTGCGACCATGCATGCGGCCCTTCGCCGTTGAACACCGACGCGTACGAGTGATAGCGCTGCGGCAGGCGCTCGCGAGCCTGTTCCCGGGTCAGCAGGTAGCAGCCCTCGATCTCGTACTCGGACACCAGCAGCGGTTCGACCAGGTCGAGGGTGAGCGGTGCGTTCTCGGCGAGGTCGCCGAGGCTCCAGCCCACGGCCGACCGCGGCGTCAGGACGCCCGTGTCAGGGTCGGGCAGCTCGATGCTGACCTTCGCGAAGCCGAGCGCGTCCGAGATGCCCTCGGCCACCGAATGCAGCACGGCGTCGATCGAAAGCGTCTCGGTCAGGCGCGACGACACCAGCAGCAGCCGCTCGAGGGCGCTGCGGTAGCGGTTCGCGCGTGTGCCCTCCTGCGCGCTCTCGAGCGCCAGAGCCACGTGCTCGGCCAGCGCCACCAGCACCTCCAGCTCCTCGTCGGAGGGACGTAGTCCCGACACGGGCTCGTCCACGGAGAGGATTCCCAGCAGGTGCCCGTCATTTCGCGTCAGCGGCACGAACAGCGCATCCTCGGGGTGCCAGGCGTTGGGATCGTCGCTGACCGGGATGTCCGGTGTGATCGACAGCATGTCGTTCTGCCAGTCGTACTCACCGACCGGCACGAAGTAGACGCCGCCGCGCTTGAACCGTTCATCCAGCAGCGGCGCCCAGGCGTTCCAGCCGCCGCGGGTGCCGAGCAGCTGTTCGACCGCCTCCTGGTTGTAGTCCCGCACCGTGGTCACCTCGAAGTCGTCCCAGGCGGGCCGGTAGAGGTTGACCACGACCACTTTGTACCCGAGCGAGTCGGCGATGGTGCCGGCGATCGCGTTCAGCACCTCGGGCAGCGACTCGTCATCGCGCACCACGCGGGAAACGTCCAGGAGGCCGCGCAGCCGTGCCAGGGTGTCGAGGTCGTCGGAGGCCATTGCGCAAGGGTACGTGGTGGATCTTCTACCGTTTGTCGGGTCGATGCAGCTGCGTCTTGAATGGACAGCTCTGCCGGCGGCGGTGCTGGTGCTCTCGCTCGCCGGCTGCAGCGATGGCGCGCAGCCCACCGCGGTGGCGCTCCCGGCGGCGGCACGGGCGCTGGCGGTCGCGCCCGACTTCGCCGGAACGCTGTGGGAGACGACCGGCCGCCGCGCGTGGCGATCGCACGACGGCGGCCTCAGCTGGAAGCGCGTGCACGGCCCGGGCGGCGGGCTCGCCGTGGCCTTCTCGGAGCGAGGCGGGGAGGTGGTCGGGCCGCACGGCGAGCAGCGAGCCGACTACGGCGGGATCGGCCTGACGCCCGCGCGCCAGACGCCGCAGCCGTTCGTATCGGTGACGACCCCCTACCATCGCACCGACCGGCTCTACGCGCTGGACGTCTTCGGCCACCCCTGGGTGTCGGTCGGCGCGGGCCGGCACTGGCTGCAGCTGCGGGCGGCCGGGCTGCCGAACACGGCCGTCTCGATCTCGGCGGTTCGCGGCGACGTCACCAAGCCGGACGTGATCTACGTGGCCTGCGGCGCAGGCGGCCTGTGGCGTTCGCTGGATGACGGCGCCACCTTCACGCACATGCCAGAGCCGGCGGTGGCCTACGGGGTTGCGATGACGACCGACCAACAGAGCAAGGTGCTGGTGGCGGGCGACAAGGTCTACCTCAGCAAGGACTACGGCCGCACCTTCGTGCCGGTGCTCGACCGGCGGGTGGACGCGGTGGCTTACGACCCCCGCAACGACCGGCTGGCCTACGCCGCCGTGGGGCGCGAGCTGCTGCGCTCCGTCGACGGCGGCGAGACCTGGCCGACCGGCTAGCTCATCTACAGGTGAGCGAGCCACTCTGGCACGCGCACCGGTCGCATGCTGGCGCGATCGACGCAGGCGTGGCGCGTGAACCCGGTCGCCGCCATCTCGCCGCCGCGCGTCAGCTCGTACGTGAAGGTGAAGGAGGCCCGCCCCAGGTCGGTGAGGCTGCAGGCGACGTCGAACTCATCGTCGAACCAGAGCGGCCGCAGGTAGCGGATGCCGGCTTCGGCCACGACCATGTCGATGCCGCCGTTGTGCACCTCGGCGTAGCTGTGGCCTGCGGCTCGCAGGAACTCGATGCGGCCGATCTCGAAGTACTGCAGATAGGCAGCGTTGTTGGCGACGCCCATCGCGTCGGTTTCGCCGAAGCGCACGCGCAGGTGCGCCGTGAAGGTGCGACGGGGCTCCGTCATGAGCGCGCATGATACGGTGAAACCGCCGTAGCGCCGCCTGTGAAAGGGGTTCACATGAATGAGCAGAAGAGTCTGATCGACCGCGTCAGCCGCGCGACCGGCGATGTCGGCAAGCCGGTCGTGTCGGCCACGCGCGATCACGCCAAGAAGGCCTCGCGCGCCGCTCGCTCGCAGCTGCCAGCAACCCGCGAGGACATCGCCCGGCTGACCGACCAGCTCGACCGTGTCGAGGCGGCTCTCGCCGAGCTGGCCGACCGGCTCGAGGCGGCCAAGCCCAAGCGCCGCGCCGCCTCAACCGGGAGCGCGAAGCCGGAGAGCTGACGGCACCACCTCGAACGTGGCCGGGGTGAGGCCGGGCTGCTCGCCGTCGGCCTCGATCGGCAGCGGCGAGCGCGGCGTCACCACCACCCGGCGGGCGCGACGGATCGTTGCCTTGGGGTGGGTCGTGTGCGTGCCGCGGTAGAGCTTGTGCAGGTTGCGGGCCAGGTCGAGCCTGGACACGTCGCCCCACACCAGCACGTCCAGCAGTCCGTCACTGGGATCGGCCTCCGGCGCGATCTTCATTCCTCCCGCGAAGTAGCGGCAGTTGGCGACGATCGCGTTGTTGCTGACCTGGTCGATGCGCTCGTCGTCGATCTCGACCGTGAACGGTGAGTTGCGGTAGCCGGCGAAGGTCGCGACCGCCCCCCAGGCGAACGCCGCGGTCGCACCCAGCCGCTTGCCGCTGCGGTTGACCCGGTCGGCGACGACCCCGGTCAGGCCGGCGCTGGCCACGTTCACGAACAGACGGCTCTGGGGCGACCCGTCCCTGCCCGCGTAGCTGAGGCGGCCCATGTCGATGGTGCGAGCGGGCGCATGCGCCGCCACCTCCAGCGCGCGGTCGGCATCCTTGGAGATGCCGAACGTGCGGATGAAGTCGCATCCGGAGCCGCGCTGCACCACGGCGAGGTCTGTCGCGGTTGCTCCCGCCATGCCGTTAGCCACCTCCGAGACGGTGCCGTCGCCGCCGACCGCCACCACCAGCTCCGCCCCCTCGGCGACGGCCGTCGCCGCCAGCTCGCTCGCGTGCCCGCGCCGCTCGGTCAGGCGCACGTCGATGTCGAGGCCGTGCGCTTCGGCCCGCCGCGCGATATCGGGCCACTGCCGGGCGGTGCGGCCGTTGGCCGCCGCCGGGTTGACGATCATCACCGTTGCGGTCACGCCTTCGCGTCCACCGCTGCGGCCAGCGCCAGTCGCGTCATCCGCTCGACGCCCAGGGCCAGCTCGTCGTCGGCGATCCGCACCAGCTGGGTGCTCCCGACCAGATCGGAGACGATCAGGATGCAGGCCGTCTTGACCGACCGCAGCGCACCGATCGTGAACAGCACGGCGGCCTCCATCTCGACCGCCAGCACGCCGCGCTCGGCCCAGCGCAGGTGGCGTTCCGGATCCGGGTCGTAGAACGTGTCAGACGAGGCGATCGCGCCCACGTGCGGCTGGATGCCGAGTCCCTTGGCGGCGTGGATGGCTCCGTGCGTGAGTCCGAAGTGCGCCGTGGGGGCATGCGGCTCGCCGCCGGTGTAGTGGCGTGAGGTTGCGTCGGCGGGCACCGCCGAGAGGGCGATCACGGTGTCGCCCAGCACCAGGTCGGGCTGCAGTCCACCGCAGGTGCCGATCCTGATCAGGCGCTCCGCCCCCAGCTGCACGAGCTCCTCGATCACGATCGCCGCGCTGGGGCAGCCGATGCCTGTTGCCTGCACCGACAGCGGCTGGCCCTCGTAGCTACCGGTGTAGCCGAGCATGCCGCGCTCGCCGTTCACCTGCCGGACGTCATCGAGGAACTCCTCGGCCACGCGCCGGGCCCGCAGCGGGTCTCCGGGAAGCAGTACGGCGGGCGCGTAGTCGCCCATCTCGGCTCGCAGATGGATCGGCATGGCCGCCCAGCTTACCGTCAGCGCGCCAGCAGGCCGATCGACATGCCCGGCAGGTCGTAGCCGTCGCCGTCGCGGTAGGGCTGGCAGCGCTCGGCGAAGTCGCGCTTGACCTCACCGATCTGGGCGTCGTCCAGCGACGCGATGACGCCACCCAGCGACGGGGAGATCTCGGTGATCACAGCCCAGTAGTCGTCGATCTCCCGGAAGCGCCAGTGCACGGGCAGATCGCGCAGCTCGATGTCGCCGAATCCGGCCGCAGCCACGAGGCCGCTCAGCTCGCCGCTGTCGGCCAGCCGGAAGATGCCCGGCTCCTTCGGGTCGGGCGGCGGCGGCAGCAGGCCATGGTCCCCGAACGCGCCCTGGATGGTCGTGTTCCACGGATTCGCCTCGCGTGGGCCCCATACCGCCAGCGCCAGGCGGCCGCCTGGCCGCAGCACGCGCCGCGTCTCGGCCAGGGCCGCAGCCGGGTCGGGCATCAGCATCAGCCCCCAGCGGCACAACGCCACGTCGAAGCTGGCGCTCTCGAGATCCATCGCCTGCGCATCGACCTGCCTGAACTCCACGTTCCGCAGGCCCAGCTCGGCGGCCCGGCGCTCGGCGGCGGCCAGCATCCGGCTGGAAAGATCGGTGGCCACCAGCCGTCCGCTCTCCCCGATCAGCTCCGCGGCCAGGAAGCCCGTGTCCCCGGGGCCGGCGGCGATCTCCAGCACCGACTCTCCAGGCACGGGGGCTGCCATCTCGACCAGCCCCTCGCCGACGGCATGGGAGGACTCCCACATGCGGTCTCGGCGCCGCTCCCAGCCACGGGCGGCCGCGTCCCACATCGCCTCCGGGCTGGGCGGTTCGCTGGTAGCTTCCGAATCGTGCACTGCCAGAGCGTCGCTGTTCCGGGCGGCCGCGTCAACTTCTACGAGGTCGGCGCCGGCCCGCCGGTGGTGCTGCTGCACGGGCTGCTCGGGTCCCCCGCCTACCTGACGGCCCTGGCCCGCTCGCTGGCGGCGTCCGGGCGGCGCGTGCTGATCCCGGTTCTGCCCGGCCACGCCGGCAGCCCGCCGCTCGAGCCGTTCACCTTCGAGCGGGCGGCCGACCAGCTGGCCGCGGCGATGTCGGCGGCCGGCGCGGAACGCCCGGCGCTGATGGGTCACTCGCTGGGGGCGACGCTGGCCGTGCACTGGGCTACCCGGCACCCGCTGCGCGGGCTGGTGGCGGCCTCGCCCGTGGGGATGCTGGAGCTGGACGTGACAGTCGCTCAGGCGCTGCTGCCCGTGGCTCCGGTGGCTGCGGCAGCCGCTCGCCTGGCCGCTCCGTTGCTTGCGGGGAGCGCGACCGGACGGCGGCTGGTGTTCGGGTGGTTCGTGGGCATGGCCGGACCGCAGCTGGTGCGGCCGGCGCTGGGGCAGCGCATGATCCGCGACGCCGCGGCCGCGTGGCCCGCACTGGTGGGCGTGATGCCGGAGCTGGGCCGCACCGATCTGGCCGACGTCGCGAGAGGCGCGGGCTGCCCGTCGCTGGTGGTCTGGGGTGAGCTCGATGCCCATGCGGGCAACGGCGATGCGCTGGCCGCGGCGCTCGGGGGCGAGCGGCTGGCGCTGGCGGGCGTTGGCCACATGCCCATGCTGGAGGTGCCGTTCAGCTTTCGCCGGGCGCTGGACGGTTGGTTGTAGGCTTCGTGCATGGCCGCACCTGACCCCTGGAGTTGCCGGGCCTGCGGCTCGCAGATCGACCTCGCCGGCTGCTCGATCGAGGTCGGCCTGGTGCGCCTGGCCACGCGTGGCGGGGACGGATTCCAGCTCGGCGGCGCCGGCATCGAGCCCGAGCTGGCGGCCGTGCTGGCGTCCTGCGAGTGCGGCGGCCGCTTCGCTCCCGGCGCGGGTACCGGCCCGGCGGTGTCCGCGCGCTTCGACCCGGATGCGATCCGCGACCCGGCCGCGCGCGGGTGGGCTGCGCTCGAGGCGACCCCGGCGCTGGCCGAGCTGCGCGAGGTGTGGCGGCCGCGGGCGCTGGTGCTGATGGGGCGCGAGCAGGAGCTGTCCAAGGAGGACGTGCTGCGGCTGCGCCTCGAGGACAAGCTGGCCGCCCTGCAGGCAGAGGTGGAGCGTGCCACCGCCGCCGGCGACAGCGACGCCGCCGAGGCCGCCCACGCCCGCTACATCGAGCTCGGCACCACCTACGTGCGTCGCTTCGTGCGCTCCCATGAGCCGGCCGCCTGATCTCGCAGACCGGGTCGCCGAGTTCATCGCGGAGCATCAGCTGCTCGAGCCCGGGCAGCCGCTGCTGACGCTGGTCTCCGGGGGCGCCGACTCGCTCTGCCTGTGGGGTGTTCTGCGAGAGCTGGGCCATCCGGTGGAGGCGCTGCACGTTGAGCACGGCCTGCGCGGGAGCCGCGGCCTCGACGACGCCGCCTACTGCGCGGCGCTGGGCGCGAGCGTCGTGCCGGTCGACCTGGAGCCGGGTGGGAACCTCGAGGCGCGCGCGCGGGACGCCCGCTACGGGGCCGCCCGCGAGCAGGCCGGCGGCCGGCCGATCGCCACCGGCCACACGCTCAGCGACCAGGCCGAGACGGTGGTCTACCGGCTGGCCTCGTCGTCTGGCCCGCGCGCGATCAGCGCCATGCGACCGGCCGCGGACGGGGTGGTGCGGCCGCTGCTGTGCGTGACGGCGGCCGAGACGCGGGCCTGGTGCGCCGCGCAGGGACTCGAGCCGCGCGACGACGAGACCAACGCCGACCCAGCATTCCGCCGCAACCTGATCCGGCACGAGGTGATGCCGGCGCTGCTGCGGGTGCATCCCGGCGCCGAGCTGAACCTGGCGCGAAGCGCCGAGCTGCTGGCCGAGCTCGACGATCTTGTGTCGGAGCTGGCGAGCGACCATGTCAGCGAGGTGATCGACCTCGAGCAGGTGGCCGAGCTGCCGCGCGCGCTGCGCGTGCTGGTGCTGCGCGAGGCCGCGGAACGCGCCGCCGGGCGCCCGCTGCGGCTGCCCAGGCAGCTGACCGTGCGGCTCGAGCAGCTGGCGGAGCGGCGCGGTGGGGTGGAGCGGCTGTCGCTGGCCGCTGATCTCGAGGCGGTGCGCGATCGCACCCACCTCAGCTTTACCGCGCCTGCAATGTAAGCTAGTGCGACATGAGCTCGTACCTCAACGCTCTCGATCCGGAGCACCTGATCGCGGAGACGCTGGTCGAGGAGGATGCCCTGCAGGCACGCATCTCCGAGCTCGGCGAGCAGATCTCGCGTGACTATGAGGGGCTCGAGCCGTTGCTGGTGGGCGTGCTGAAGGGCGCGGTGTTCTTCATGGCCGACCTGGTGCGGCGGGTCACGGTGCCCTGCGAGATGGACTTCATGGCCGTCTCCAGCTACGGCAGCGGCACCGACTCGTCGGGGGTGGTGCGGATCCTGAAGGACCTCGACGCCAACATCGAGGGCCGTCACGTTGTCATCATCGAGGACATCGTCGACTCCGGTCTGACGCTCTCCTACCTGGTGCGGAACCTGCAGGCGCGCTCACCGGCCACGCTCGAGGTGTGCGCGCTTCTGACCAAGCCCGAGCGCCGCCAGACCGACATCACCTGCCGGTACGTCGGCTTCGAGATCCCCAACAGGTTCGCGATCGGCTACGGCCTCGACTACGGCGAGCGCTACCGCAGCCTGCCCTACGTGGCCGCTCTGGACGAGTCGCGCCTACCCGAGGACCTGATCTGACCGGCCATTTCAAGTCGCCACCAGCGGCTGCCGATAGACCAATGCGTGAGGACATCCGATCGTCGTGCCGGCGGCGTATCTGAGGTGGTGGCTCGAAAGTCAGGCGCCAATGAGCCGGAAAACCTCCGTGATATCGTTCAGGCCAGTTCCCCAGGCAGGTAGGCGAAGCAACCCGTGAGCAGGTTTTTCAAGAGCGCAGCTTTCCCGATCGTCGTGGTCGTCGTGCTGGCGTTTTTCGCCCAGAAGATGATCATCGACAACTCCAGCAGCAAGCAGGCGAACACCTGGAACGAGTTCACCCAGGCCGCCAGCAGCCACAACGGCGTCAAGTACGTCAAGACCAACCTCGGGGACAACAGCCTCAAGTACAGCACCACCAAGTCGGACGGCAGCCAGACCGTCACGATCGGGATCCCCAGCACCGCGCTGATGGACCAGGCGATCGCGGCGGCCGAGGCAAACAACGCCAACCTGGTGGTCGACGGCTCGGTCACCTCCGGTTCGCCGTGGTGGAGCATCCTGGTCACGATCCTGCCCTTCGTGCTGTTCTTCGCGTTCTGGATCTTCCTGATGAACCAGATGCAGGGCGGCGGCAGCAGCAAGGTCATGAGCTTCGGCAAGAGCCGCGCCAAGCGGATGTCGGTCGACTCTCCCAAGATCACGTTCAAGGACGTGGCCGGCGTGGACGAGGCGGTCGAGGAGCTGCACGAGATCAAGGAGTTCCTCGAGAACCCCAAGAAGTTCCAGGCGCTGGGCGCGCGCATCCCCAAGGGCGTGCTGCTGTTCGGCCCTCCCGGCACCGGCAAGACGCTGCTGGCGCGGGCCGTGGCGGGCGAGGCCGGCGTGCCGTTCTTCTCGATCTCGGGCTCGGACTTCGTTGAGATGTTCGTCGGCGTCGGCGCCAGCCGCGTGCGCGATCTGTTCGAGCAGGCCAAGCAGAACTGCCCCTGCATCATCTTCATGGACGAGATCGACGCCGTCGGCCGCCATCGCGGCGCCGGCATGGGCGGCGGTCACGACGAGCGCGAGCAGACGCTGAACCAGCTGCTGGTCGAGATGGACGGCTTCGAGATGAAGGACAACATCATCCTGATCGCCGCCACCAACCGCCCGGACATCCTCGACCCGGCGCTGCTGCGCCCAGGGCGGTTCGACCGCCAGGTGGTCGTGGACAGGCCCGACCGGGTCGGCCGCAAGCGCATCCTCGAGGTGCACTCGCGCGGCAAGCCGATCGCGCAGTCGGTCGACCTGGAGGCGCTGGCCGGACAGACCCCGGGCTTCACCGGCGCCGACCTGTCGAACCTGGTGAACGAGGCCGCGCTGCTGGCGGCCCGCAAAGGCAAGCGGCAGATCGAGACGCTGGAGCTGGAAGAGGGCATCATGCGCGTCATCGCCGGCCCCGAGAAGAAGACG
>DATIOK010000231.1:0-42635 GCA_035473255.1 Gaiellales bacterium
AGTTTTGCCAGGAGCTGATCCTGGGAACAGACGATCTTCATGCTGAGATGCTCCTCACTGCTGCAGCTTCTGTGTTTTAAGAATTTAAGAGGTTATAGGAGTAGGGGCTGTGGAGGATGCGGAAAACCGTCGCGATCCCGCATCAGGCCACGGAATGGGCTGGTGACGATCTGTGCAGGCCTTCACCAGGCGATCGCGGCGGGTGCGGATTTCGGTGGACGGAGGTGGGACCATTGCCACTCGTCCACAGGCCTCCCACATACTCGTCAACGGCCTTGCTTGATGCGCGTGGTCAGTTCCTGCACGACATTGAAGGCCTCGCGGTCTTCCTTCAGCAGGCGCGTGATCTTGTTGACGCCGTGCAGCACCGTGGAGTGGTCGCGGCCGCCGAATTTGGCACCGATCTTTGGCAGCGACGCGTCTGTCAGCTCGCGGCACAGGTACATGGCGATGTGCCGTGGGTAGGCGATTGACTGCTGGCGGCGGTCGCCGCGCAGGTCTGCGATCGAGACGTGGAACAGCTCGGCGGTCGCGCCCTGGATCTGCTCGATCGTGAGCGAGCGCGTTGCCCCCTGCGGAAACAGGTTGCGCAGCACCTCTTCGGCCAGCTCGGTCGAGATCGGCCGGCCGGTCAGCGACGCGTAGGCCACGACCCGCGTGAGTGCGCCCTCGAGCTCGCGGATGTTGGTCGTGACCCTGTCGGCAATATAGGTGAGCACCTGTGAATCGTCGATCTGGAACCGTTCGGTCATCACCTTCTTGCGCAGGATGGCGATGCGTGTTTCCAGATCAGGCGGCGTGACGTCCGTGATCAGTCCCCATTGAAAACGCGAGCGCAGCCGAGCTTCGAGCGTTGCCAGCTCATGCGGCGGGCGGTCCGAGGACAGCACGATCTGCTTCCCGGCCTCGTACAGGCTGTTGAACGTGTGGAAAAACTCCTCCTGCAGCCGTTCCTTGCCCTCGATGAACTGGATGTCGTCGACCAGCAGTAGGTCGTACGTGCGGTACCGCTGCTTGAAGGTGACCATGCGCCCATCCCGCATGGAATCGACGAACTCGTTCAATACCGTCTCGGTGGTGACGTACCGCACGTTCAACTGCGGGTGCTGCTGCAGCACGTAATGGCCGATCGCCTGCAGCAGGTGGGTTTTCCCCAGGCCGGTGCTGCCATGGATGAAAAGCGGGTTGTACGACTGCGCCGGCGATTCCGCCACGGCCAGCGCCGCGGCGTGGGCGAAACGGTTGCTGGCGCCGATCACGAACACGTCGAATGTGTACTTGGGATTGATGCCGGTGGCTGCTGCGAAGCGGGCGCCCTGTGACGGCGCTGCCGGGGGCTGCTCGGGGTCGGCGGTCGCCTCGACCACGTCGGGCAGGTCGGCTTCGCGGGCTCGAGCTGCCGCCTGGGCCACCTCGACGCGCAGCTCGACCACCAGGTCGTGCTCCGCTGCGGCCGCGTCCAGCAGGCTGGAGAAGTGGCCCTCGATCCAACTCTTGGTGAACTCGTTGGGAACACCCACCACCAGGCGCGACTCGTCCTGTTCGAGGGCCGTCGCATTTCCGAACCAGGTCGCGAAGGTGCCGGCGTTCAGCATCTGTGCGAGGCGTTGGGAGATGGTCTCCCAGCTGGTGTCGGCGGCGGGGTCGAGGGACATACGAACGGCGAGTGTAACCCGGCACCCCGGGCCGGTACAACACCAGCGGCGCTCGCTTGCGGACCCCCGGGAACATGGTGATTTGCAGGGATTTCATCCCTTTCCCACACAGGCGTCCACAGATGTGGAAACAGACCTGTGAACGGTGGCGCTGAGAAAAACACCTGCGTGTGGGCGTGTTCCCGGCGGCGGCGAGGGCCGGGGTCTCCGCCAGTTATCCACAGCAGAAATCTTTTGCGATGCCCGCGTATTCCGGTCGGGGCGGTCACGGGCATCGCTGCTCTATACTGCCCACCGCATGAAGCGCACCTATCAGCCCAACACCCGCAAGCGCGCCAAGACCCACGGCTTTCGCAAGCGCATGAGCACGCGCGCCGGCCGCGCCGTGATCAAACGTCGCCGGCTCCGTGGCCGCAAGCGCCTCTCCGCATAGAGTGACAGCCCCATGACCGGCGACCACGCGTCCGCCCCTGCCGCCGTATCGAAGCGCGGGCGCCTCACGCGTGCCGCCGAGTTCGATGCCGTCACGCAGCTGGGACGAGCGGTCAGCGGCCGCTACCTGACGCTGCGCTATCGCGCCGCCGAGGGCGGGGGCGCGCCTCGGGTCGGGTACGCGGTGCCCCGCAAGGTCGGGGGCGCCGTTGACCGAAACCAGGTCAAGCGGCGCCTGCGCGAGGCGATCGCCCGCTGCGATGGGCTGCTTACGCCGGCCACCGACTACGTGCTGATCGCGCGACCCGGGCTGGCCGCCGCCGCCGAGGCCCAGGGCTTCGACTGGCTGGTGGCCCAGGTCGAGGAGCTGTTGCGCGAGTCCGCGGACCGATCGGGCCCGCGGTGAGAACGCTGACCGTCTGGATGCTGCGCTGCCTGCGGATCTTGCTGATGCCGTTCCAGGCCATGACGTCGCTGACGCCCCGTACCTGCAAGTACGAGCCCACCTGCTCGCACTACGCTGAGCAGGCGATTCGCAGCCGCGGTGTGCTGCGTGGCCTGATGCTGGCGAGCTGGAGGCTGCTGCGCTGCAACCCTTGGTCGAAGGGCGGGTATGACCCGGTGCCGGGTGATGAGAGGCGGGTGGTGCGCTCGTGATCGAGCTGTTCATCGTCCTGCAGCAGATCGAGCAGGTGCTCCTGCACGTCATCGAGTTCTACCACGACCATTTCGGCGTCTCGTGGGGCTGGTCGATCGTCCTGCTGACGGTGACCGTGCGGATCGCGATCCTGCCGCTGACGATCAAGCAGTTCCGTTCGATGGCCGCTATGCAGCGCATCCAGCCGAAGGTGAAGGCGCTCCAGAACAAGTACAAGGGCAAGACCGACCCGGAGGCAAAGAAGCAGCAGCAGGCGGAGCTGATGGCGCTCTACAAGGAACACAACGTGAACCCGTTCGCGTCCTGCCTGCCGCTGGTGTTCCAGATGCCGGTGTTCATCGGCCTCTACCAGACGCTAAACAACTTCCACCCGACCGGCGACGTCTCCTTCCTCGGCATTAACGACATCTTCGTGCCGCTGAACCAGATCGGCGGGGCCACCGAGGTGCTGATGGTGCTCGCCTACAGCCTCTCGATGCTGGGTTCGACGTTGCTGTTCTCGTTCGTCCAGGACCGCCAGCAGAAGATCCTGTTCGCCAGCATGTCGGTGATCTTCATCCCCTTCATCCTGCGCGTGCCGGCCGGCGTCGGCATCTACTGGATCACCACCAACCTGTGGACGATCGGGCAGCAGGGCATCGTCAAGCGCACGATGGGCCATCACTTCCCGGTGGTGCAGAAGGAAGAGAAGCAGAAGCACGCGCAGCAGCCGCGCAGCTCGCGAAACCCGCCAAAGGCCGACGCGGCGAAGGGCGACGGCGCAAAGCCCGCGGCCAAGCCGGCCGCCAAGAAGCCGGCCGGCTCGTCGCGTAAGAAGCGGCGATGAGCGACCAGCGAGCGGAAGTCGAATCGACCGGCGAGACGGTGGGCGAGGCCCGCTGGGCGGCACTGCACGAGCTGGAGCGTCGCTACCCGTCGCTCGACCGTGACGCTGTCGAGTTCGTGGTCGTGTCCGAGGGCGAGCGGGGACTGCTCGGCGTCGGCTACCAGCCGGCACGGGTGCTGGCCTCCGTCACGGTCGACCCGGACGCGCCGGCGCCGCCTGCCGAGCGCGAGCCGGCACCGGCGCACGCCGATGACTCGCCCGGCGCCGCGCGCGTGCGGGAGATGGTGTGGCGGATCCTGATCGCGATGGAGCTCGAGGGTGACATCGACCTCGCGGAGGGCGACGGCGTCGTCACCGTGACTGTGCATGGTCCCGACCTGGGGTTGCTGATCGGAAAGCACGGCCAGACCATCGACGCCATCCAGTATCTGGCGAACGCGATCCAGCACCGGCGCGAGCAGCGGCCACTGGAGGTCGTGGTCGATGCCGAGGGATATCGCAAGCGCCGCGAGCGCACCCTGCATGAGGTCGCGCAGCGCGCCGCAGCCGATGCGCTGAGCACCCGCGAGCCGGTCGAGCTCGAGCCGATGACTTCGGTGGAGCGCAAGATCGTCCACACCAAGGTGCAGTTAATGGGCGGGCTCACCACTTCCAGCGAGGGCGTGGAGCCGAATCGGTACGTGGTCGTGCGGGCCGACGAGGACGCGGTGTAAAACGTGAAACACCTGCCGCCGGCGCTCGAGTACTACTGCCGGCTGGTGGCGGACGCGCCGCTCTCGGTGACGGCGCTGCGGGATCAGGCCGCCATCTGGCGGGAGCTGGTGCAGGACGCCCTGCGGGCGCAACCGCTGATCGGGGAGTCGTTGCCGGAGCTGGTCGTGGACGTGGGCAGCGGCAACGGCTCGCCCGGCATCCCGCTGGCGATCGACTACGGCTGGCCGGTGACGCTGCTCGAGGCGGCATCGCGTAAGGCCGCCTTCCTGGAGCGGGTGGCGGCGGAGCTGGGGATCGAGGCGCCGGTGGTCGCCGAGCGCTCCGAGCACTACGCGCGGGCAGCCGGTCGCGATCGCTTCGACCTGGTGCTGGCGCGGGCGCTGGCACCGCCGCCGGTCGCGCTTGAGCTGTGCCTGCCGCTGGCTCGCGCCGGTGGCAGGGTGGTGCTGTGGGCGGGCGAGATCGACGGCGAGGTGGTCGACGAGGTGGCCGAGCAGCTGGCCGCGAGGGTATCGCGGGTCGAGCGTTACGGACGCCGCTGCCTGGTCGAGGTGGCTAAGCTGGGCGCGACGCCGGAACGGTTCCCCAGACGCCCCGGAATGGCTGCTAAGCGTCCGCTGGCACCGCTACCATCGCGCTGATGAACTCGCGGGTCTACGCCTTGGCGAATCAGAAGGGCGGCGTCGGAAAGACCACCACGGCGATCAACATGGCCGCGTGCGTCGCCGAGGCCGGTACGCCGGTGCTGCTGATCGATCTCGACCCGCAGGCGAACGCCACCACCGGGCTCGGGTTCCGCCCCGACCAGCTGGAGCTCAGCACCTACGACCTGCTGCACGGCAGCGCCCTCGACGACGTGGTGGTCGAGACCGCGGTGCCGAACCTGCACCTGGCGCCGTCGCATCCCGACCTGGCGGCCGCGCAGGTCGAGCTGGCGGCCGGCGACACCCTGCTTCGCGACCTGCTGGCCGGTATCGGTGACCGCTACCCGTACGTCTTCGTCGACTGCCCGCCGTCGCTGGGGCTGCTGACGGTGAACGCGCTCTCCGCCGCCAACCGGCTGATCGTGCCGGTGCAGTGCGAGTACTACGCCCTGGAGGGTCTGGCCCAGCTGCTGCAGAGCGTCGAGCTGGTGCGCACCAGGCTGAACCCGCGGCTGGGCGTGACCGGCGTGCTGCTGACGATGTACGACGCGCGCACGCACCTCGCCCGCGACGTCGCCAGCGAGGTGCGTGAGCACTTCGGGCCGCTGGTGTTCGACACGGTGGTGCCCAGGAGCATCCGGCTGGCCGAGGCGCCCAGCCATGGTGTACCGATTACCCGGTACGATTCACGCTCCGCGGGCGCCGACGCGTACTACCGCGTCGCGCTGGAGGTGGTCGAGCGTGGCTAAGAATCGAGGATTGGGACGCGGCCTTGCGGCGCTCGTTGCCGAGTTCCCGGCCGGCCACGTCTCGCTGGTCGAGCTCGAGATCACCCAGGTGCGCCCCAACCCGCGGCAGCCGCGCACCCGCTTCGACCCGGAGTCGATCGCGGCGCTGGCCGAGTCGATCAAGACCCAGGGCATGGTGCAGCCGATCATCGTGCGCGATGCCGGTGACGGCTACGAGATCGTGGCCGGCGAGCGCCGCTGGCGCGCGGCGCAGAAGGCCGAGGTGACCACCATCCCGGCGATCGTGCGTCCGCTGGACGATCGCGACGCCATGATCGTGGCGCTGGCCGAGAACGTTGCCCGCGAGGACCTGAACCCGGTCGAGCAGGCGCGGGGGTATGCCGTGCTGTCCGACGAGCTCGATCTCAGCCAGACCGAGATCGCGCGCCGGGTCGGCAAGAGCCGCCCAGCCGTCGCGAACACGATGCGGCTGCTGGAGCTCCCCGACGACGTGCTGGAGCTGATCGCCGGCGGCAAGCTCAGCGAGGGGCACGGGCGTGCCCTGCTGCTCACCCCCGGGAACGACGAACGGCTGGCGCTGGCACGGCGGGCGGTGTCGCGAGGGCTGTCGGTGCGCGACGTCGAGGCCGCCGCCAAGCGGATGGGCCGGGCGCGGCCGGCCAAGCGGGCGGGTGCCAGCTGGGTGGACGAGGAGCTCGCGCACCTGGCGGTGGACGCCGCCTGGGAGTCGCTGAAGCTGCGGGCCGCGGTGCGCTCCGGCCCGCGTGGCGGCAGCGTCGAGATCCGCTTCAGCTCGGCCGCCGAGCTGGGCAGGATCATCGATCAGCTCCGCGCCGAACGAGTCTCCTGGGCGGATTAGCATAATCCACGAGTCCTTCGGGAACGCAACCTTCGGTCTGTTGGTCGTAGACCATCCGTCGATATACTTGCCGTCGCCGGGCGATTAGCTCAGTCGGTTAGAGCGCCGCTCTGATAAGGCGGAGGTCCCTGGTTCGAATCCAGGATCGCCCATCCCGGTCACACTGCGTACCGATCTCCGCCGCAGTCGGTGGCATAATCGAGGTGTGCAGGAGGTCAGCATCTACGGGGTCTCGTTCGACATGGTCGGAAAGCAGCCGATCGTGTTGCTCAAGACCCTGGACGGGAACAAGTTCCTGCCGATCTGGATCGGCCACCCGGAGGCGGCCGCGATCCTGGTCAAGCTGCAGGGCTCGCCCACCCCGCGGCCGATGACGCACGACCTGGTCGCCGACATGCTCGGTGAGATGAACGCCCAGGTCACCAAGATCGCCGTCACCGAGCTGCGCGAGAGCACCTTCTATGCCGTGATCACGCTGCAGGTCAACGGCTCGGAGATCGACGTCGACTCGCGGCCGTCGGATGCGCTGGCGCTGGCGGTGCGCACCAGCGCGCCGATCTTCGTGGCCGATCAGGTGATCGACGACTCGGCCATCGAGTTCGGCGGCGAGCCGGAGGATGAGGCCGAGGTGGTCGACGAGTTCAAGAAGTTTCTCGAGAACGTCAACCCAGACGACTTTGCAGCGAGCTGAGAGCGCCAGTCGCTAGAGGCGGTCTGCCTGCCGGTCCAGGTCGCGCGCGATCACCAGCCGCTGCACCTCGGCCGTCCCGTCCACCACCTGCAGCATTTTCGCCAGCGCGATGAACCGCGCCAGCGGGTGGTCGTTCAGCCAGCCGTAGGCGCCCAGCACCTCACTGCAGGCGATCGCCGCGCGCAGGGCGGCGTCGGGCGCGAACCGCTTCGCGTGGGCCACCGCCACCGGCCCTTCGGGTGTGCCCAGCCGTTCCGCTGCGGCCGCAACCAGCAGGCGTGACGCCGCGAGCTCGGTGGCGGCGTCGGCCAGCATCCAGCGGATGCCCTGGAAGTCGAGCACGCATTCGCCGAATGCCTGCCGGTCTCGGGCGTAACGCAGGGCCACGTCGAGCGACTCCGCGTGCAGGCCGGTCGCGATCGCGGCGATGTCGCAGCGGGCGACGTCGATTGCGGCCAGCGCTGCACGCATGCCCGTCCCGGCCGGCACCAGTTCCTGCGCGGGTGCGTCCTCCAGCAGCATCTCGCCGATCGGCAGGAACGCCGAGGCGGCCTTGTCGTAGATGCGCGGGAACGAGACGCCGGGCGCCCGTCGGTCGACCGCCATGATTGCGATGTCGCGATGACTGGCCCCGTCGCCCGTGTGGCACACGACCAGGAACAGATCGGCCTCGCCCGCCAGCGACACCCAGGCCTTGCGGCCGCTGACCCGCCAGCCCTGCTCGTCCGGGCGGGCAACCGTCGTGATCGCCGCGGCATCCGATCCGGCCTGCGGCTCGGTCAGCGAGAAGCCGCCCAGCGCGTCGCCGGTTCGCAGCCGCTCGCCCCATGTCGCGATCAGCTCCGGCGAGCCGGCGGCGTGCAGGGCCGCCGCCACGGCGTTGTGCATCGACAGCGAGAAGGCGAAGGCGGCGTCTCCGCGTCCCAGCTGTTCGAACACCCGCATGCCGTCCGGGTATGACAGCCCCAGGCCGCCGGCAGGCTCCGGCACGAACAGCGCGGTCAATCCGGAGGCCGCGGCCAGCTCGCGCGGGTAGCGTCCGCTGCGTTCCCAGCCGGGCACCTCCGCGCGCACGTGGTCGTCGACCAGCGCTCGTGCCCGATCGACGCTCGTCTCCGCGGCGGTCATTCGCGGATCATAGGTCTGCGGCTTGCCTCGGCGGGCGACTCCTGCTTTGCTAAGGGGTACTCGAGAAAGGAGCCCCGATGCAGCGCAATGGGAGCGGCGCGGCACGGTTTGCGGAGCGGCGGGTGCAGGGCGTCGGCGACGATGGCGCCGATGACCAGATCACGATCTGGATCGAGCGCCGTGCCGGGGCGGTGTGGGCCGTCGGCCGCGCGGTTGACCTGGATCAGCGCGCCGACGGCGCGGTGCACGCGGATGACTACGTGTTTGAGGGATTCGAGATGGGCGATGCGCTGGAGGCTGCGAACGAGGCGCTGCAGGCCGATCTGGATGTGAGCCGCGACGAGGGCCGGCCGCAGTCGGTGGAGCCGTTCCAGGAGCGCGAGCTGCTGGAGCCGTTGGAACGGTGGTTCTTCGGCCGCTCCCCGCGCTAGCCGAGCACGGTTACGGCCAGCAGCACCACGTTCATCGCGATCACCAGGCACGACACCAGCACGGCCAGGCCGTGCAGGATGCGGCCGTTGGCCATGTCGCCCATCACGTCACGGCGGCGGGTCAGCCACACCAGCGGGATCACCGCAAACGGCAGCACCAGCGACAACACCACCTGGCTGGCCACCAGCGTGCTCAGCACGTTCGCGCCCAGGGCGATCACCACCAGCGCCGGGATCATGGTGATGAACCGCCGCAGGAACACCGACACCTTCCACTGCATGAAGCCGTCCACGATCATCTGGCCGGCCATCGTGCCGACCGTCGATGAGGACAGGCCTGAGGCGAGCAGCGCGATGCCGAATGCGTAGGCCGCACCCTCCCCCAGCAGTGGATTCAGCGTGGCCTGGGCGTCCTCGAGCCCGCTGATCGGCACCCCGCTCGAGAAGAACACGGCCGAGGCCATGATCACCATCGAGGAGTTGATCAGCCAGGCGCCGTTCATCGCCAGCGCGATGTCGACCAGCTCGCGGCGGAAGTGCTGGTGCTTGCTGTTGCCGTCGAGCAGCTGGTTCCGCGGCTGTACCAGTCCGGAGTGCAGGTAGACGACGTGCGGCATCACCGTTGCGCCGACCATGGCCACCGCCACGTACACCGCGCCCGGGGTCAGGCTCGGCACGAGCATGCCGTGCAGGATCCCGGCCGGGTCGGGGTTGGAGATGAACACTTCGACGAAGAAGCAGGCGCCGATCACGGCCACGAACGCGATGATCAGCATCTCGAAGCGGCTGTGCCCGCGCTGCTGAACGGCCAGCATCGCGAACGACAGCACCGCGGTTATCAGCGCCGATGGGAACAGCCCCAGCCCGAACAGGATCTGCATGCCGACGGCTGCGCCCAGGAACTCCGCGAGATCGGTGGCCATGGCCGCCGCCTCCGCGGCCAGCCACAGCCAGATCCGCGTGCGCCGGGTGCTGTGGGTGCGGATCGCCTGGGGCAGCGTCAGGCCGGACGCGATGCCGAGCTTGGCCGACAGCGACTGGATCAGGATCGCCATCAGGTTCGACACGAGCAGCACCCACAGCAGCATGTAGCCGTAGTCGGCGCCGGCCTGGATATTGGTCGCGAAGTTGCCGGGGTCCATGTAGGCCACGCTGGCGACGAAGGCCGGTCCCAGGAACGGCAACACCCGCCGCACGCGAGCGAACGGCGATCGCAGGCCCTGCATCGGGGCGACGGCGGTCTGCAGCGATCGGGAGGTCATACCGGCCCCACCCGGATCCGCCCCGCCACGGCCACGCCCAGCGACTGCTGGATGCCGTCCACCTCCAGGGACACCGGGCCGTCAAACGGCGCCTTGTCCACCATCCGTACGCGCGCCTCCGGCACCATGCCCAGGCTGGCCAGGTAGCGGAGCAGCGGGGCGTCGTCGGGAACGCGGCAGATCACGGCATCGTCGCCTGGTTCCAGCTCGAGCAGCGCACGGCTGGTCTCGGCCGGCAGCTTCAGGTCGGGCCCCGGAATCGGATCGCCGTGGGGGTCGGTGTCCGGGTAGCCGAGCGCGCGATCGAGCGCCGCCTCGAGCTCCTCCGACAGCACGTGCTCGAGCCGTTCCGCCTCCACGTGCACGCTGTCCCACGGCAACCCCAGCGCCTCGGTCAGGTACAGCTCAAGCAGCCGGTGGTGCCGCAGCACCTCGACCGCCACCCGGTCGCCGGCATCGGTCAGCTGCGCGCCGTGGTAGGGGCGATGCTCGACCAGTCCCAGCTCGGCCAGCTTCTTGACCATGGCCGTGGCGGCGGCGGCCGATACGCCCATCTTCTCGGCGATCTCGTTGGTGGTCGCCGGTTTGTCCGACTGCGCCTGCAGCAGGTGGATCTGCTTGACGTAGTCCTGAACGGCTTCGGATTGCATGCAAACCGAAGTTTAGCCAAGATTAAACCTGGAATCAACCGACGACGGTAAGCGGCGGCAGATCTCCCGCAAACAGGCCTGCCGCGCGCCCGGTTCGCTCGAGCACCGCGAGCGCTCGGGCACCCTCGGAGCCGAGGTCGACGGTGTGGTCATTGACGTACAGCTCGACGTAGGGCCAGATCACGCTCTCGTCCATCTCCTGGGCGTGTCGGCGGATGGTGACCAGCGCCTCGTCGCGGTTGGCCCACCCGTAGGCGATCGACTCCCGCAGCAGGCCGGCGAACTCGGCGGCCGTGCCGTCCGGCAGCGCCCGGTCGGCCAGGATCCCGCCCAGCGGCACGGGCGCATCCGCCAGCCGTTCGAACGACGTGCCCAGGTCCTCGACCAGCGTCAGGCCGTCGCGCTGGTAGGTGAGCCGGCCCTCGTGGATCAGCACGCCCAGGTCGGCGTCGCCGCGGAGGAGCGCCGGACCGATATCGGTGAACACGGCCTGGTTGATCGTGCCCTGGTGCGGGTGCAGGCAGTGGTAGAGCAGCGTCGCCGTCGTCGTCTTGCCCGGGCACAGCACCCGCGACTGCGGCGATGGCGCCGTTCCTGGCCCGGCTGCGACCAGCAGCGGGCCGACGCCGAACCCGAGCGCGGCGCCGCTGGCCAGCACCACGAACCGGTCGGAGAGCAGCAGGGCGGCGTGGAAGCTGGCCTTGGAAATGTCGTAGCGGCCGCCGAACAGCCCGTCGTTCAGCTGCTGCACGTCGACCAGCTCCACATCCAGCACGAACCCGCGCATGTCGATGCGCCGCTCGAGGATCGCGTGAAAGGCGAACGTGTCGTTGGGGCAGGGGGAGATGCCGACGCGCAGCTTCACGATGCCAGCATGCTATCCAGCCGCTCGCGCAGCGCATCCAGCGCCGGATCGAGCGACCAGCCGGCCTGATCCCGGTCGCCGGCCATGTTCGAGACCGCCCGCAGCATCGTGCACGGGATCTGGGCGGTTATTGCCGCCAAGGCAACTGCGTATCCCTCCATCTCCTCGAGCACCGCCCGTGGCTCGGCCACGCGGCGCGATCGGGCCTGGTCGGGCGACTCGGAAGCGCGTGCCACGGAAAGCGCCAGTCCGTCCTGTCCGTCGAGCACCGCCTCGTCGCTGTCGGCGAACCCGAGGTCGGCCGGCGTCTGGTCGCCGACGCCGATGCCGTGGCAGCGCACCAGCCCGGGGGCGAGTACCGCACCGATCGGGGCCAGGTCGGCGTCGTAGCTCCCCGCCACCCCGGCCAGCACCATGCGCTGTGGCCGGTGCCGGGCGATCGCGTGCATCGCTCCCACGCCGGCCCGGGCCAGGCCGAACCCGCACAGCTCCAGCGGCGTGTGCCGGAGCGCCAGCCGCCGCGCCTCGAGCTCGGTCGGGACGAGCACGAGCGTGACGGGCGCCCTGCTCACACGATCTCCACCATCCGCTCGATCGCGCCGCGCGCCCGCGCGGCGACGTCGTCAGGGACAGTCACCGGGTACTGCATCTCGCGCAGGCTGTCCCGCAGCTTGGGCAGGGTGATCTGCTTCATGTAGCGGCATACAGCCCGCTCCGACATCGCGTAGAACCGCTTGTCCGGCGCCTCCTTGCGCAGCCGGTGCAGGATGCCGGTCTCGGTTGCGACCACGAACTCGCTGCGCTTCGAGGATGCCACGTGGCGCACCATCCCCTCGGTCGACAGCACGTGGGTGGTCTCGGCCAGCTTGGCATCGTGCGCAGCCGCATACAGGCACTGGCTGGCGCAGCCGCACTCCGGGTGGATCAGCAGGTCGGTCTCGGGCCGCTCCTCCATCATGCGGCTGACGTCCTGCGGTCGGATGCCGGCGTGGACGTGGCACTCGCCCGGCCAGATCTTCATGCGCCGGCCGGTCAGCCGCTCCAGGTAGGCGCCGAGGAACATGTCCGGCAAGAACAGGATGTCCCGGTCTTCGGGCACCGCCTCGATGATGGCGCGCGCGTTCCCCGACGTGCAGCAGTAGTCGGACAGCGCCTTCACCTCGGCCGTGGTGTTGACGTAGCTGACAACGACCGCGCCCGGGTTCTCCTGCTTCCAGCGCTCGAGCGCCTCGGCATCGATGCTGGCCGCCAGCGAGCACCCCGCCTCGAGGTCGGGGATCAGGACGGTGCGCTCGGGTGCCAGGATGGCCGCGGTCTCGGCCATGAAGTGCACGCCGGCGAACACGATCACATCGGCGTCGGTGGCGGCCGCCTGTTGCGACAGGCCCAGCGAGTCGCCGACGTAGTCGGCCACGTCCTGCACCTCGGCCACCTGGTAGTTGTGGGCCAGGATCACGGCGTTGCGCTCGCGTGCCAGCGCGCGCACCTCGTCCTGCATGGTCTCGATATCGGGTTCGGTCAGGATGCTGATGGCGGTACCTCCAGTGCGATGTCGAGCGCGCGCACCGAGTGCGTGAGCGCTCCCACCGAGATCGCGTCGACCCCGGTCTCGGCCACTTCGCGGATGGTGTCGGTGGTGATGCCGCCGGACGCTTCCAGACGCGCCCGGCCGGCCGTCGTTGCCACCGCCCGGCGCAGCTGCGCGGGCGGCATGTTGTCGAGCAGGATCACGTCCGCGCCGGCGTCGAGCGCCTGCTGCAGCTGGTCGAGCGTGTCGACCTCGACCTCGACCGGGCGTCCGGGATGGCGGCGGCGGACGCGCTCGACCGCGGCCGGTACACCCCCGGCGACGGCCACGTGGTTGTCCTTGATCAGCACGGCGTCGTGCAGCCCCGCACGATGGTTGGTGCCGCCGCCGCAGGCAACGGCGTGCTTGTCCAGCGCGCGCAGGCCGGGGGCGGTCTTGCGCGTGTCCAGCAGCTGGACGCCGGTTCCCGCCACCAGGTCGGCGTAGCGCCGTGTGGTGGTGGCGATGCCGGACATCCGCTGCAGCAGGTTGAGCGCGGTGCGCTCGCCGGTCAGCAGCGCCCGCACCGACGCCTGCAGCCGGGCCACCACCTGGGGCGGGTGCTCGATGCGATCGCCGTCCCCGGCGAGCCGCTCGATGCGAGCCTCGGGGTCGAGCTCGAGCAGCACCGCGAACGCCTGGTCGAGCCCGCAGATGACGCCCGCCTCGCGCACCACCACGTCGGCGGTGCCGACGAGATCTGCGGGCACGATCGCATCGGTGGTGATGTCGCCGCTGCCGACGTCCTCGGCAAGGGCGCGGGCGATCACACTGTCTGGGGCTGGGCCGGGCACGGCATCCTGTGGGCGAGGGTGGGGTCTTCGGCGGGGAAATCGAGCCGCACATGGGCGCCACGGCTCTCATGGCGCCGGAGCGCGGCGGCGGCGATCAGCTGCGCGACGTCACGTGGGTTGGAGGCCGGCTGGTCGGCGAGCCACTCCAGCATCCGCTCCAGCCCGGCGGCCTCGCGCAGCGGGCCGGCATCGCTCCACATCCGCCGCCGCAGCTCGGCCAGCGGCGCGCGGGCCAGCGGTTGCTGGGGCGGGTCGGTCTCCACTTGGACCGGCGCGGCGTCCAGCCCGGCGGCGACCGCGCGGTGGGAGAAGACGAAGCACTCGAGCAGCGAGTTCGACGCCAGCCGGTTCGCCCCGTGCACGCCGCTGGACGCGCATTCACCCACGGCGTACAGGCCCGCGATGTCGCTGGCGCCGTCCAGGCCAGTGGCGACGCCGCCCATCAGGTAGTGCGCCGCCGGTGACACCGGCAGCCGGTCGCGGGTCAGGTCGAGGCCGGCCTGGGCGGCGCCCTCGACCAGGTTCGGGAACCGGGCGCGCACGGCGGCCGCGTCCAGGTGACCGAGCGTCAGGTAGCTGACCTCTCCGCCGGCCAGCCGGTTCTGAATCTCCCGGGCCACGACATCGCGAGGCGCCAGCTCGCCGTCGGGGTGCACGTCCAGCATGAATCGCCGGCCGCGCTCGTCGACGAGGTGGGCGCCCTCGCCGCGCACCGCCTCGGAGATCAGGAAGGCCCGGTCGCCGACCGCGAGCGCCGTGGGGTGGAACTGCACGAACTCCATGTCCGAGATGGTCGCCCCGGCCCGGCGTGCGATCGCGATGCCGTCGCCGAGCGCCCCCGGCGGGTTGGTGGTGCGGGCGTACAGCGCGCCGGCGCCACCGGTGGCGATCAGCGTCATGCGCGATCGCAGCGGCCGCAGCTCGTCGTGGCCGATCACCCATGCCCCGGCACAGCCGCCGCCCTCGGCGATCAACTCCAGCATCGCCGCGTGCTCGAGCACGCTGATCAGCGGCTGGGAGCGCACGCGTGCGATCAGCACCTCGGCGATGTGCTGGCCCGTGGCGCTGCCGCCCGCGTGCAGGATCCGCCGGCGGCCGTGGCCGCCCTCGCGGCCCAGCGCCAGGCGGCCGTCGCGGTCGCGGTCGAACGGGACGCCCAAGCGCTCCAGGTCGGCCATCCGGTCGGGGGCATCGGACACCAGCAGCTCGACCGCGTCCGGGTCGCACAGCCCGCGTCCCACCAGCACCGTGTCGGCCATGTGCTGTGACGGGTCGTCATCAGGCCCGATCGCGGCCGCGACGCCGCCCTGGGCGTAGAACGAGTTCGACGATTGCAGCGACCCCTTGCTGACGAGGGTCACGCGTGCACCCAGCTCGGCGGCCTGCAGAGCCGCGTAGAGGCCCGCCAGGCCGGCGCCGGCGACGAGCAGGTCGACCGCGTGATGGTCGTCTCGGATCACGGCCAGCGCATATTAGCTCAAGTGACTAAAACTTGCCGTGGGGAATATGCGAGCGTCAGCGACGTTGACCGATTCGGATGTTGCTGGTTGCTGATAGCGTGGGACTCGTGGCCGATCCTCCTTCCGATCAGGCGGAGCCGACGGCCGCCGCCGAACGGGCGGCGGAGGCGCGCGACCGTGTCCACTTCGAGGAGGAGGCGCTCGAGCACGCCGACCAGCTGTACCGGATCGCCCTGCGGCTGAGCGGCTCGCAGCAGACGGCGGAGGAGCTGGTGCAGGAGACCTACCTGCGCGCGTTCCGCGGCTGGCGCGGGTACCGGCCGGGCAGCAACCTGGCGGCCTGGCTGGCGACCATCCTGCGCAACGTGTTCCTCGACGAGGCCCGCAAGCAGAGCCGGCGTCCGGCCCAGGAGTCGTTCGAGGACACGTCCGAGTACTACCTCTACAACCACCTCTCCGAGGCCGGCGCCGAGCCGCAGGAGGCGGTGCTGAACCGCCTCTCGGGTGGCGCCATCGCCGAGTCGCTGGGCGACATCCCGCCCATGTTCCGCGAGGTGGTGGTGCTGGTCGATATCGGCGATTTCAGCTATCAGGACGCCGCGGACATCCTCGGCATCCCGATCGGGACGGTCATGTCGCGGCTGCACCGCGGACGCCGTGCCCTCAAGCAGGCGTTGGCAAGCAGAGCATCGGAGGACGCGTCATGAGCCTTGATCCATGTCTGGGCGTCGAGAGTCAGCTGCAGCCCTACCTCGACCGGCAGCTGACGCCGGATGAGGTATCGATGATCGAGCAGCACCTCGGCACCTGCGCCTACTGCCGCGAGCGCTACCACTTCGAGGCCAAGCTGCGCGACACCGTGAAGACGGTCTGCTGCGGCGATCCGGTGCCGGAGGGGCTGGTCGAGCGGGTGCGGCTGCACTGCCGCGGTCAGGGCGCCGCGTAATCCACGTCGCCGGGCTCGGGCAGCCCGCGGCAGTCGATCAGCCTCGCCTCGAGGTCGCGTGCGGGCGTGTCGCCGACCTCGGGCAGCGCCGTCCAGCAGGCGCGGGGCAGCACCACCGGGTGCGAGCGCCCGCGGCCGTAGTCCGCTGCGCGAACGCCGTGCCCGGCGGCCGCAGTTCGCCGGATCGCCCGCGGGTCGAGCCGCGGGCCGTCGCCCAGCACCACGAGCGCCTCGTCGATCGCGTCCGGCAGCGCCTCCAGGGCCGTTCGCAGCGATGCCGCTTGCCCGTCCGCCCAGCGCGGTGACACCACGGCGATTGCACCGTGCAGGGGCACCTCTGCGGTGATCTGCTCGGCCCGCGCGCCGAGCACCACCAGCCGGGTGGCGATCCCGGACCGCTCGATCGCGATCAGCACCCGCTCCAGCATCGTGATGCCGTCGATCAGGTGCAGCTGCTTGGGGCCGCCGAAGCGACGGCCCGCGCCCGCGGCCAGCACCACGGCGGCGATGGTTTCGCGGGGTTCGTCGTCCACGGGCCAACCGTAGCCTGCGTGGTAGGTTGCCGCCATGACTGACAACCTGCTTATTCATGCGGATTCCCATCGCGACGCGGACATGTTCGTCGCCACCGGAGTGGCCGTGGTCGACCCGTTCACCTACCTCGAGATGGACGGGCAGCGCGTGATCGTGGCGAGCGTGCTCGAGGCCGATGTGATCCGCCGCGACTCACGTGCCAGCGACGTCTGGACGGACGATCAGTTCGGCGGCCGCGAGCTGATGGCCAAGGGCTGGAGCTACCACGACGCCGAGATGGAGGTCGTGCGGCGGGTGCTCGAGAAGGCCGGCGCCCAGGCCGTCGTGGTTCCGCCCTCCTTCCCGGTCAGCCTGGCCGATTACCTGCGCGAAAAGGGCCACACGGTCACCCCCGACCGCGACCTGTTCGAGCGGCGGCGGCGCAGCAAGGACGCCGCCCAGCTGGCCGCGATCACCATCGCCCAGCGTGCGACCGAGCAGGCCTTCCGCTCGGTGCGGGAGTTGCTCGGCTCGGCAACGCCGCAGGAGTCGGGTGTGCTGATGGCGGACGGCGAGCAGGTCACGTGCGAGCGCGTCCGCGATGCGATCGTGGACACGCTGCGCGAGCACGGCTGCGAGGGCGAGCCGCCGCTGGTCGGCGCCGGCCCTCGCGGTGCGCTGGTGCACGATCTCGGCAGCGGCCCGATCCACGCCGGCGAGCCGGTGATCGTGGACATCTTCCCGCGCCACGCGGCCAGCCGGTACTGCGCAGACATGACCCGCACGTTCTGCTTCGGCGAGGCGCCGGAGCGGCTGCGCGTGATGCATGCCACCGTGCTCGACGCGCTCAAGCGCAGCACCGAGGCGATCACCGACGGCGTGGCCGGGACCGTGCCCTGGGAGGTGGCCTGCGACGCGATCGAAGCGGGCGGCTTCCGCACACAGCGAGGGCTGGCCGAGGGCGAGAGCCTGGGCGAGGACTTCTTCCACGGCCTCGGGCACGGGGTCGGGATCGAGGTGCACGAGGCGCCGTACATGGGCCTCGGCTGCAAGCAGCCGCTGGCGGCCGGCGACGTGGTCACGGTCGAGCCCGGCGTCTACCGCAAGGACTTCGGCGGGGTGCGGCTCGAGGACCTGGTGGTCGTCACCAGCGGCGAGCCGGACGTGCTGACGCGGTTCGACTACGAGCTGGAGATCCGCCCCTAGGTTGACGGCGGCTCAGGCCGTCAGGATGTCGAAGAACCGCTGCTCGTCCTCGAACGGGCCGACCAGGCTGAAGTTGAGGCCGTCGTCGACGACCACCTGCCGCGCCACCCGCTGGATGTCCTCGACCGTCACGGCCTCGACGCCGTCCAGCACCTCGTCGATCTCGGCCACCCGGTCCTCGAGCACCTCGCGGCGCAGCCCGAACATGAGCAGGCCCTTGGGATCCTCGAGCTGCAGCACCATGCGGCCCTTCAGGTAGTTCTTGCAGCGCCGCAGCTCGTCGTCGGCGATCGGCTCGTCGGCGATCTTGCGGAACTGGGCCACGATCGTGGCCACGGCCTGGTCGATCCGCTCGGTGTCGACGCCCGCCTGGGCGAACAGCGTGCCGGTGTCGTGGTAGCTCTGGTGGTAGCCGAAGACGTAGTAGGCGAGACCGAGCCGCTCGCGCACCTCGATGAACAGGCGCGAGGACATGCCTCCGCCCAGCACCGCGGTCAGCACCTGCATCGCGTAGCGGTCGGGGCTGGTGGTCTGGATGCCGCGGACACCGAGCCGCAGGTGGGCCTGGTCGGAGTCGCGGCTCTCGAGCAGCACCCGCGGCTCGGTCTGGACGAAGTCGACCGGGCTCCAGTCGCCGCTGGGCCGGTCGTCGAGGTGGCCGAACTGGGCCTCCACCTCGGCCAGGAAGTCGCCGTCCACGGCTCCGGCGGCGCCCACCACCATCCGCCGCGGCGTGTACCAGTCGTGCAGGTAGTCGACGAACGTCTGCCGGTTGGCCGCCCGGATCGTCTCCTTGGTGCCGATGATGTCCCAGCCCAGCGGCTGATCGCCGAACAGGAGCGTCTCGTAGACCGAATCGATCCGGTCACGGGGCGTGTCCACGTACATGTTCAGCTCCTCGATGATCACGCCCTTCTCGCGCTCGATCTCCTCCGCGTCGAAGCGTGACGAGAGCAGCTGGTCGGCCAGCACGTCCAGGGCCAGCGCGCGGTGCTCGGCCGCGCACTTGATGTAGTAGCCGGTGTACTCCTTGCCGGTGAACGCGTTGAACTCACCGCCGATGCCGTCCACCTCGGCCGAGATGTCCTTGGCGGTGGGCCGCTTCTCGGTGCCCTTGAAGAACATGTGCTCGGCGAAGTGAGCGATGCCGTTGGTCTCGCGGCTCTCGTAGCGGCTGCCGGCGGCGAGCATCACCATCACCGCCACCGACTTGGCGCCGGTCATGGGGTGGGTGACGACGCGCAGGCCGTTGGGAAGAACGGATTTGGTGAACATGGCCGCTATCGTAGACGGCGCTGCACGTCGTTGCCGGTGAGCCTCAGCGGGTGCCGACCGGGCCGTTTGCCCTGCAGCTCTGGATCAGGGTGGCGGGGTGGCCGTGGGCCGCGTCGCGGTACATCTTGCGGGTGTACTGGATGCCGCCGTCGGAGGCGAAGATGGCGAACGGAGGCTTGGTGCCTGCGGGCGGTGCCACGTTCTCGGGCGAGCCGGGCGGTGCGACCACGACGTGGTGCGCCAGCAGGTCGTCGAGCGCCACGTGGGCCTGCCCAGCGGCGGCCGTGTTCCCCGAGCGGATCGCGGCCACCCAGTAGCACTCCCACGCCGTCTGCGAGATGGCGACGGCGGTGCCGCCCGGCTGGGTGCGCGACGTGACCGTGTCGGGCGGGAGCGTGCGGTCCGGCCAGTGCTCGCCCGGGGGCAGCGTCAGCCGGCGGGTGGCGTCGCGGTACAGCCGCTGCCACTCGCGGGGGCTGTTGACGATGGTGGTGTCTGTGTGCCAGCCGAACAGGTTGAATCCCGTCACGGCGAAGGCGGTTCCGGCGGTCAGGCACAGGACGGCCAGGGCGATGCAGCCGATCAGCAGCCGCCGCCGGCCTGAGCGGTTGATCTGCGGCTGCTCGTGGTCCTGCGGAGTCGCCACGATCTGCGCGAACAGCGCGTCGCGGTCGATCGCGTCGGCGGTGTCCGGCCGGGCCCGGAAAAGACGATCCATGCTGCGGCTCATGTCGACTCCATTCCGACGGTGGGAGATCCGTTGATGCCGCCCTGCTGCGCCGAGAGCGCCTGCTCGAAGCGGCGCCGCGCGCGGTACAGCCGGACGCGGAAGGCGACCGGGCTGATGCCCGCCACCCTCGCCGCCTGGGCTGGCGTCAGGTCGTCCCAGCTCACGAGCAGCAGCGCGTCGCGGTCGGCGGGGCGGAGCTCCATCAGGGCGGCGGTGACGGCCGGGTCGCCGCTCTCGGCCTCCGGTGCGGGCGCCTCGGCGTGCCGCTCGTCGAAAGGTGCCTGGCGCCCGGTGCGGCGGCGCTCGGCCATCAGCAGGTTGCGGGCCGTGACGAACAGCCACGGCCTGGGGTCGTCGGCCGGCAGCGATGGCAACCTGCGCCAGGCGATGGTCATCACCTCGGCGGCGATGCCCTCCGGGTCGCGGCTGCCCCGCGCGGCTGCGTATCGCACGAGCGAGCCGAGGTTCTGGAAGACCTCGGCGAAGCGGGCCTCGGCGATCTCGGCCTGGGTGCGTGTGTCGATCATGCTGCTACCTGTCATTGGACGTCGAAAGTGTTACACCCGGCGGCGCCGTGACGCCGATCACGCCACGTCGTGTGCGACACTCGCCGTGATGAGCGGGGAGGTGACAGCAGAGCCAGTCGATATCGCTGCGGCCGACGGCACGGCGGATGCGATGTTCGTGCGACCGGCGTCGGGAGGGCCGCATCCGGGCGTGCTGCTGTACATGGATGCCTACGGAATCCGCCCGGCGCTCGAGGCGCACGCCGCGCGGCTGGCCGCGGGCGGCTATTGCGTGCTGGTGCCGAACCTGTTCTACCGGCACGGCCGCTCGCCGGTGCTCGAGGACCTCGAGCAGCTGATGCAGTCGGAGGACCGCTCGGCGCCGTTCGCGCAGCTTGGTCCCAAGATCCAGGCGGTCACGCCGGAGGCGGCCAACGCCGATGCGAATGCATGGCTGGGGTTCCTGCGCGACCGCGCGGAGGTGCGCGATGGCCCGATCGGCACGGTCGGCTACTGCATGGGCGGGCGCTTCAGCCTGCGCTTGGCGGGAGAGTTCCCCGCGGCGGTGGCGGCGGCCGCCAGCTTCCACGGCGCCGGCATGGCCACCGACCAGGCCGACAGCCCGCACCTGGCCGCCGTGCACGCGACCGGCGAGCTCTACATCGGCCACGCGGACAACGACCGGGGGATGGACCCGGAGCAGATGGGGCGGCTGACCCGGGCGCTGGCCGAGGCCCACGTGCGTCACACGGCGGAGCTGTACGTGGGCGCGCAGCACGGATGGACGCAGACCGACGCGCAGGTCTACGACGAGGCCGCCACCGAGCGGCACTGGTCTCGGCTGCTGGAGCTGTTCGGCCGCGTGCTTCAGCCCCAGACGATCTAGCCGGCTTCGGGGGCCGGCCCGTCCAGCTCCGCCAGCTTGCGCTCCAGCAGCCGCCGTTCGGCGTCGTCGTGCACCAGCTCCAGCGCCCGCACGTAGGAGCTGCGGGCCTCGTCGGTGCGGCCCAGCCGCCGCAGCATCTCGCCGCGGGTCGAGTGCAGGTAGCGGTAGTCACCGAGGTCGATGCGATCGACGATCGCGAGGCCGGCGGACGGGCCCTCCACCTCGGCCACGGCGACGGCCCGGTTCAGCTCCACCACCGGCGAGCCGGTCTGACGTGACAGCTCGCCGTAGAGCACCGCGATCTGGGGCCAGTCGCGTGGACGGTCGGCGTGCAGCGACGCGATCGCGGCCTGCACGACGTAGGGCCCGTGCCCGTGCAGCGCCAGAGCCCGGTCGAGCACGCTGCGACCGTCCTCGATCTGGACTGCGTCCCAGAGCGCGTGGTCCTGGTCGTCCAGCAGCACCAGGTCGTCGCCTCGAAACCGTGCCTCGCGCCGGGCGTCGAGCAGCAGCATCAGCGCCAGCAGCCCCTGCACCTCGGGCTCGTCCGGCATCAGCTCGGCCAGCGCACGGCCCAGCCGGATCGCCTCTGCAGCCAGGTCTCCGCGGCCTGCATACCCCTCGTTGAAGATCAGGTAGACGATCGCGAGCACCGCATCCAGGCGCTCGGGTAGCAGGTGGGCGGGCGGCACCCGGAACGGGATGCCGGCGGCCGCGATCTTGCGCTTGGCCCGCACCAGCCGCTGGGCCATGGTCGGCTCCGGTACCAGGAAGGCGCGTGCGATCTCGGCGGTCGTAAGGCCGCCCAGCGCGCGCAGGGTCAGCGCCACCTGCGCGTCGGTGGCGAGCGCCGGATGGCAGCAGGTGAACAGCAGCTCCAACCGCTCGTCGGGAAATATGGTCGTGTCGTCCATCTCCACCTCCGCGGCCTCGGGGGCCTGCAGCCGTCGCGTCTTTGCGGCCAGCGTGCGGTCACGCCGGATCCGGTCGATCGCGCGGTTTCGGCCTGTCGCGATCAGCCAGGCGCCGGGGTTGGCCGGCGTGCCGTCCACCGGCCAGCGCCTGGCGGCGATCGCGAACGCCTCCTGGGCGGCTTCCTCGGCGAGGTCGAAGTCGCCGAGGAAGCCGATCAGCGTGGCGAGCACGCGCCCCCACTGGTCGCGGAAGGCCTGCTCGAGCGGTGCTACCACTCAACCACCGGGCGCACCTCGATGGCACCGCCCATAGAGGCCGCGGGGATGCTGGCCGCCAGCTCGATGGCGGCGTCGAGATCGTCCGCCTCGAAGATCAGGTACCCGCCCAGGGCCTCCTTGGTCTCGACGAACGGTCCGTCGGTGGTCAGCGTGCGGCCGTCCTGCACGCGTACCGTGGTGGCGGTCTCGGGCGGCGCCAGACCGAGCCCGGCCGTCACGCCCGGGTTCTCGTTGATCTTCTGGTAGGCGCCGTAGACGGCGTTCTGCTCATCCTGCGACAGCCGCGCCCAGTCCTCCGGCGAGTTCGGAGTGGGGGTGGTGCCCTGATGGATCAAGAGCATGTACTTCAAGGTGTCCTCCTTCGTGGGATGTCGTGTCTAGACGAAGGGGGTGGCCGTTTCTCGACACCGCCGGCCTGATGGTACGTTCTTGGCCGATGACCGACGACCGACCCACCACCGGCGCTCCTGGCTTCTACGTGTTCCGCCGTGTGGGCGAGGACCGATGGCAGCTGATCGGCGAGGCGTCCCGGCGGCCGGGGCTGACGGCTCGCAAGGCCCGCGCGCAGGCGATCGCGGACGCGGTCGGCGGCGAGCCGGGCCCGGGCGAGGTCTACGCTGCGGTGCTTCGCAGCGAGTGGCGCATCGCCCTCGAGTACTAGGCGGCGGGCCGGTATGGTTACCGGCCTTGTGAGAGTGCTCGTCGCCCGCTGCGAGATCGCCTATCACGGCCGTGCCACCACCCGCCTTGCCCTCGGCGACCGCGTGATCCTGTTCAAGGACGACGGCTCGCTGTGCGTGCACGCCGACCGCGGCTACAAGCCGCTCAACTACATGGCCGGACCCACCTCGGTGACCGAGGACGGGGACGTGATCCGGGTCTACCGGGCGGCGTCCGACGAGACGCTCGTGATCGTGCTGCACGAGGTGCTGACCGACGAGCGCCGCGAGCTGGTCGACGAGGCGGTGCTCGAGCACGACGGCGCCGAGCGCCAGTGGCACCTGCTGCTGGAGCGGGCGCCCGAGGCGATCGAGCCGGGGCTGGTGGTGCTGGAGCGGGAGCGCTTCACCGACACCGGCCCGATCGACCTGTTCTGCCGGGACGTCGACGGTCGCACGGTGGTGGTGGAGGTGAAGCGCACCCGCGCGGTGGCCGCGCACGTCGAGCAGCTGACCCGCTACTGCGAGCGGGTCGACCGCGACCCGGTGCACGCGCCCTGCCGGGGCATCCTGGTCGCGCCCGAGATCGCCCCGCAGGCGCGCGTGATGTGCGAGGCCCGTGGATTCGGCTTCGTCGAGCTCGACTTCGGCGTGCTCAAGGGCGAAGTCGCGCCCGAGCTGACGCTGTTCGAGTGAGCCTAGAGCGCGGCCACGGCTTCGAGGAAGCGGTCGATCTCCTCGGCCGTGGTGTAGTGCGCTGCGCCCACGCGGACGGCGCCGCCGTTCTGTTCGAGGCCCAGCCGCTCCATCAGCTCGAGCGCGTAGTAGTTGCCGTCCCAGACGAAGATGCCCTGTGCGCCCAGCGCGGCGGCTACGTCGGCCGGCTCCCGGCCTGCGACCGTGAAGGTCACCGTCGGCACCCGCCGGTCGAGATCACGCGTGCCGTACTGGGTCACGCCGTCGATCCGGTCGAGTCCCTCGATCAGCCGCTCGGTCAGCAGGCGCTCGTAGCCGGTGATCGCCTCGGCGCCGATCGACACCAGGTAGCGGGCGGCGGCGGCCGTCCCGGCGATGCCCTCGAGGTTGATCGTGCCGGTCTCCCAGGAGCCGGGCGGCTGGTCGTAGGCCGGCCGCACCTTGTAGGGCTTGATCCCCTCCAGCAGCTCCGCCCGGCCGTACAGCACGCCCACGTGGGGTCCGTAGAACTTGTAGGCGGAGCAGACCAGGAAGTCGCAGCCCAGCGCGTGCACGTCCATCGGCCCGTGCGGTGCGTACTGGACGGCGTCCACGTAGCTGAGCGCGCCCGCCTCGCGCGCCATCCGGCACATGGCCGCTGCGTCGGAGATGGTGCCGGCGCCGTTTGACGCCCAGTTGAACGCGGCGATGCGGGTGCGGTCTGACAGCTTGGCGGCGAAGTCGTCGAGATCGATCAGGCACGCGTCGGGATCGATGTCCACCTGGCGCACGGTGACGCCTCGGTCCCCGGCCGCCAGCAACCATGGTGCCACGTTGCCATCGTGGTCAACGCGGGTGACCAGGATCTCGTCGCCCTCGCCCAGGTCGCGCGTCAGCGCCCGCGAGGCGTGGAACGTGAGCGTGGTCATGTTGGCGCCGAAGACGACCTCGCCGGCGTCGCAGCCCAGCATCGCCGCCAGGTCGGCGCGGGCGCCGGACAGCACCGCGTCCGAGGCCCGGGACGTCTCGAATGGGCCGCCCAGGTTGGCGTTGCTGTTCAGGTAGTAGCCGGACACGGCCTCGATCACGGACTCGTGCACCTGCGTGCCACCGGGGTTGTCCAGGTAGATGCGCCCTGGCCGCAGCGACGGGAACTGTGCCCGGATCGCGGTGACGTCGAACGTGGCAGCTGTGGCGCCGATGCCGACAGTCTACGATGATCGGCATGCGACTTGCCATCCTAGGCGGCGGACCTGCCGGGTACGCCGCCGCAGCCACCGCCGCCCACCTCGGTGCCGAGGTCACCCTGATCGAAGACAACCAGCTGGGCGGCAAGTGCACCATGACCGACGCGATCCCGTCGAAGACGCTACTGACGACGGCCGACGCGATGCTGAAGATCAGCCAGGCCGAGGAGGAGGGCGTCGACTTCGCGCGCGGCTTCCCCGAGGTCAACCTGCGCCGCACGCTGGCCCGCGCCCGCGCCGTGGCCCTGCACCAGAGCCGGGGCGTGCGCGAGCGGATGGATGGCATGAACGTGCGCGTGCTTCCCGGCCACGGTGTTGTCACATCGGCCGACACCCTGCGCACGAGCGTTGACGACCAGGACATCGAGGTGCAGTTCGACGCGCTGCTGGTCTGCACCGGCGCCTCTCCGTTCGTGCCGCCGTTCGCGCGCCCCGACGGACACCGCGTGCTGACCACCCGCCAGGTGTTCGACTTCCGCCACCTGCCCGAGCATCTGGTGGTGCTGGGGGCGGGACCGACCGGCTGCGAGTTCGCCGACTTCTTCTCGCGCTGTGGCTCCCGGGTGACGCTGGTGTCGGCGCGCGACCAGATCCTGCCCAACGACGACCCCGATCTGGCCGAGGTGCTGGAGGAGGTGTTCCTCAAGCGCGGCATGGACGTGATCAAGAACGGCCGCGCGGCCGCCATCGACACGGAGGACAGTGAGTGCGTACGGCTGGTGCTGGAGGACGGCCGTGAGCTGGACTGCTCGCACGTGCTGCTGTGCATCGGGATGCGCCCGAACACGATGGAGTTGGGGCTGGAGTCGGCCGGCGTCACGTTCGGCGATCGCGGCACGCTGCCGATCGACGAGTTCTGCCGCACCAACGTCGAGAACATCTACGCCTGCGGTGACGTCACCGGCCAGATCATGCTCGCCAACACGGCCGCCATGCACGGCCGCACGGCCGCGATGCACGCGCTCGGCCTGCCGGTCGATGCGGTCAGCTACACCGGCGTTGCCTGGTGTGTGTTCACGCGGCCGGAGATCGCCAAGGCCGGCATCTCGGAGCGGCAGGCCCGCATCGACGGCATCCCGGTCAGCGTCACGAAGCACCTGATCCGGGCCAACCCGCGGGCGGTGATGGAGAACGAGACCGACGGCATCATCAAGCTGCTGTCCGACCCCGACGACGGCACCGTGCTGGGCGGGGCGATGGTCGGCCTGCGCGCATCCGAGGTGATCACGACGGTGGCGCTGGCCGTGCACGCGAAGTTGGGCGTGCAGGCGCTGGCCGAGACCGCGGCCGTGAACCCGTCGATGTCGGAGAGCCTGCAGCGCACCGCCGAGAAGGCGGCCGAGGGCATGATGGGCGTGTCGCGGGTGACGCTCGCCTCCTGAGCGCCGCGGCTACACGTCGATCCGCAGCCCCGGCATCGCCAGGTCGATCGGCCCCTTGTACTCCGCCCCGGCCCGCTCGCGCACGAAGTCGTATCCGATCTCCTCGGGGATGTGGGTGAGCAGCAGCCGCTTGGCCCCGGCCCGGCGGGCCTCGCGCCCGGCCTCGGCCGCGTCCATGTGACCGCGCTCACTGGAGTCGTTCGACGCATCGCCCAACGCCGCCTCGCACACGAACAGGTCGGCGCCGTGGGCGAAGCGCGCCAGCCGCTCGGTGGGCGCGGTGTCTGCCGAGAACACGATCACCGCCGACGGCGTCGCGATCTTCACGGAGTAGCAGGTGGTGTAGTGCAGGCACGGGGCGAACGTGATGTGCAGGTCACCCAGCCGCAGGTCGTCGTGGGGGTCGTACTCGATCAGGTCGAACGCCGCCTCGAACGTCTCCACCGATCCGTCCCAGACCGAGGCGACCGTGTCCAGCACCCCGCGGCCTCCGGGCGGCAGGTGCAGCAACGGCTTGGGCCGGTCGCGCCAGCTGCCGTAGCGGAAGGCATAGTGCAGCGGCACCAGGTCGAACCAGTGGTCGGCGTGGAAGTGCGTGATCAGGATGTCGGTCAGCGGCGGCGGGTTGACCGCGCGCAGCTCCTGCGCGATCCCCGACCCGCAGTCGATCAGCATCCGTCGCTCGTCCGACTCGAGCAGGTACCCGCTGGCCGCCTGGCCCGGGTTGGGCCACGCCGGGCTACCGCCGAGCACCGTCCACGACAGCAACGTCTACATCCCCATCGCGTGGTAGCCGGAGTCGACGTAGAGCGTGGTGCCGGTGACCATCGAGGCCAGCGGGCTGCACAGGTAGAGGGCGGCGTTGCCGACGTCGCCGGCCTCGATGTTGCGCTGCAACGGCGACCGGGCCTCGATCACCGCCTCCATCTGGTCGAACCCGGGGATGCCCTTCGCCGCCAGCGTGCGAACCGGGCCGGCCGAGATGGCGTTGACCCGGATCTGTGCCGGCCCCAGCTCGTATGCCAGGTAGCGCACCGAGCACTCCAGCGCCGCCTTCGCGACCGCCATCACGTTGTACTTGGGGAAGGCGCGCTCGCTGGCCATGTAGGTGAGCGTCACCAGCGCGCCGCCGCCGCGCGGCGCCATCAGCGGCTCGGCCGACCGTGCCATCGCGACCATCGAGTAGGCAGAGATGTCAAGGGCGGTCACGAACGCGTGCCGGGAGGTGTCGATGAAGCGGCCCTCGAACGACTCGGCCGGCGCGAAGGCGATCGAGTGAGCGAGGATGTCGAGCCCGCCCAGCCGCTCGCCGAGCTGGTCGAAAGCGGCCTCGATGCTCTCGTCGCTGGACACGTCGCAGGGCACCACCACGTCGGAGCCGACGATCTCCGCCAGCTTGCGCACCGAATCCTCCAGGCGGTCGCCCTGGTAGGTGAACGCCAGCCTCGCTCCAGCGCCGTGCAGCGCCTGGGCGATGGCCCATGCGATCGAGCGCTTGTTGGCGACGCCGGCGACGAGAGCCAGCTTGCCGTCGAGGATGCCTTCGGTCACGGCTGTCCTTTCGCGTGGTTCGGAAACCGCGCAGACGCTAGCACGGCGGTGACGAGTTCCGCCGTCAGGTAGAAGGCGTGAACTGCGCGAGCACATCCGGGTCCTCGAGCGACGAGAGGTCGCCGGGGTCCTCGCCCAGCACGGCCGCGCGCACGGCGCGCCGCACGATCTTCGCGCTGCGCGTCTTCGGCAGCGCCGTCACGAAGCGGATCTGGTCGGGGGCGAAAGCCTTGCCCAGCTCGGCAACGACCGTCTCGCGCACGGCCGCCCGCAGCGCGTCCGTCGGCTCGACCCCAATCTGCGGTACGCAGAACAGCCATGCCACCTCGCCCTTCAGCTCATGCGGTACGCCGATCGCACACGCCTCGGCCACGCCCGCGCATCGCACCGCCGCCGATTCGAACTCGGCCGGTCCGATCCGCTTGCCCGCGACGTTGAGGGTGTCGTCGGATCGTCCGTGCAGGTACCAGTAGCCGTCCGCGTCGATCGATGCCCAGTCGCCGTGCACCCAGATCCCGGGCCAGCGCGACCAATACGCGTCCAGAAACCGCCGGCGATCGCCCCAGATGCCGCGGGTCATGGACGGCCACGGCTTGCGGCACACCAGCTCACCCACCTCGCCCGGCGCCACCGGCTGGCCGTCGGGCCCCACCACGTCCATCGCCATGCCCAGCGACGGCATGCCCAGCGTGCACTCCTTGAGTGGCATCACCGGCATCGGCGACAGGAAGCAGGCCGCGACCTCGGTGCCGCCCGACAGGTTGATGATCGGACAGCGCCGCTCGCCCACCACCTCGAACAGCCAGCGGTAGGGGTCGGGGTTCCAGGGCTCTCCGGTCGAGGCCAGGATCCGCAGCGAGCTGCGATCGCGCTCGAGCACCGGCGCATCGCCATGGCCGCGGAGCGCCCGTATCAGCGTGGGGGAGACACCCAGCACCGAGATCCGGTGCCGCTCCACCAGCTGCCACAACCGGCCCGGCCCGGGGTGGTCGGGCGCGCCCTCCGACAGCACCAGCGTCGCCCCCAGCACGCCGGCGCCGACCACCTCCCATGGGCCCATGATCCAGCCCATGTCGGTCACCCACATGAACCGGTCGTCAGCGCCGACGTCGGTCTGAAACGCGCACTCCTCGGCGATCTTGACCAGGAACCCGCCGTGCACGTGCACCGCGCCCTTGGGCCGGCCCGTGGTGCCCGACGTGTAGATCACCATCATCGGCGTCTCCGGGTCGAGGGGCGGCGCGGGCAGCTCCGCCGGCTGTCTCGCCACCAGCTCGTGCCAGTGGTGGTCGCGCCCGCTGCGCATCGCCGGCCGCGTGCCCAGCCGGTCCCACACCAGGACGTGCCGCACCGACGGCGCCTGGTCGAGCGCCGCGTCGGCGACCTGCTTCATCGAGACCGGCCTGCCGCGGCGCGGCACGGCGTCGGCCGTCAGCAGCGCCACCGCACCAGCGTCGCTCAGCCGCGCCGCCACCGCCGCCGCGCCGAAGCCGGAGAAGATCGGCACCGCGATCGCGCCGATCTTGCAGATCGCGTAGAAGCCCGCCACCACCTCCACCGACATCGGCAGGAACAGGCCGACCGTCTGGCCGGGCTCGACCCCAAGCTGCAGCAGCGCGTTGCCGATGCGGTTGACCTCGGCCTCGAGCTCGCAGTAACTGACCGTGCGCACCTGGCCGTCCTCGCTCTCCCAGATCACTGCGGTGCGGTGGGGGTCGTCGCGGGCGTGCCGGTCGACGCAGTTGTGCGTCAGGTTGATCCGGCCGCCGCCGAACCAGCGCGTCCACATCGGCCCGTCGCTGTCGTCATAGACCTGCGAGTAGGGCGTCGCGAACTCCAGCCCCAGATGCGCGACCACGGCGTCCCAGAACCAGGCGATGTCGTCCTGCGCCCGGCGACCCAGATCCCGCCAGTCGGCGATCCCCTGCTCGCGCATGAAGGCCGTCACCCGGGCGCGATCGACCACCTCCGCCGGAGGCGTCCAGATCACACTTTGCATAGGTGATACGTAGGTGCTAGCGTGCGCGGTTCTATGGGACGGATGCTACCCGTCGGCGATGCCGCTCGAGCGCTCGGCGTCAGCGTGGACACGCTGCGGCGCTGGGAGCGAAGCGGACGGATCGCGACCGAGCGCGATTCGGCCAACCGGCGGGTGGTCGACGAGGATGAGATCGCGCGGCTGGGCGGCCATGTCGTCCACAAGGTGGACACGTCGTTCTCGGCGCGCAACCGGTTCGAGGGAGTGATTACGAGCGTCGAGGTGACCGGGGTGATCGCCCAGGTCGAGATGGAATCCGGCGGCAACCACATCGTGTCGGTGATCACGCGCGATGCCGTCGAGGAGCTGGGCCTGGTACCGGGGGTGCGGGCGGTGGCCACGGTCAAGGCCACCTCGGTGATGGTGGCGCGGCTGTGAGGTCGCGGCTGCTGCTCCTTGTACTGACGCTGCTGGTGGCCGCGGGCTGCGGCAGCGGCTCGGGCTCGTCAAGCGGCGGCTCGTCCGCTCCGTCGGGGGGCAACCTGGTCGTGTTTGCGGCCTCCTCTTTGATCAACGCCTTCCCCAAGATCGCGACCACCTACCAGCAGCAGCACCCCGGCTGGAAGGTGGAGTTCGAGTTCCTCGGTTCCGACCAGCTGGCCGCGCAGATCGAGCAGGGCGATTCGGCCGACGTGTTCGCCGCGGCCAGCACCAAGTACCCCGAGCAGCTGCAGAGCCAGAACCTGCTCGGCAAGACCACCAACTTCGCGACCAACACGCTGGTGCTGGCCACGCCGGCCGACAACCCGGCCGGAATCACCTCCGTCCATGACATCGGCAACGCCAAGCTGGTGGTGGGCGATCCGAGCGTGCCGATCGGGGCCTACACGCTGACCGTGCTCGACAACCTGGGCATCAAGCCCTCGTCGCTGAACATCGTCAGCCAGGAGGCCAAGGTCACGGACATCGTCACCAAGCTGGAGCTGGGCGAGGCGGACGCGGGGTTCATCTACACCAGCGACGCCAAGACCGCCGGCGACAAGCTGAAGAGCATCCAGCTGCCGGCCTCCGCCCAGGCCACCGCCACCTATCCGATCGGTATCGTGACGGGCTCGAAAAACGCAAAGGCGGCGCAGCAGTGGATCGACCTGGTGATGAGCCCGCAGGGGCAGCAGGTACTGGTGGGCGACGGGTTCGGCCCGGCCCCTTCGAGTTGATCGGGGCGCTGGCCGCCGGCCTGACGCTGTCGTTCCTGCTGCTGCCGCTGATCGCGATATTCCTGCACGGCGACCTCGCGGCCGGCATCCGCTCCGAGGAGGCGCGTGCCGCCCTGTGGCTGTCGCTGCAGCTGAGCCTGGTGTCGCTGGCGGTGATGGTGGTGGTCGGCACGCCGCTCGCCTACCTGCTGGCGACCCGCTCGTTTCCCAGCCGCTCGCTGGTGATGACCGCGGTCGAGCTGCCGCTGGTGCTGCCGCCGGCGGTGGCCGGCATCGGCCTGTTGATGGCGTTCGGGCGGCGTGGCCTGCTGGGCCACCAGCTGGCGCTGGCCGGCATCTCGATCCCGTTCACGCGGCTGGCCGTGGTGATGGCGATGATCTTCGTCGCCTCCCCGCTCTACATCCGCCAGGCCGTGTCGGCCTTCGAGGCGGTCGACCGCACGCTGCTGGAGGCGTCCCGCACGCTGGGTGCGGGCAGCGGCCGCACCTTCCGGCGGGTTGCGCTGCCGCTCGCGGGCAGCGGGCTGGGAGCCGGAATGGCGCTGGGATGGGCACGAGCCGTGGGCGAGTTCGGCGCCACCATCATCTTCGCCGGCAGCCTCACGGGCGTTACCCGCACCGCTCCGATCGAGATCTACCTCGGTCTGTCCGACAACCTGGACGCCGGGCTGGCGACCGCCGCGGTGCTGATCGCCGCCAGCGGCGGCGTGCTTCTGACTGTCAAGCTGCTCGGCGTTGGGAGGGCACGGCGCTTCACGCCTCTGTGACACGTGAGCTGCGCAGTTTCACGCTGCACGTGGAGCTCGACGTCGACGGCGTGCTGGCCGTCGTCGGTCCCTCCGGTGCCGGGAAGTCGACGCTGCTGCGCCTGATCGCCGGGCTCGATGCGCCCTCGCGCGGTCGCATCGAGTGCGACGGCGACCTCTGGTTCGGCGACGGGCGCGACCTGCCGCCGGAGCGGCGCCGCTGCGGGTTCGTGTTCCAGGACTACGCGCTGTTCCCGCACATGACGGTGCGCCAGAACGTCGCCTACGGCGCCGACGGCACGGACATCGATCCGCTGCTCGACCGGGTCGGGATCGGGCACCTGGCGTCCGCCCGCCCGCCGCGGCTGTCCGGTGGCGAGCGACAGCGGGTGGCGCTGGCGCGGGCGCTTGCGCTGCAGCCCCAGGCGCTGTTGCTGGACGAGCCGCTGTCGGCGCTCGATCCGGCCACGCGCGGCGCGGTCGCCGCCGAGCTGGCCGCGGTGCTGCGGGATGCGGCGGTGCCCGCAATCGTCGTCACGCACGCCTACGACGAGGCGGTGTCGCTGGCCGGCCGGGTGGCCGTGATCGAGCAGGGACGGGTCGTCCAGGAGGGCACGCCACGTGAGCTGCTGGAGGCCCCGCTGACCTCGTTCGTCGCCGAGTTCGCCGGCACCAACTACCTGCCGGGGATGGCGTCCGGCGGCCAGGTGCACCTCGACCGGGGCGGCTCGGTGCGGATCGCCGGCGATGCATCCGGTCGGGTCGCGGTGCTCGTCTCACCCTGGGAGATCACGCTCTCGCTGGCCCCGGTCGACGACTCGGCCCAGAACCACATCGCCGGGGCGATCGAGCGGGTGGTGCCGATGGGAAACCGGGTGCGCGTCACCATCGACGGCATCGCCGCCGAGATCACGCCCGAGTCGGCGGAGCGGCTGGCGCTGCAGCCGGGGGTGCGGGTGATCGCCTCGTGGAAGGCCACCAGCACCAGGATCCTCGCCACCGGATAGGGTCGCGCGGGTGCGGGTCGTGATCGCGCCGGACAAGCTGAGGGGCACCTACAGCGCCGATGAGGCGGCGCAGGCGCTGGCGCGGGGGTGGGGGTCGCGCAGGCAGGACGATCTCTGGCTGATTCCGCTGGCTGACGGTGGCGAGGGCACCGCTGCCGCGCTGCTGGCGGCGCGCGGCGGCACCTGGCGAGCGGCACCCGCTCACGACGCGCGTGGCCGTCCGGTCGATGCCCGATACGCGGATCTGGGCGGCGGCCAGGCGGCACTGGACGTGGCCGAGGCCTGCGGCATGCGGCGAGTTGCCGACCTGCCGCCGGATCCGCTCGCGGCGACGTCGCTGGGTGCCGGCGAGCTGATCGGCCGGGCGATCGCGGACGGCAGCACGCGGATCGTCGTCGGCGTCGGCGGCACCGCCACCACCGATGGTGGCGCCGGCCTGCGGCAGGCGCTGGGGAGCGTTCCGGAGGGCGTGTCGCTGGTTGCGGCGCTGGACGTGGACAACCCGCTGTTGGGCGCCGCCGGGGCGGCGGCGGTGTACGGGCCGCAGAAGGGTGCAAGCCCGCAGCAGGTGGCCGAGCTGGAGCGGCGCCTGGCCGGCCTTCAGCTGGCATCGGCGGGACGGCCCGGCGCCGGTGCCGGCGGCGGTATCGGCGCGATGCTGATGGAGCTGGGAGCGGAGGCGGCGCCCGGCGCCCGGCTGGTGCTGGACGAGGTCGGCTTCGACCGAGCCCTGGCCGGGGCCGACCTCTGCATCACCGGCGAGGGCCGGATCGACGGCCAGACGCTGCGCGGCAAGGTGGTGTCGGCGGTGGCGCGGCGCTGCCGCAGCGCCGGGGTGAGCTGTATCGCGGTGGGCGGCGTCGTCGAACCGGGTGCGGCCGCCGCGCTCGCCGAGCTGGGCGCGGACACCCTCCAGCAGGGCGACCTGGAGGCGGCAGGCGCCGAGCTGGCGGCGAAGCTACTGCGCGGTGGCCGGCTGTGAGGCCGGAGCCGGCAGCGTGAATCCGCCCAGCTTCTCCAGCACCGCGATCCGGTCCTCCAGCGGCGGGTGCGTGTCGAACATCCCGCCCAGGCTGGAGCGCAGCCCCTTGTGGTCGCGCAGCGGCGACTCGATGTAGAGATGCGCCGTGGCGCGCGTGACCGTGCGCAGCGGCTGCGTGTCGTCGCGCAGTGCGGCCAGCGCCATCGCCAGGCCCTCGGCATCGCCCGTGATCTCCACGGCGCTGGCGTCGGCCAGGTACTCGCGGCGGCGCGACAGCGACATCTGCAGCAGCGTCGCTCCGACCGGTGCCAGCACCGCCGCCACCAGGCCCGCGATCACGCCGATCGCGCCCAGACCGCCGCCCTCACGCTCGTCGCTGCCGCCGCCGAAGATCGTGATCCGCATCAGAAGGTCGGAGGCCAGCGCGATCACGCCCACCAGCACCGCGGCCAGGCTCATCAGCCGCACGTCGCGGTTTCGGATGTGCGACACCTCGTGCGCCAGCACGCCCTCCAGCTCGCGCTTGTCCATCATCTTGGCCAGGCCGGTGGTGACGGCGACGTACGCGTGGTCGGGGTCGCGTCCCGCCGCGAACGCGTTGGGCGAGGGATCGTCGATCATGTACAGGTCGGGAGTCTTGGCCAGGCCGGCAGCGATGCCCACGTTCTCGAGCGCCCGGTACAGCTCCGGCTGCTGCTCCTTGGTGACCTTGTGGGCGCCGGAGGCGGCGGCGATCATCGCGCCGGCCGCGAACCACGAGACGATGCCGTAGACGATCGCGATGATGCCGATGAACCCGGCCACGCCGGGTTGGTAGGCGAAGTAAACGGCGGCCGCGAAGATGCCCACCAGGATCGCGAACCCGAACAGCACGAACGTCGTGCGCACCCGGTTCGCGCGGATCTGCTGCTGCAGCGTCACGTCACACCGAGACGGCGACGGGGGCGCGGTCGCTGTCGTCGTCGAGCCGGAAGAACTCGCGCGGGCTGAAACCGAAGGTGCCGGCGACCACGCTGGCGGGGAACGTCTGCTGCCCGGTGTTGTAGGCCTGCACCACGGTGTTGTAGTACCGGCGCGCGGCCGCGATCTTATCCTCGGTGTCGGTCAGCTCGTCCTGCAGTCGCTTGAAGTTCTCGCTGGCCCGCAGCTGCGGGTAGGCCTCGGCGACGGCGAACAGCCGGCCCAGCGCCGCGCCCGTCTTGCCGGCCGCATCGGCTGCGCCGGCCACCCCCTGCGCCGACAGCGTGCTGGCCCGGGCCTGGGCCAGCTCCTCGAACAGGCCCGACTCGTGCGCCGCGTAGGCCTTGACCGACTCGACCAGGTTGGGGATCAGGTCGGCGCGCCGCTTCAGCTGGATGTCGATCCCCGAGAAGCCCTGGTCGGCCTCGTTGCGCAGCCGCACCAGCCGGTTGTAGGTGTACATCAGCCACCCCAGCACCAGCACGACCAGCACGACGATCACGATCACGACGATCACGAACAGAAGCCTACCGGGCCGGCGCGACTACAATGGTGATACCAGAAACGGTTGAATTCCAGGCGGGGGTGCGCAGATGGCTGTCACAAGCGGTTCGCAGATCGAGCAGTTGCTGGGCGACGAGGCGGAGGAGCTGCTGACGTACGAGGCGCATGGCATCGACAAGGGCCAGCTGCACCTGCCCGGGCCTGACTTCATCGACCGGGTGTGGATGGACTCCGACCGGCCGGTGCCGGTGCTCCGCAACCTCGGCCAGCTGTTCGCGACCGGCCGGCTGGGCGGCAGCGGCTACCTGTCGATCCTGCCCGTCGACCAGGGCATCGAGCACTCCGCCGCGGCCTCCTTCGCCAAGAACCCCGCCTACTTCGACCCGCGCAACCTGGTCGAGCTGGCCATCGAGGGCGGCTGCAACGCCATCGCCACCACCTTCGGCGTGTTGGGCATGGAGGCGCGCCGCTACGCGCACCGCATCCCGTTCATCGTCAAGCTCAACCACAACCAGCTGATGACCTACCCCAACGAGTTCGACCAGATCATGTTCGGCTCGGTGCGCCAGGCGTACGAGCTGGGCGCGATCGGCGTCGGCGCGACGGTCTACTTCGGCTCGGAGCAGTCCAGCCGCCAGATCATCGAGGTCTCCGAGGCCTTCGAGGAGGCGCATGCGCTGGGCATGTTCACGGTGCTGTGGTGCTACCTGCGCAACTCGGCCTTCAAGACCGAGAACGGCGACTACGCGGTGTCGGCCGATCTCACCGGCCAGGCCAACCACCTCGGCGTCACGATCCAGGCCGACATCATCAAGCAGAAGCAGCCGGAGCGAAACGGCGGCTTCCTGGCATTCAAGGGCTACGGCAAGACCGATCCGCTGGTCTACGACAAGCTCACCACCGACAACCCGATCGACATGACGCGCTGGCAGGTCGTGAACACCTACATGGGCCGGGTGCCGCTGATCAACTCCGGCGGCGAGTCCGCCGGCGCCTCCGACCTCGCCCAGGCCGTTCGCACGGCCGTGATCAACAAGCGCGCCGGCGGCGCGGGGCTGATCGTCGGCCGCAAGGCCTTCCAGCGGCCGCTGGAGGAGGGTGTCGAGTTGCTGAACACGGTGCAGGACGTCTATCTGGACGAGTCGATCACGCCGGCGTAGCGAGCATGGCCGCGCCGATGGCGCCGCCCAGGTCGCCGAGCTCGGCCACGACCACCTGTGGCGGGTTGTCGTCGACGAACAGGTGCGGCAGCATCTGCTCGCGGATCCGCGCCACGTAGGGCTCGCCCAGCCGTGAACCGAGGCCGCCGCCGATCACCACGGCCTCGAAGTCGATCAGGTTCACGGCCGAGGCGATGCCCGCGGCGAGGGCGGCGATGGCCCGTTCGATCAGCTCCTCGGCCATCGCGTCCTTTTGCTCCAGGGCACGTGCCCAGACGCCGCTCGAGAGCGTGTCGCGCTCGCGCCGCTCCATGATCTTGAACAGGTCGGTGTGGTGGCCTTTCTCGTGCAGCTCCCGGGCGTGCAGCTCCATCGCCTTGCGGCCGGCGTAGGCCTCGACGCAGCCGTTTCGGCCGCACGTGCAGCGCGCGCCGTTCAGCTTCACGACCATGTGGCCGAACTCGCCCGCAGCGCCCCGTCCCAGCCAGGGCTCGTGGTTGAGGATGATGCCGCTGCCGACGCCGGTGCCCCAGAACACGCCCAGCAACGTGGCGTGTCCGCGCCCGGCGCCCAGCCGGGCCTCCGCCACGGTGGCCACGTCCACGTCGTTGCCCAGCCGCACGCGCACCCCGCCCAGCGGCTCGCCGACGGCCTTTGCCAGCGGGAAGCTGCCCGTCCAGTCAGGGGTGACATTGCGGGCCTGGGTGACGGTGCCGGCCTCGTCATCGGCCACGCCGGGCGATCCGATGCCGATGCCCTCGAGCCGGCTGGGCTCGGCGCCGGCTCCCTCCAGCGCCTCACGGATCGCCGCGACGATGCCGTCGGCGACCCCCTGCGGCCCGTCCTCCTTGGGAGTGGGGTGGCGGGCCTGCCCCAGCACCGCGTGCTGGTCGTCGGTCACCACGGACTGGATCTTGGTGCCGCCCAGATCGACACCCGCTCGCAATGGCATAAGCGGACTCCCTTCGGGGTACGTCCAATCTAGATGATTGACCTCCGGTACCCCGCCGCAGCCGTTGCGGGGGCCGGTGATAACGTCTCATCGCCAGCCGTTTTTGAGCCCTGCGAAGGAGCGTGCGCGTGCCACGACCGTTCGATGATGTCGACCAGCTTTGCGTGAACACCGTCCGCACGCTGTCGCTGGATGCCGTGGAGAAGGCCAAGTCCGGTCATCCCGGGCTGCCGCTGGGGGCGGCGCCGATGGCGCACGTGATCTGGACGCGCCACCTCCGCTTCAACCCGGCCGATCCAGCCTGGCCCGGCCGTGACCGGTTCGTGCTCTCGGGCGGCCACGGGTGCATGCTGCTCTACTCGCTGCTGCACCTGACCGGCTACGACCTGCCGCTGGAGGAGCTGAAGCGGTTCCGGCAGTGGGGCAGCCGCACTCCGGGCCACCCCGAATACGGGCACACGCCGGGCGTGGAGGTCACCACCGGCCCGCTCGGGCAGGGCACCGCCAATGCCATCGGCATGGCCATCGCGGCCAAGCATCTGGAGGCGGTCTACGGGCCCGAGGCCGGCTTCCGGGTATACGCGATCGTCACCGACGGCGACCTAATGGAGGGGATCAGCGGCGAGGCATCGTCGCTTGCGGGCCATCTCGGCCTGGACAACCTGGTGTTCCTCTACGACGACAACCACGTCACGATCGACGGCAACACCGAGATCGCGTTCACCGAGGACCGGGACGCGCGCTACCAGGCGTACGGCTGGCACACCTCCGTTGTCACCGATGGAAACGACATGGCTGCGATCGAGGCGGCGCTCGACGACGCGCTCGCCGAGACCGGCCGGCCCAGCCTGATCTCGGTCAAGACCATCATCGGCTTCGGCTCGCGCGACGCCGGCACCTCGCGCGCCCACTCCGACGCACGCGGGGCCGAGCAGCAGGCCGAGACCAAGCGTGCGCTGGGCTTCGATCCCGACCAGTACTTCGTCATCCCCGACGCCGCGCTGGCCCGCTACCGGGAGGCGCTCGAGACGGGGGCGCGGCTGCAGCGCGAGTGGGACGAGCGGATGGCCGCCCACCCGCAGCGGGCCGAGCTGGAGCGGATCTTCGCCGGCACCGGCCCGGACTCGCTCGACATCTCCTGGTTCGCGCCCGGGGACGGCCCGATGGCGACCCGGGCCGCGTCCGGCAAGGTGATCGCCGAGATCGCGGCTCAGGTGCCGGAGCTGGTCGGCGGCTCGGCCGACCTGACGCCGTCCAACAACACGAAGCCGCCCGACTGGACCGACTTCCAGCCCGGCAGCCACGAGGGCCGCTACTTGCGCTTCGGCGTCCGCGAGCACGGCATGGGCGGCATCGTCAACGGGTTGGTGGTGTCGCGCCTGCGTGCCTACGGCGGCACCTTCTTCAACTTCCTCGACTACATGAAGCCGGCCGTGCGGCTGTCCGCGCTGATGAACATCCCGGCGATCTGGATCTACACCCACGATTCGGTCGGCCTCGGTGAGGACGGCCCCACCCACCAGCCGGTGGAGCAGCTGGCGACCCTGCGGGCGACGCCCAACATGACCGTCTTTCGCCCGGCCGATGCGAACGAGACCACGATCGGATGGCGGGTGGCGATGGAGCGCCGCAATCCCACAGCCCTGTGCCTGACCCGGCAGCCGCTGCCCGTGCTGGATGCCGCCGCGCTGCCGGTGTCCGACGCGGCCCGCGGCGGCTACGTGCTGGAGGGCGACGAGGACCCGGACGTGATCCTGATCGCGACCGGCTCCGAGGTGCACACCGTCCAGGAGGCGCGCGCGCTGCTGTCCGGCGAGGGTGTCACCAGCCGGGTGGTGTCGCTGCCGTCGTGGGAGCTGTTCGACGAGCAGTCGCAGGCCTATCGCGACGAGGTGCTACCGCCTGCCGTCGAGGCCCGCGTCTGCGTCGAGGCCGGGGCATCCCTGGGCTGGGACCGGTTCGCCGGCCCGAGGGGCGCGATCGTCGCGATCGACCGCTTCGGCGCCTCCGCGCCCGGCCAGACCGTGCTCGACCACCTCGGCTTCACGCCGCGCCACGTCGCCGACGAGGCCGCGCGCGTACTTTCTCTGATCCGCGAAGGGGGCATCACGCAATGACCAGGCTGCATGAGCTCGCGGCCGCGGGCACCAGCCCGTGGCTCGACAACATCCGCCGGAGCTGGCTCAGCTCGGGCACGTTCCGGCAGTTGGTGGACGACGGGGTGGTGGGCGTCACGTCAAACCCGACCATCTTCCAGAAGGCGATCGCCGACTCCGACGACTACGACGAGGCGCTCGCGGCCGCTGCTGCGCCCGGCAAGGATCCCGGAGACGTGTTCTTCGAGCTGGCGATCGCCGACGTCCAGGAGGCGGCCGACCAGCTGCGCGGCGTGTATGACGCCACCGGCCACCTGGACGGCTTCGTCTCGTTCGAGCTGCCGCCGTCGATGGCCAACGACACGGCCGGCTCGACCAGGGCGGCGCCCGAGTTCTGGGAGCGGATCGCCCGGCCCAACATCTTCATCAAGATCCCGGGTACGGCCGAGGGCGTGCCCGCCATCGAGGAGTCGATCGCCGCCGGCATCAACGTCAACGTGACGCTGCTGTTCTCGCTGGCCAACTACGAGGCCATCCACTGGGCCTTCATCCGCGGGCTGGAGCGGCGGGTACAGCAGGGCCAGCCGATCGACGACGTGCACTCGGTGGCCAGCTTCTTCGTCTCGCGGGTGGACACGGCGGTCGATGCGATCCTGCCCGAGGGCTCGCCGCTGCGCGGAAAGGCGGCCATCGCCAACGCAAAGCTCGCCTACCAGCGCTACCTCGAGATCAAGGCGGACGACCGCTGGCAGGCGCTGGCGGCACACGGCGCCCGCGTGCAGCGGCCGCTGTGGGCCTCCACCGGCACCAAAAACCCGGCCTACTCGGATGTTCTCTACATCGACAACCTGATCGGGCCGGAGTGTGTGAACACGATGCCGGATCCGACCATCGCCGCGTTCATGGACCACGGCGTGGTGGAGCGCACGGTCGACCGGGATGTCGATCAGGCCCGCCGGGAGCTCGAGCGGCTGCAGGAGGCCGGCATCGATCTCGACGACGTCACCCGCCGCCTGGAGCTGGACGGCGTCAGGTCGTTCTCGGATTCGTTCGACTCGCTGGTGGGGACGCTGCGGGAGCGGCTCGACCGGATCGGTGCCCGCGGCGCGGCCTGAGCGCACGCCGACGTGCGATACCAAGGAAGGTGACATGGAACTGGCAATGATCGGCCTGGGCCGGATGGGCGGAAACATGGCGCACCGCCTCACCGATGCCGGCCACACGGTGGTGGGCTGGACGCGCAGCGGCGATGCGTCGCTGGAGAAGCAGTACGGGATCAGCTGGGCGGGGACGCTCGAGGGCGCCGTGGCCGCCCTCAAGCAGCGCCCGCGCGTGGTCTGGCTGATGATCCCGGCGGGTGCCCCGACCTCGGCCGCGGTCACGCAGCTGACCGGGCTGCTGGAGGCGGGCGACATCGTTGTCGACGGCGGCAACTCGAACTTCCGCGACTCCCAGCAGCACGCGGCGGCGCTGGCGGAGCACGGCATCGAGTTCATCGACTGTGGCACCTCCGGCGGCGTCTGGGGCTACGCGAACGGCTACTGCCTGATGATGGGTGGAAGCGACGCGGCGGTGGCCACGCTGGCGCCGGCCTTCGAGACGCTGGCGCCGCCCGACGGCTGGCTGCACACCGGGCCGGTCGGCTCCGGGCACTTCACGAAGATGGTGCACAACGGCATCGAGTACGGGCTGATGCAGGCCTACGGCGAGGGGTTCGAGATCCTCGAGAAGAGCGAGTTCGATCTCGACCTGCCGGCCACCGCCGAGGTCTGGCGGCACAGCTCGGTGATCCAGTCGTGGCTGCTCGACCTGCTGGCGCGGGCGCTGGCCGAGGATCCCAAGCTGGAGCACATCAAGGGCTACGTGGACGACTCCGGCGAGGGCCGCTGGACGGTGATGGAGGCGATCAACGAGGGCGTGGCCGCCCCCGCCATCGCGATCGCGCTGATGGCGCGCTTCACGTCCCGTGACCCCGATCCGTTCGCGATGAAGGCGATCGCGGCGCTGCGCAACCAGTTCGGCGGGCACGCGGTGGTGCGCGAGTGAGCCGACGCGCTCGGCCGGAGGACAACCCGCTGCGTGAGGGCCTGCGGGTCGGCGGAGCCAGCGAGCCGGCGCTGTTCACGATCTTCGGCGCGACCGGCGACCTGGCTCAGCGAAAGCTGCTGCCGGCCATCTACAACCTGGCCAAGCGGGGCCTGCTGCCACCCCGCTTCGGGGTGATCGGCTACGCGCGCACCGACATGGGCGATGACGCCTTTCGCCGCTTCGCCAAGGCCGCGATCGAGGCTCACTCCCGCACGCCCATCGACGAGCGCTTCTGGCCGGCGTTCGCCTCGATGCTGCACTACCACGCCGGCGGCTTCGACGATTCGTCGCACTTCCACGCGCTGGCCCGGACGGTCGACGTGCTGGACGAGCAGATCGGCGGCGGCGCTCACCGCGTGTTCTATCTGTCCACGCCGGCCAGCTTCTTCCCCGTGATCGTGAAGGGCCTGGGAGCGGCCAAGCTGAACCGGCCCACCGGCCTCGTCCGGGTCGTGATCGAGAAGCCCTTCGGCGACGACCTTCAGAGCGCGCGCGCCCTGGCCGAGACCGTGCACCGCTCCTTCCACGAGCGCCAGGTCTACCGGATCGACCACTACCTGGGCAAGGAGACCGTCCAGAACATCTATGCGTTCCGGTTCGCCAACGCCATCTTCGAGCCGATCTGGAGCAACTCGTACGTCGACCACGTGCAGATCACGGTGGCCGAGTCGCTGGGCGTCGAGCACCGGGCCGCCTTCTACGAGGAGACCGGCGTCGTCCGCGACATCGTCCAGAACCACCTGCTGCAGGTGATGGCGCTGGTGGCGATGGAGCCGCCCGCCGCCTTCGAG
>DATIOK010000232.1:0-3798 GCA_035473255.1 Gaiellales bacterium
ACGAAGCTGCTGTTCACGGCGGCGATGCTGGCGGTCTACCGGCTGGGCTCGCACCTGCCGGCGCCGGCCGTCAATCCCAACGCGATCAACGTCGGCGGATCCAGCTTCCTGAACCTGCTGAACACCTTCTCCGGCGGCGGCCTCAGCCGGCTCTCGATCTTCGCGCTGGGCATCATGCCCTACATCACCGCCTCGATCATCCTGCAGGTCATGACGCCGGTGTTCCCGTCGCTGCAGGCGCTGCAGAAGGAGGGCGAGCTGGGCCAGCGGCGCATCACGCAGTACACCCGCTACCTGACCGTCGCCCTGGCCGCCGCCCAGTCGCTGGGGTACGCCTACGCGTTCGCGAACAACTCGAGCCTGCTCGGCGCAACCAGCCTCGGCAACGTGCTGGTCGACCACTCGCTGCGCAGCTACGTGCTGGTGGTGATGACGCTCACCGCCGGCGCCACGCTGCTGATGTGGATCGGCGAGCTGATCACCCAGAAGGGCATCGGCAACGGCATGAGCCTGCTGATCTTCTCATCCATCCTGACCAGCGCCCCGGCCGGCATCAACGCCTGGTGGAACGGCTCCGGATTCGAGAAGCTGTCGCTGCCGATCGTGATCCTGGCGGTCGTGACCGGCGTCGTCTACGTGCAGGAGGGGATCCGCAAGATCCCGATCCAGTACGCCAAGCGCATGGTCGGGCGGCGGATGACCTCGGGCGGCAGCACCTACCTGCCGCTGCGCGTGAACATGGCCGGCGTGATCCCGGTGATCTTCGCCTCGGCCATCATGATCCTGCCGGCGACCGTGGCCAGCCTGCTGCCGGGCACGCTCGGCCCGAGGGTGGCGCAGTGGTTCCAGTTCACGTCGTGGCCCTACATCATCGGCGAGTCGTTGCTGATCTTCGCGTTCACGTTCTTCTACGTGGCGGTGGTGTTCAACTCGCTCGAGCAGGCCGACAACCTCAAGAAGTACGGCGGCTTCATCCCCGGCATCCGCCCCGGCCGCCCCACCGCCCAGTACCTCGAGTCGGTGCTGGTGCGCCTGACTGTGGCCGGTTCGCTGTTCCTGGCCACCGTCGCGGCCGCGCCGACGCTGTTCATCAAGTTCGGCGGGTTCAGCACGGCCACCGCGCGTGCGCTGGGCGGAACGTCCGTGCTGATCGTGGTCGGCGTTGCCATCGACACCATGCGTCAGATCGAGTCGCAGCTTTCGATGCGCAGCTACAAGGGCTTCCTGAAGTAGGCCGCAGGTGCCTCTCGACCTGATCTTCATGGGCCCTCCCGGGGCCGGCAAGGGCACCCAGGCTGCGCGCGTCGCGCCGCTGCACGGGCTCGCCCACATCGCCACCGGCGACATGCTGCGCGAGGCCGTTCGCGACGGCAGCGAGCTGGGCCTGGTGGCCAAGGAGATCATGGCCCGCGGTGACCTGGTGCCCGACGACGTGATCATCGGCATGTTCCGCGAGCGCCTGTCGGCGCCGGACACGGATGGCGGGTTCATCCTGGACGGCTTCCCGCGCACGCTCGCCCAGGCCCAGGCGCTGGACTCCACGCTGGCCGAGCTGGGCCGCGGCATCACGTCGGTGCCCGTCTTCGAGCTGGGCCTGGAGCAGCTGCTGGAGCGGGTCGGCGGGCGTCGCGTCTGCCGCGACGCCGAGCACGTCTACCACCTGGCCAGCGCACCGCCGAAGACTCCCGGCATCTGCGACATCGACGGCTCCGAGCTCTACCAGCGCGACGACGACACCGAGCCGGTGATCCGCGCTCGCTACCAGAAGCAGTGGGTGGAGGCGGCCAAGCCGGTGCTCGACCACTACGACGCGGCCGGCCTGGTCGTGTACATCGACGCCGGAGGCACCCGCGAGCAGGTCTCCGCCGAGATCGATGCGCTGCTGGCGCGACTGGGGGATGGCTCATGATCGTTCGCAAGACCGCAGCCGAGATCGAGATCATGGCGCGGGCCGGCCGGGTGGTCGCCGCGACGCTGGAGCTGATGGAGAGCAGCGCTCGCGAGGGCGTCACCACCGGCGAGCTGGACGCCCTGGCCGAGGACTACATCCGCTCCTGCGACGGTGTGCCCACGTTCAAGGGCTACCGCGGCTTTCCCGGGTCGATCTGCGCGTCGCCCAACGAGATGATCGTGCACGGCATCCCCGGCCCCTACCGGCTGAAGGATGGCGACCTTCTGTCCGTCGACGTGGGCGTGACGCTCGACGGCTTCGTGGCCGACTCGGCCATCACGATCCCGATCGGAACGGTCTCCGAGCAGGCCTACGCGCTGATCGCCGTCTGCCAGAAGAGCCTCGACGCCGCCATCGCGCAGTGCCGGCCCGGCAACCGGCTGGGCGACATATCGCACGCCGTGCAGGAGGTGGTCGAGGCGAACGGTTTTGGCGTCGTCCGCGCACTGGTCGGCCACGGCGTCGGGCGCAGCATGCACGAGGACCCGCAGATCCCCAACTACGGGCCGGCCGGCCGCGGGCCGAAGCTGGCCCCGGGAATGGTGTTCGCGATCGAGCCGATGATCACCGCCGGCAACTGGGGCGTGGTCAGCGGCGAGGACGGCTGGGCCGTCTACACCGACGACGGCAGCCTGGCCGCGCACATCGAGCACACGGTGGCCGTGACCGAGGCCGGCCCGCGGGTTCTGACACCGCGGTCAACCGCGCGCCAGGTTGCGACGGGATGATAGGATTCTCGTTTGCCCGGCGGGGTGAATGCCTGTGCCCGCGGCCGTTTTTGCCCCGTGGCGGGGCGCGTCCCCAAGGAGTCCTCAGTTGAAGGTTCGACCCAGCGTGAGAACGATGTGCGAGAAGTGCCGGATCATCCGCCGGCACGGCAACGTGCTCGTGATCTGCACCAACCCGCGCCACAAGCAGCGGCAGGGATAAGGGAGGCTCGATATGGCACGCATTGCAGGCGTCAACATCCCGCGCGAGAAGCGCGTCGAGATCGGCCTCACCTACATCTTCGGGATCGGGCGTTCGACCTCGAACAAGGTTCTGAAGGAGCTTGGCCTGAACCCCGACACCAAGGTGCGCGACCTGACCGAGGAAGAGGTGGCGCGGCTCCGAAACCACATCGATGCGTCGCTGACGGTTGAGGGCGACCTCCGCCGCGAGCGCTCGCAGAACGTCAAGCGCCTCATGGAGATCGGCTGCTACCGGGGGCTGCGCCATCGGCGCGGGCTCCCCGTCAATGGACAGCGCACCAAGACGAACGCACGCACCCGCAAGGGCCCGAAGAAGACCGTCTCGCGCTCCCGCAAGAAGTAGCGGCTAGAGCCGCGGCACCGAAAGGACTGCTCGAACCTTGGCACCTCCGCCTCGCCGAACGGCCGCTGCACGCGGCCGCACGCGCCGTAAGGCCCGCAAGAACGTTGCGATTGGCCAGGCGCACATCAAGACCTCGTTCAACAACACGATCGTCGCGATCACCGATCGCGAGGGCAACGTGATCGTGTGGAAGTCCGCAGGAGCCGCGGGCTTCAAGGGGTCGCGCAAGTCGACGCCGTTCGCGGCGCAGGTGACGGCGGACGCGTGTGCCCGCGAAGGAATGGAGCACGGTCTGCAGAAGGTCGAGGTCTTCGTGAAGGGCCCCGGTTCCGGCCGCGAGACGGCGATCCGCTCGCTGCAGGCCGCCGGCCTCGAGATCCTGTCCGTCAAGGACGTCACACCGCAGGCCCACAACGGCTGCCGCCCTCGCAAGCGGCGCCGGGTCTAGGGGCGACGGATGGCCCGAGTCACCGACCCGAAGTGCAAGCAGTGCCGCCGGGAGGGCGTGAAGCTCTTTCTGAAGGGTGAGCGCT
>DATIOK010000233.1:0-10470 GCA_035473255.1 Gaiellales bacterium
GCAGCCCGGTCAGGCCGCCGTGCTCGTGGATCGCGTCGAGCGCATCGCTGGCGGCGCCCTGCTGCGGCGAGGCGCCACCCATCAGCTGCCACCACCCCAGCAGGAAGTCGCGAAGCGCGTCGCTCGGGTGCAGCCGCTCGATGTAGTCGGCCGCCGACAGGGCGGCCAGCGCCTGATCGCCGGCGGCGACGCGCTCGGCGTCGTCGCGGACGCGGGCAAGCGCTGCCTCCAGCGCCGCCAGCTCCTGCCACGGCACCGGCGCGCCCAGGCGCAGCTCGCCGGCGGTCAGCCAGCGCGCCGACCGCACGGGCGGGTAGTCGCGGACCGACATGCCGTAGCGCGCCAGCTCCGCGCGCACCTGATCGTGCTCGGGAGTGAACCAGGAGCCGCCCAGCTCGACGATGCGGCCACCGAGCGAGGCCGAGTAGCCGCGCCCGCCGACGCGGTCGCGCGCCTCAAGCACCGTCACGGCGACGCCCGCGTCGGCCAGGTCACGCGCCGCCCGCAGCCCTGCCAGGCCGGCCCCGGCCACGATCACGCTGCGGTCGCTCACGGGGCCAATGTACCTGAGCGACTATGGTCAGTCCTGATGGGTTCCGGGAGTGACACCGGCGCGGGCGCCGCAGCGATTGCATACGTGGCAACGGCGCTCGAGGCGTGTGCGACGACGTTCGTGAAGGAACACCGGCTGCCGGGAGCGTCGGTCGCGGTCGTGCACGGGGACGACCTGGCCTGGTCGGCGGGGATCGGGCTCTGCGACGCCGCCGCCGGGCGCACCGCCGACGATGCCACCCTCTACCGGGTGGCCTCGGTCACCAAGACGTTCACGGGGACGGCGATCATGCAGCTGCGCGACGAGGGCCGCCTCGACCTCGACGATTCCGTGGTCGCCCACGTGCCGGAGCTGAGAGCTGCGGTGGGCGTCGGCCCGATCGAGAACGTCACCATCCGGCGACTGCTCTCGCACGAGTCCGGCCTGATGGGAGACGCGCCCGGCACCAACTGGGAGGGACCCACGTACCAGGGATCGGTGACGGCCAACCTGGAGCGCGCGTCCGAAATCGGGGTGCGGATACCGCCCAACACGCAGCCGAAGTACTCGAACATGGGGTATCAGCTGCTGGGCGAGACCGTCGCACGCGTCTCCGGCCGGCCCTACGCGGAGTACGTCCGGGAGCAGATCCTCGAGCCGCTGGGGATGTCCGCCTCGCGCTTCCTGCCGCTGCCCGACGCGCTGCGTGCGCGGATGGCGACCGGCTACACGGTGCGGCAGTTCAGCGACGAGCTGAGCGAGTCCGTGGCGGCGCCTGACAACCAGGCCGAGGGCGGCCTGATCTCATGCGTCGCCGACCTGGCGCGCTGGATCTCGTTCCAGGTGCGGAAGGACGGCGGCGAGCGGTCGGGTGCGCAGGTGCTGGCGGAGTCGACCGTGGCCGAGATGCACCGTCCCCGCTATCTCAGCGGCGACCCGGCCTGGGAGCTGGCGTGGGGGATCAGCTGGTACGCGATCCGCCGCGGCGACGTGGTCTGGGTGCAGCACTCCGGCGATATTCACGGGTTCAGCTCGAACGTCTGCTTCGACCGCGAGCATCGGGTCGGGGCGATCGTGCTGGTGAACACGATGGTGTCGGCGGGAGAGCTGTCGATGCAGCTGGCCGCGATCGGCCGCGAGGCCGTTGCGGCGCTGCCGGCAGCGATCGCGCCGCCGCAGCCGATGCCGGATGGGTATCGCGACCTGCTCGGGTACTACGGCGGTGACAACGTCAGCCAGCTGGTGCGGCTGGAGTGGCGCGACGGGCGGCTCACCTTCGTGGATCCGACCATGAAGAGCTGGCGGCCGACGCTGACCGCGACCGGCGGGACGGATGCGTTCGTGGTCGACCCCTACGTGCGGCAGGCGGGCGAGCCCTGCGTGTTTCACCGGCGCGCCGACGGTCGCGTGGATTCGGTCGCCCTCGGACCGACCGTGTTTCGCCGGTTCGACGCGGTGGACTAGCCCGCCACCGCGCCGGGGTGCCCGCCCCGCAGCTGGTGCCCCTGCCCGAGCAGCATGGCCGTGCCGACCAGGGCCAGATGGGTGAACGCCTGCGGCATGTTGCCGAGCTGCCGGCCGGCGACCGGGTCGTACTCCTCGGACAGCAGACCGACGTCGTTTCGCAGGTCCAGCAGCCGCTCGAATAGCTCGCGGGCCTCGGTGATGCGGCCCTGCCCGGCCAGCACGTCGGCCAGCCAGAACGAGCAGGCCAGGAACACGCCCTCGTCGCCGCCGACGCCGTCAACGTCGCCGTCCTCGTCAGGCAGGTACCGGCGCACCAGGCCGTCGTGCACCAGCTCGCGCTGGATCGCGGCGACCGTCGAGACCATCCGCGGGTGGTCGGCGGGCAGGAACCCCACCGACGGCATCAGCAGCGCGCTGGCGTCCAGCCGCTCGGAGCCGTAGGACTGGGCGAATGCCTGCTTGCTCTCGCACCAGGACTCGCTCATCACCTGCGCGTGGATCTCGTCCCGGAGCCTGCGCCAGCGATCGACCGGGCCTTCGCGCCCGAACTCGTCGTGGAACCGCACCGCCCGGTCGAACGCCACCCACGACATCACCTTGGAGTAGGTGAAGTGGCGGTTGGGGCCGCGCACCTCCCAGATGCCGGCGTCCTCCTGCCGCCAACCATCCTCCAGCCACCGCAGCAGCATCCTCAGCAACGACCACCCGGCCGGATCGCCCGGGACACCGTGCGCGGTCGTCTGGTAGGCGGAGTCCAGGAGCTCGCCGTACACGTCCAGCTGCAGCTGGGTAAATGCGGCGTTGCCGACGCGCACCGGCAGCGAGCCGTCGAAGCCGGGCAGCCAGTCGAGCTCGCGCTCGTCCAGCCGCCGCTCGCCGGCGATGCCGTACATGATCTGGAGGTCGGCCGGATCGCCTGCGATCGCGCGCAGCAGCCAGCCGCGCCACGCGAGAGCCTCATCGAGGTAGCCGCCGGCGAGCATCGCGCGCAGCGTCAGCGTGGCGTCGCGCAGCCAGCAGAAGCGGTAGTCCCAGTTGCGCTGGCCGCCGATCCGCTCGGGCAGCGACGTGGTGGCTGCGGCCACGATCCCGCCGGTGGGGCGGTAGGTGAGCGCCTTCAGCACCAGCAGTGAGCTGTGGATCTCGTCGTGGTAGTCGCCCGTGTGGGTGCAGTTGCCGGCCCACTCCAACCAGTAGGCCTCGCTGTCGTTGAGCGCGGACTCGGCGTCGATCGGATCGGGGAGCGGCCGGTGCGACGGGAACCAGGTCAGCACGAACGGTACTCGCCGGCCGGGCTTGAGCACGAACTCGGAGACGGTGGTCATGTTCTCGCCGCGCACCGGCATCTTGGTGCGCAGGCACAGCGCGTCCGGGCCGGCCACGGCGACGCGGGCATGGTCGACCCGGTGCACCCACGGCACGATGCTGCCGTAGTCGAACCGGATCACCAGCTCCGAGCGCATTGGCACCTCGCCGTCGAGGCTCTCGACGATGCGGACGATGTCGGGGTTGTCGCCGCGCGGCGGCATGAAATCGATCGCGCGCACGCGGCCCTCGGCGCAGTCGTAGATCGACTCTAGGATCAGCGTGTCGCTGCGGTAGCGGCGGGTCGCGTGTGTGATGCCGCCGGCCGGCGCCAGCAGCCAGCGTCCGTGGCCGGCATCGCCGAGCAGGCGCGCGAAGCAGGCGCCGGAATCGAAGCGCGGGAAACAGCACCAGTCGATCGAGCCGTCGCGGCCGATCAGGGCGGCAGTTTGCAGGTCGCCGATCATGGCGTAGTCCTCGACGCGTGACACGGCGGTGATCCTAGATCGGCTTCAGGACGCGGGCTGTGTCACGTCGCGCAGAGAGCGTGCGGCTTCGGCCACGCGGGCCAGCTCGGTCAGCATTCCCTGAATCAGCCGATCGCAGACGTGATCTGCCGGCGGATGCCGGCGGCGTCCAGGCCCAGGACGTGGTCGAGCTGCTCCGGGGTGCCGTAGTCGCGGATCATGGCCCGCGGCACGCCGACCGCGTGCAGGCGGACGGGACGGTCGCCGAGCGCCTCGGTGAGCGTGCCCGCCAGCGTGCCGGCGTAAAACGGCTCGACCACGATCACGTCGTCGCCGGCCAGCTCGCGGTTCAGGGTCTCGGCGTCGAAGGGGCTGAGGGTGGTGGCGTAGAGCACGGTCACGTCCATGCCGGCCGTGGCGTCGAGCGTGCGGTCGAGCATCGGGCCGACGGCGACCACGGTGGCCTGTGAACCGCGCCGCTCGACGAGCAGCCGGCCGAACTCCACGTCCCGCGACTCGCGGTTCACGACCAGCTGGGTGCGGAGGTAGGTGAGGTGCCCGTTGGCGTAGGTGGCCCGCACCAGGCGGTCGGCCTCGGCCGCGGCACCGGGCACCAGGATCTCGGTTGCCGGGATGGTCAACAGCGCCTGGACGTCGCCCGGGGAGTGGTGGGTGGGGCCTTCGGAGCCGTAGTCGTAGGAGCCACCGACGGTGATCACGAGCACGCCCAGCTGCTGGTGGCCAAAGTCGAGCTTCAGCTGCTCGAGCGCGCGTTCGGCGACGAAGGGGGTGATCGTGTGGATGACGGGGTGGAAGCCTTCGAGGGCGTAGCCGGCGGCGACGCCGACCATCGTCTGCTCCATGATGCCGACGTTTACGGCGCGGGCGGGGTCGTGCGTGATGACCGGCTTGAAGCGGTCGACGCTGATCTCGGCGAGCACAACCGCCACCCGCGGGTCGACCTCGAACAGCTCGGTTACGGTGTCGATCGCCTGTGCGCGCATGGCGATCATGGCGGCGTCCTCACGGTCGCAACGACGGCGGCAGGCTGGTGGTAACGGCCGCGGAGTGCGGCCTCGAGGGCGCCGTGGTCGCGGCCGTCGACCTGCTCGGCATGCCAGCCGAAGACGGCCAGGCGCTCATGGATGGGGACGAGATCGATGGTGCTGGAGCCGTTGTCGATCACGAGCAGGGTGAGGTTCCCGAGCTGGAGCTGGGGCGCCAGCATGATCGCCTCCCAGTTCGAGCCCTCGTTCAGCTCGGCGTCGCCGGTCAGGACAACGACCCTCTGGTCGGCGCCCTTGGCGCGCAACGCGAGGGCGACGCCGACGGCCAGCGGCAGGCCGTGGCCGAGGGAGCCGGTGGAGGCCTCAACGCCGGGTACCAGCAGGCGGTCGGGATGGCTGCCCAGGCGGCTACCCTGCCGGGTGAAGGTGGGGAGCCAGTGCTCGGGGAAGAAGCCGCGCCAGCAGAGCACGGCGTAATAGGCGGCGGGGCCGTGGCCCTTGCTGAGGATGAAGCGGTCGCGCTGCTCCCAGGTGGGGTCATCCGGGTCGACCTGGAGGACGCGGCCGTATAGCACCAGCAGCGCGTCGAGGGTGGAGTAGCTCGACGCCTCGTGCTTCTCGTCTCCGGTGGCGAGTGCGGCGAGCCGGACGATCTCGTCGCGGTCGAGTGTGCGGGTGCTCATCGCGGCCTCCCTTCCATCGTGTGATGGCTATATAGGCACATTACTATGGATTTGGGTACACTGCCAACATGGATCGCGACCACCTCCTGACGGCGATGCGCCTGAAGGCACTGGGCCACCCCGTGCGCCTCGGCATCGTGCTGCGGCTGGCGGCCGAACCGGAGACGTGCGCGTGCGACTTCGCCGAGGTGTTTGGGGTCAGTCAGCCGACGATCAGCCAGCACCTGCGGGTGCTGCGGGAGGCCGGCCTGGTGACGACCCGCCGACGCGGCACGCAGATCTGTTACTCGCTGGATGCGGGCGGGATGCGGGCCGTGCAGGCGGGGCTGGCAGGGCTAGCGACGCCTGCTCTGCGCAGCGCCTGAGGCTAAGCGGCGAGCTCCTCGCGGGCGTACGCGTAGGGATGGTTGAAGACGTGCATCGGATTGGCGTCCTCGACGCCGACCTCGAACATGGTGCCGGCCTTGAGGTCGACGACCACCACGAAGGCGCGGTCGTCGGACGGGTTCCACAGCAGGGTGACGTCGATGCCATCGGCGGATCGGTGGGCGAGCTCGCGCAGCGGGCTGAAGATGTCGGTGGGGCTGATCATGGCGTGCTCCTGGGCGTTGGTGGACATGTCGTGCAGTTTCCCCGCCGGCCGCCGCGATCGCAGCGGGGAAACCCCCCGACATGAGGGGTGGGATACCCCCGTCTCTGGTGTGGGCTACCCCTTCCACGGGCCGGCGCGCAACGCCGGCGCCCGGCACCTCTGTTGCGCCGATTTCTACGAATTTCGTAGGAAAGGGGGCCCTGGACTACGAAATTCGTAGCTTTACGCCCTCAGAGCTACGAATTTCGTGCAACACCGGTGCCAGGCGCGGGTGTTGCACGGCCCCGGCTAGGCTGCCGTCTGGATGTCCCGCGACCAGCTGTTCGAAGCCGTGCGCGCCCTGCTCGAGTTGCACTCGCCGAGCGGCGTCGAAGACGAGATCGATGCCCACCTGATGAACGCGCTGGCGCCGCACGGCACCCCGCAGGTGGACGGCGCCGGGAACATCATCCTGTCGCTGGCCGGCCCCGACGGCGGCGGCGAGGGCAAGGTGGCTCTGCTCGCCCACAAGGACGAGATCGGCGGGCTGGTCAAGCGCGTCGAGGAGGGCGGCCGGCTGATCGCCCAGACGCTCGGCGACGCGCATCCCTGGATCTGGGGCGAGGGGCCGGTGGAGGTGCTGGGCCGGCACGACACGGTGCTGGGCGTGCTGTCGTTCGGGGCGCGGCACGTCTCCGATGAGTCGCCGCAGCGAAAGCAGCTCGACGACACGCCCGTGAAGTGGAAGGATGCGTGGATCGAGACCAAGCTCAGCGCCGACGCACTGGAGGCGGCCGGCGTCACCGTCGGCTCGCGTATCGTCCCCGCGCGCTGGCGCAAGCGGCCGGTGCTGCTGGGCGACGACGGCGAGTACGTGGCCTGTCACGCGCTCGACGACAAGGTCGCCGTTGCGATGCTGCTCGAGCTGGCCGGCCGGCTGGATGCTCCCAACCGCCCGATCGACCTGGTGTTCACGACCCGCGAGGAGGTCGGCTGCCAGGGCTCGCAGTACTACGCGCGCAGCACCGACGCCGTTGCGATTGTGGCGCTGGAAGTGGTGCCCGTGGCCAAGGAGTATGCGATCGAGCCCGGCCCCGACCCCGTCATCATCAGAGCCGACTCCTACGCGCCGCTCGATGAGGGGCTGTCGTGGGAGCTGGCCGATGCGGCCGCCGCCGCGGGCGTGACCGTGCGCCACGCGGCCGTCACGCGCTACGGATCCGATGCCTCATCCAGCCTCGACAGCGGGCGCGTGCCGCGCAGCGCCTGCCTGGCCGCCGCCACCGAGAACACCCACGGCTTCGAGATCGCACACCTCGACGCGATCGACGGCTGCGTGCGGATCCTGCACAACTGGCTGGGTTAGAATCCCGCCTCCTGGCGGAGTAGCTCAGCTGGTTAGAGCAGCGGAATCATAATCCGCGTGTCGGGGGTTCGAGTCCCTCCTCCGCTACCTCGCACCAAGTGGTTTCACTGAGACAGTTCGCTGCCGTTCTCGGGTAGTGGCGCCACCGTTGGAGCCGGGCCGACCCCCACGGCCGTTGGTGGTGCAGGCCGTACCTGAGCGGTGCGGATTCTGGGTCGCAAGACACCTGCCTGCCCCACGGCCGGCGGCACTGCCGACCGGCAATCCTTGCGCATCCCGCCGCGGCATAGCGCCCGGCTCTCACTGTCTCTAAGGAGTTTTCACGATGCGTACGATCGATACCCCGAAAGGTCTTGCGGCCCGGCTCGGTGGTTGGAGCGCGCGCCACAAAAAGTCCGTTCTCGCCGGCTGGTTTGTGTTCGTGGCGCTGGCGATGCTGGTCAGCATGTTCGTTCCGGCGAACAAGCTGACCAAGGCCGATCAGTTCACCGGCGAGTCCGGGCGGGCTGAGAAGACGTTGGAGTCGAGCTTCCCGAAGCCCGCCAGCGAGATGGTGCTGATTCACAGCAGCTCGCTGACAACCGACGACGCCGCGTTCGCGCGCGGCATCAGCCAGACGGCGGCCGGCTTCGCCGCGCTGCCCGTGGTCGATCATCTGCGAGCTCCCGGTCGCGGCGACGGCACCGGCCTGGTCTCGAAGGATCGTCATTCGGCGCTGATCACCTTCACGATCAAGGGTGACGCCGCCACTGCCTCGAACCGGATCGCACCGGTGGTCGCTGCCGTCAAGGACGCCCAGCGGGCCAACCCCGCGCTGCGCATCGAGGAGTTCGGCGACGCTACCTCTGGCGCCCAGCTCGACAAGAAGGTGCAGAGCGATCTGCACAAGGCCGAGACGATGTCGCTTCCGATCACGCTGCTGATCCTGGTGATCGCGTTCGGCGCGATCGTGGCGGCGGGCGTGCCGGTGCTGCTGGCGATCTCGGCCGTGCTGGCCACGATCGGCCTGGTCTCGATCCCGAGCCAGATCTTCCCGATCGATGACAACGCCTCGATCGTGATCACGCTGATCGGGATGGCGGTGGGTGTCGACTACTCGCTGTTCTACCTCAAGCGCGAGCGCGAGGAGCGGGCGAACGGACACGACCAGCAGACGGCGCTGGCGATCGCCTCGGCCACCTCCGGCCGCGCCATCCTGGTGTCCGGCTTCACGGTGATGGTGGCCATGGCCGGCCAGTTCCTGACCGGCGACAAGGGCTCGACCTCGTTCGCGGTTGGCACCATCATGGTGGTCGCCGTGGCCATGCTGGGCTCGCTAACGGCGCTCCCGGCCGCGCTGGCCCTGCTTGGCCGGCACGTCGACAAGGGCCGCATCCGGGTGCCCTTCCGACGGTCGGCTGCCCGACGCCGGGAGGGCCGCATCTGGGGCGCCGTTCTGACACGGGTGCTGCGCCGGCCGGCCGCGGCAGCCGCCCTCTCGCTGGCGATCCTGCTGGCGATCGCATCTCCGGCGTTGCACTTCCGAGTCCACAACACCGGCATCAACGACCTGCCGCCAGGACTGCCCGGGATCGCCGTGCTCAAGCATGTCGAGAAGGCGTTCCCGAGCAACGACACGCCGGCCACCGTCGTGATCACGGCGGACGACACCCGCGCCCCGGCCGTCCGCTCGGCGATCACCGATCTCGAGCAGCGGGCGGTCGCAAGCGGGGCCGTGCATCAGCCGATCGACCTCACCAGGGACTCGACCGGCACCGTCGCGGTGCTGTCGATGCCACTGGCCGGCGACGGCACCGACTCGGCCTCGAAGCAGGCCTTGACGACACTGCACGACCGGCTGATCCCTTCCACATTGGGGACGGTCGACAACGTCACCGTCAACGTCACCGGCCAGACCGCGATCGACCGCGACCAGAGCACGATGCTGTCGCGCAACACGCCACTGGTGTTCGGGTTCGTGCTGACGCTGGCGTTCGTGCTGCTGATGGTCACGTTCCGGTCGATCGTGATCCCGGTCAAGGCGATCATCCTGAACCTGCTGTCCGTGGCCGCCGCGTACGGCGTGCTCGTGGCGGTGTTCCAGGATGGCCACGGCTCCTCGCTGCTGGGCTTCACGCCCACAGGCGGCGTCGCACCGTGGCTACCGCTGTTCCTGTTCGTGATCCTGTTCGGTCTGTCGATGGACTACCACGTGTTCATTCTCAGCCGCATCAAGGAGCTGGTCGACAGCGGCATGTCGACCGAGGATGCCGTCTCGGAGGGCATCAAGAGCACGGCCGGCACCGTCACCAGCGCGGCGCTCGTGATGGTCGGGGTGTTCTCGATCTTCATGACGCTCAGCATCGTCGACCTGAAGGAGTTCGGGGTCGGCCTGGCCGCGGCCGTGCTGATCGACGCCACCATCGTCCGCGGCGTCCTGCTTCCGGCCAGCATGCAGCTGCTGGGCGACTGGAACTGGTATCTACCCAAGCCGCTGCGGTGGCTGCCGCGGTTCCAGATCGAGGCCGCTCCCCGAACGGTGGTGGAAACCTCCGGCGACTAAACCTCCACATTCCCACGCATGACCTCGAGCGGCCCGCCACACGGCGGGCCGCTCTGCGGCGTGGGAACGGCAGCGCCGATCCACCAGAATCGGTGAGCTATGGTCCTGAAACGATGACCATGCTGGAGCGGTTGCGGGATGCGACGAACGCGCACGACGCCGGGCTCTTGGCGTCGTTGTTCGCTCAGGACTATCGAAGCGCGCAACCGCTGCACCCGAGTCGTGGGTTTGGCGGGAGTTCTCAGGTACTGGAGAACTGGTTATCGGTCTTCGAGGGCGTGCCCGACTTCAACTCGGAACTGGTCGCCTCAGCGGTGGACGGGAACACCGAATGGGGTGAGTGGAGCTGGAGGGGGCACCACGTGGATGGCTCCACCTTCGCCATGCGTGGCGTCACGATCTTCGTGATGCGTGACGGCCTGGTCGCCGAAGGACGCTTGTACATGGAGCCCGTTGAGGCCGGTGGTGGGGACATCGCCGCTGCTGTGGAGGAGCTGTACAGGCCGCCTCCGCCGCCTTCGGACTGATCG
>DATIOK010000234.1:0-10790 GCA_035473255.1 Gaiellales bacterium
CCGTCACGTTCCGGGCGAAGCACGATACTGAGATGACATGCGTGACGTAAGGATGGGACGAGGCGTGTTCCTGGGCGTCGTCGGCGCGGGCGTCGCCGGCCTGTTCGTGGGCGGCCGCGTGTCCCACCTGGCCTCGCCGCTGGGCGCGGTGGTGCCCAACGCGCTGCGGTCGCTGGTGCCGAACGGGTGGCGCATCTACTCGGTCAACCCGCCCTGGCCGACCTTCGACCCTGCCACCTACCGGCTGCAGGTGACGGGCGCGGTCGAGCACCCGCTGTCGCTCTCCTGGGACGAGGTGCTGGCGCTGCCGCAGGCGCGACAGACGACCGACTTTCACTGCGTCACCGGATGGACGGTGGGCGGCGTGCACTGGCAGGGCGTGCGGCTGCAGGATCTGTGGGACCGGGCCAAGCCGACGTCCGAGGCGAAGTACGCCAACTTCGTCTCGCTGGAGCAGCCCTACGTCGACTCACTGTCGATGAAGCAGACGACGATGCCGAACGTGATGCTGGCGCATGGCATGGACAGCAAGCCGCTGTCGCAGGCGCACGGCGCGCCGATGCGACTGGTGATCCCGGAGATGTACGGCTACAAGGGCGTCAAGTGGCTGACGCGGATCGACCTGGTGCCGAAGCTGGAAGCGGGTTTCTGGGAGCAGCGCGGCTACGACGTGGACGCGTGGGTTGGCCGGTCGAATGGCTACTGAGCGGCCCGAGTACGTGCGGCGGTTCAGCAGCGCCGAGCAGGCGCTGCACTGGCTGCTTGCCGTCTCGTTCCTGACGATGCTCGTGACCGGGTTGATCCTCTACCTGCCGTCGCTGGCTGAGGTGGCAGCAAACCGCCGTCTCTGGAAGTCGATCCACCTGGGTGCGGCGCTGGCGTTCTGGTTCGGCACGCTTCTGATCGTGAGCTCCTCGGCCGGCGGGCTGAGACGCACCGTCGGCCAGATCGACAAGTTCGACGACGACGACCGCCGCTGGCTGAAGTGGCAGGTGCGGCAAATGGGTCCCAAGCCGCCGCAGGGCCGGTTCAACGCGGGCCAGAAGCTGAACACGGCGGTGATTGCCGGGCTGATGGTGGTGTTCACGATCAGCGGCACGCTGATGTACCTGCAGGAGGTCGACGCCACGTTTCGCGGCACCAGTGCGATCCTGGTGCACGACATGGCCATGTACATTGCCATTCCGCTCGTGATCGGTCACCTCTACATGGCGATGCTGAACCCGTCCACCCGCCACTCGCTGCGCGGGATGGTGCTTGGCACGGTGCGCCGGGACTGGGCGCGCGAGCACCACGCCAAGTGGGAGCGCGAGCTCTGAAGGCGCTGGTGCTGGGCTCGTCGGCAGCCTGGCCGATTCCGCGGCTGGGGTGTGACTGCGAGCAGTGCACGTCGTCCGACCCGCGCGACCGGCGGTTGCGATCGTCGCTGCTGGTGGACGGGCGGATCCTGGTCGACGCCGGCCCGGACGCCTACCAGCAGCTGCTGGGGGCGGGGGTGGTGCCGGAGGCGATCCTGCTGACGCACCATCACCACGATCACATGCTCGGCCTGCACGTGCTGTCGAAGGCGGGACGGCTGCCGCTGCACATGACCAAGGAGGCAGAGCGGGGCGTGCGGACGACCTTCTCGCGCATCGACTTCCGGGTCATGCACCTGACGCCGGGAGTGCACCTCGAGCTTGGCAAGGGGCTGGTGGCGCAAGCCTTCGACGTGGCGCACTCGAACAGCGCACGCACGGTCGCGTTCCGGTTCACCACCGCCGAGGGCGGCAGCCTGGTCTACGCGCCCGACGTGGGCGAGCCACCCGACTCGAAGCTGGCCCGAAACGCCGACGTGCTGGTGGTGGACGGGTCGACCCGCGACCGTCCGGGCAGCGGACACATGGCGATGACCGAGACGCTCGAGCTGCTGCCGAAGCTGAAGCCGGGTCGCACGCTGTTCACGCACGTCGGCCACCGCACCGGCACGCACGCCGACCTAGAAGCGTGGCTCGGCGACCGCGCCGGCGTCGCCTACGACGGGCTCGAGATCGAGTTCTGAACGCCGCGGGTGATAGAAGGGTGCCGGGCACCGTCGTAACAGGCGTGACCCGGCCGTCACCTTCCTGTGACAGGCGACCGCTTGGTTGGGCGGTCGTGCCCAGCGCCCGACCGCTCACGTGATAGAAGGGTGCCGGGCACCGTTCTATCAGCCGTGACCTGGGCGTTACCCGCCTGTGACGGTTGACCGGCCCGACTCGAGGTCGAGCAGGAACCGCTTTGCGTCGAGACCGCCGCCGTATCCGCCCAGGGCGCCGCCGGTGCGAAGCACGCGGTGGCAGGGCACCACGATCGGGATCGGGTTGGCGCCGAGCGCCGTCCCCGCCGCCCGCACCGCCCGCTCGTTGCCGGCCGCCTCGGCGGCGTCGCGGTAGCTGATCGTGGCCCCGTAGGGCACCTGCGCCGTGCGCTCGAGCACCTTCCGCCGAAACGGCGTCGACGTCAGCGACCAGTCCAGCGGCAGCTCGAACTCCGTCCGCTCGCCCTGGAAGTACTGATCCAGCTCGCGCCGCACCTCGTCCAGCCGCCGCGGCGCCTCCAGCACCCGCGGCGACAGCCGCTCGGCCAGCTCCTCGAGCACGTCGTCGCGCCGCTCCCGCTGGAAGCTGACCCGCACCAGCCCGCGGTCGGTGACCGCCACCAGCAGCCGGCCGACCGGCGAGTCCGTCTCCGTGTATGCGACGTCCACCAGACCCTCCGCCTGCGCGCGATCCATGAACCTGCTCAGTCGATCATCCATCTGCCCACCCCTTTCGGATCGTCGCCAGACCCGCGCGCACGTTCTGGCGCGCCGCCGGCTCGCTGCAGCTCAATGCCTCCCCGATCTGGGCGTAGTCCAGATCGGCCGCGAAGCGCAGGAACACCGCCGTGCGTTGCTTGTCCGGCAAACGGCGCACCGCCCGCCACAGCGCCGGCTCCGCCTCGCCACCCGCGCCCACCGCCACCTCCGGCACCTGCTCGACCGGGATCGGATTCCGCCCCCGCGCACGGTGCACGTCAAGCGCCTTTCGGTGCGCGATCTGGAACAGCCAGGCGCGCAGGTTCGACGCATCTCGCAGCTTCGGATACGCCCGCAGCGCCGACAGAAACGTCTCCTGGAACGCGTCCTCCGCCTCCACCGGCCCAACCGACGCCGACAGGAACCGGAACAGCTCCCCGGAGTGGCGGTCGAGCAACAGCTGAAAGGGCGGCAGCTTCACATGTGGAGAACGGTTCCCGGCCATGCCGCGTGAGATCCGCCTAGAACGTCCAGCTGAACATCACGGCCACCGGCTCCCGCTCACCCCCGGCGGCCGCGTACGCCCGCAGCGCCGCCGGATTGCCGTCGTCGGTCAGCACCCACATCCCGTAGCAGCCGCGCTCGCGGGCCAGCTCGGCCACCGCCCGCACCAGCGACCGCCCGATCCCCTGGTTTCGCGACGCCTCTTCCACGGCCAGCTCGTACAGGAACATCTCCGTGCCCTTGTCGGGGTGCGTCATCTCGACGCCGCTCACGAACCCGGCCGCCGTCTCCGGCTCGCCGTCGTAGGCAATCAGCAGATGGTGCGTCGGATCAGCCAGGAACCGCTCGACCGCCTCCGGCCGCAGCGCGTGGTCGAGCAGCGGCTGCACGGCCGCGACGGCGTCCGCGCTGGCCGCCCGCTGGATCCGCATCAGGCCGGCTGCAGCTCCGGTGCGTGCCTGCGCTCCCACTCCTCGGCGTCGGGGCTGAAGTAGACGAGCCGCGTCTTCTTCCACTCCTTGGTCGAGTAGAGCGTGATCCGCTCGGTCAGCCCAGTCTCGCCGGAGATCGCGTCGAGCACATCCTCGCACTCCTGTTTGGTGCGCCCGTGCGTCATCGAGAAGAGGTTGTAGGGCCAGTCGGGATAGGTCGGCCGCTGGTAGCAGTGCGACACGCCGCGGTAGGCCGCCATCAGCTGGCCGACCGATTCGACGTCGTCCTCCGGCACCTTCCACACGCCCATGCCGTTGTAGACGAACCCGGCCGAGCGGTGGTAGAGCACCGCCGCGAACCGGCGCATCTGGCCGGTGGCATGGAACTCGGCGGCCTTGGCCAGCAGCTCCTCGACGGTGTACCCCGCCCGCTGCGCCGGCGCCGCGAACGGCTCCGGCACTCCCCGCAGGTCGGCCTGCAGCGCCCGGATCGCGGCGATGTCCTGGTCGTCCAGCGCCTCCGGCGGCGGCGTCGGCAGCGTCAGCTCGCGCTTGGCGCGCTTCGCGGCCGGGTCGCGCCCGCCCTGGATGTCGAGGTCGACGCCGATCTTGAAGAACTTCAGCGCCGGCAGCGGCCTGATCACGTCCACCTCGGCGAGCTCGCCCAGCAGCTCGATCGTGCGGTCGAGTCCGATCGCCGAGTTGGGCGGCACGCCCACCGTGAACCAGATGTTAAAGTCGTGCTCGCGCTCGTAGTTGTGAGTGACGCCGGGATGCGTGTTGATCGCCGCGGCGGCATCGTCTGCCCGCTCGGCCGAAGTGCGGGCGGCCACCAGGCACGAGCGATAGCCCAGCCGGCGCGTGTCGAAGATGGCCGAGATCTGACGGATGATGCGGTCCCGCCGCAGCCGCGCGATCCGCTCCAGCACCTGCTGCTCGGTCTCCCCCAGCGGCTCGCCCAGTGCGGCGTACGGGCGTGCCACCACCGGAAAATCGTTCTGGATCAAATCGCAGAGTGTCCTGTCGGCGTCATCCATCGAACCTGAAGGATACGCTCGCGGGATGCGGTTGGCGGCAGCGATAGCGATTGTGATCGCACTCACGGCGGCCACCGGCTGCGGCGGCGAGTCCGCCGCGCACCACTCGCGGTACCTCTACATGCAGAAGTGCGCCTCCTGCCACGGCGTCTCCGCCGACGCGATGACCCCGGTTCCGAACGCCACCAACCTGCTCGATCCGGCCAACCGGCCCCAGCTCGAGCAGGTGCGGCGCGCGATCATCGACGGCCGTCCCGGCATGCCCAAGGGCCTGCTAGGCGGATCGGACGTCGATCTGATCGCCGCCTACCTGTCCGGGGAGAAGAAGTGACCCTACCGGCCGCGCTCGACGCCGGCACCGTGCGCGCCGTCGCGATGGACCTCGACCGCACGATCCTGCCCGAGACGCTGGAGCTGCGCCCGCGCCTGATCGAGGCCGTGAAGACGGTCGCTGCCGCCGGCGTGGTGCCAATCGTGGCAACAGGACGGATGCTGCGCTCGTCGCGTCCCTTTGCCCTGCAGCTGGGCGTGACCGCGCCGCTGATCTGTTACCAGGGCGCGCTGATCGCCGATCCCCAGACCGGCGAGTGGCTGCGGCACGAGCCGATGCCGGTACCGCTGGCGCGCGAGGTGATCGAGGCCTGCCGCAAGCGCGACCAGCACTGCAACGTCTACGTCGACGACGAGCTCTACGTCGACGAACTGAACGTGTACGCGCTCGAGTACGCCCGCCATGCCAAGCTGGAGGCACATGCCGTGGGCGACCTCGAGCGGTGGCTGACCCAGCCCACCACCAAGATCGTCGTGGTCGGCGAGCCGGAGCTGCTGGACGCGCTCCAGATCGAGCTACGCGCCCAGTTCGGCGACCGCCTGTTCATCGCCAAGTCGCTGCCGTTCTTCCTGGAGGTGGCCCAGCCGGGCGTCTCCAAGGGCAGCGCCCTGGAGTGGGTGTGTGACCGCATCTCGATCGAGCCGGCCCGCGTTGTCTCGTTCGGCGACGGCGCCAACGACATCGAGCTGCTGCGCGACGCCGGCTTCGGCGTAGCCATCGAGGGCGCCGATCAGGTCCTGCTCGACGAGGCGGAAGCGACCGTGCCGGGACCGGAGCACGACGGCGTCGCCCGCTTCCTGGAAGCGTTAGTGTCAGCCAGGTCGTGATCGACGCGAAGCTGATCCGCTCGGAGCCGGACCGCGTCCGCGAAGCGCTGGCGCGCCGCGGCGCCGGCGAGCTGGTCGACGCATTCCTGGAGCTGGACGCTGAGCGCCGCCGCCTGCAGGCCGCCGTCGAGGCAGCACGGGCGGCGAACAACGCGGCCGCCAAGGCCATCGCCGAGGCCAAGCAGAAGGGCGAGGACACCTCGATCCCGATCGCCCGCCAGGCCCAGCTGAAGGCCGAGCAGGCGACCGACGAGGGCGCCCTGGCCGAGATCACCGAGCGCATCCGCAAGCTGATGCTGCGCATGCCGAACCTGCCCGACCCGACCGCCGCCGACGGCATGTCCGAGGATGACTCGGTCACCATCAGCACGTACGGCCAGAAGCCGGAGTTCGGGTTCGAGCCGAAGGATCACCTCGAGCTGGCCGGCCCGGACGGATTGGGCCTGATCGACATCGAGGCCGCCGCGAAGGTGTCGGGCAGCCGCTTCCACTACCTGCTGGGCGACCTGGTGCGGCTGGAGCTGGCGATGGTGCAGTGGGGCATGGACAAGCTGACCGGCAAGGGCTTCCTACCCGTTGTCCCGCCGGTGCTGGTGCGCGAGCCGGCGATGGAGGGCACCGGCATGTTCCCGGAGGCGCGCGAGCAGGCCTACGCCGTCGAGCAGGACGACCTGTTCCTGGTCGGCACGGCCGAGGTGCCGCTGGCGTCGCTGCACGCTGGCGCGATCCTGGAGGAGGCGCAGCTGCCGCTGCGATACGTCGGCTTCTCCCCGTGCTTCCGCCGCGAGGCCGGCGCCGCCGGCAAGGACACGCGCGGCATCTTCCGCGTGCACCAGTTCGACAAGCTGGAGATGTTCGTGTTCTGCCTGCCCGACCAGTCGCAGGAGACCCACGACCAGCTGCTCGCGATCGAGGAGGAGATCGCCCAGGAGCTGGGGTTCCACTACCAGGTGCAGAACATCCCGATGGGCGACCTCGGCGCCGCCGCCGCCAAGAAGTACGACATCGAGGTCTGGCTGCCCGGCCAGCAGCGCTACCGGGAGCTGACGTCCTGCTCCAACACCACCGACTTCCAGTCGCGACGGCTCGACATCCGCTACCGGCCGGTGTCCGGGGGACCGCGACACGTGCATACGCTGAACGGCACCGCCCTCACCTCCAGCCGCACGCTGCTGGCGCTGATCGAGTACGGCCAGCAGGCCGACGGATCGGTGCGGACGCCCGAGCCGCTGCAGGCGTTCGGCGCCCCGGCCGAGCTCGCTCCCCGAACCATCTAGTCTCCGCGCATGCACCGCGAGACGAAGCTGGTCGGCGCCTCCCGCGAGCCTCATGCCGGGCTGGCGCCGGTGCTGCAGCGCGCGGTCACTTTCAACAACGTCCCGCCCGCGCCGGGCGGGTCGCCCTACGGCCGCACCACCGTGCCGGTGGCGGAGGAGGCCGAGGGGCTGCTGGGCGAGCTCGAGGACGCACGCGCGATCGTGTGCGCCAGCGGCATGGCGGCCTGGACGACGCTGAGCCTGGCGGTGCTGCGGCCGGGGCGGGCGCTGGCCATCCCCGACGCCGGCTACTACGGATTCGAGACGTTGTGCGCGTCGATCCTGGAGCCGTGGGGCGTCGAGGTGCGCCGCTACCGCGCCACCGACATGGACGACCTGCGCCGCGCCGCCGACGGCGCCACGCTGGCGCTGATCGAGACGCCGGCCAACCCGAACATGGAGGTGATCGAGATCGCCGCCGCCGCCGCCGCGGTACACGCCGGGGGCGGGCTGCTGGTCTGCGACAACACCACCGCCACGCCGCTGCTGCAGCTGCCGCTCGACCTGGGCGCCGACGTCTGCGTGCAGAGCGCGACCAAGTCGCTATCGGGCCACTCGGACACGCTGGCGGGCGTGCTCACGCTGCGCGACCAGGAGCTGGCCGAGTCGATCCTGTACGTGCGGGGCGAGACCGGCACCGTGCTCGGGCCCGACCCCGCCTGGCTGCTGATGCGCGGCCTGCGCACGCTGGCCGTGCGCGTGCGGCAGCACTGCGAGACGGCGCTCGACCTGGCCGGGCGGCTGAGCGAGCACCCCGCGGTGACCACCGTCAACTACCCGGGGCTGCCCAGCGACCCGGGCCACGAGCTGGCCACCCGCCAGATGCGGGGCGGGTACGGCGGGCTGCTGTCGTTCGTGCTGGCGACGGCCGAGCAGGCCGAGGCGCTGGAGCGCTCGCTGCAGCTGATCCACCCTGCCACCAGCCTCGGCAGCGTGGAGTCGCTGATCGAGCGGCGCGACCGCATCGAGCCGGCCGGCCGCGTCGCACCGGGGCTGCTGCGGATGTCGGTCGGGCTCGAACACGCCGACGACCTCTGGGCCGACCTGTCGCAGGCACTCGACGCCGCCGCTACGGCGTCGACAGCCCCGCCGCGATCAAACTGATTCAGGGGTCGCCGTCGCCCTTCTTCCAGGGCGGCGACGCCTGAAAGGCCCGCTCGACCGTGTCGGCCACCCAGCCGGTGATGCGCTGCTCGAACGCCTGAGCGGCCCGCTCGATGCGGGCGTCGAAGTCGTCGCCCCGCTCCAGCGTCTCGAGCGGCGTCGCGGCGGTGTGGCGGAGCGGTGGGAACTCCCGGCCCAGGCCGGGCGCGAGCAGCTGGTACACGTGCTCGGGGCCGTCCATGTCGGGCAGGCTGGTCGAGCCCAGATCGACCGTCTCCGCGCCCGAGATCAGTCTCGTTGCCTCGGTTAGCAACACCTGCCCGCCGTGCCCCGCGGCGCACAGCCGCGCGGCCCGCACCACGTCGATGCCGGTGTAGCCGCCCTCATCTGTCAGGTGCGGCTCGCCGGTATGCAGCGACATCCGCACCCGCACCGCGGTGCCGTCCGGCCACTCCGCGAGCGTGTGCTGGCGCTGGGCGACGATCGCGGCGGCGACCCCTGACGGCGCCGACCGGAAGGCGGCGAACATGGCGTCGCCCTGGCAGTCCACCACCACGCCGTCACCGGCCGCAACGGCCTCCCGCAGCAAGCCGCGCTGCTGCTTGAGCACATCCGGCCAGCCGTCGCCGAGCCGCTTCAGGAGGGCGGTCGATCCCTCGATGTCGGAGAACATCAGCGTGACGGTGCCGGCCGGCAGCTCGCTCATGGCCGGAACCGTATCGCGATCGATCGTCTACCGCCGAGCACGGCGGCGCTATCGTGACTCCTCGTGGTGAGCAGCAACGGAGACACCCCAGGAGCGGCCGATGTCATCCACACGACCGACCTGACCAAGGTGTACCCCGGCGGCGTCACGGCCGTCGACGGCATGAACCTGACCGTCTACCAGGGTGAGATTTTTGGCCTGCTGGGGCCAAATGGCGCCGGCAAGACGACCACGGCGAGCATGCTGACGACGCGCGTGATCCCGACGTCGGGGCGCGCGCTGGTGGGCGGCATCGACGTGGTCAAGCAGCCGGCCGTGGCCAAGCAGCTGATCGGCGTCGTGCCCCAGACCAACACGCTCGACCGATCGCTGACGGTCTGGGAGAACCTCTACTTCCACGGGCGCTTCTTCGGCATGGGCGCCCGCCGGTCGCGGGCCGCGGCCGACGAGCTGCTGGTCAAGTTCCGGCTGCAGGAGCGGGCCAACGCACCGGTAATGGCGCTGTCCGGCGGGCTGGCACAGCGGCTGATGGTGGCGCGGGCGCTGCTGCACGAGCCGGCCATCCTGTTCCTGGACGAGCCCACCGCCGGCCTCGATCCGCAGAGCCGGATCGGGCTCTGGGAGATCGTCGGCAGCCTGCACGAGAGCGGCCAGACGGTCGTGCTCACCACCCACAACATGGAGGAGGCCGACCAGCTCTGCGACCGGATCGGGATCATGGACCACGGCCAGATCCTGGCGCTGGGCACGTCGGACGAGCTGAAGCGGCTGGTCGCGGCCGACACGATCGTGACGGTGACGGCCGACGGCGACCTGGAGCGGCTGGCGCAGGTGCTGCGCGATGACGTGACCGACGTGGACGGCACCACCATCCTGGACGGGATGGTGCAGGTCGCGGTGCGCGGCACAGACCGGGTGCTTGTGCGCGTGATCGGTGCGGCCGAGGACGCCGGCTTCGCGGTGCGCGACGTGCAGGTGGCGCCGCCGTCGCTGGAGACGGTATTCATCGATCTGACAGGGAAGGAGCTGCGCGACTAGATGGCCACGAAGACCGCACCACCACCTCAGGCCCGGCAGATGTATGAGACCCGCTCGGCCGTGCGATCGAGCCGGATCGCGTTCGGCGCGCTGTTGCTGCGCGACCTGGTGGTGCTGCGAAAGCACCTGCGCGAGTTCATCCCGCGCACGATCGTGCAGCCGCTGCTGCTCTGCTTCGTGTTCCTATACGTGTTCCCGACGATCGGAACCGGCGTGGGCGGGCGCGGCGGTGCGGCCGGCGAGTCGGCGTTCGCGACCACGCTAGTGGCCGGCGTGGTGGGACTGACGATCATGTTCCAGGGCATCCAGGCGGTGGCGCTGCCGATGGTGCAGGAGTTCGGGTACACGAAGGAGATCGAGGACCGGGTGCTGGCGCCGCTGCCGGTGTCGCTGGTGGCGCTTGAGAAGGTGGCATTCGGGGCGATCCAGGGGATGCTGGCGGCGTGCATCGTGTTCCCGATCGCGGCGGTCGTGCACGCGCGGTCGATCCACATCAACCTGTCGATGCACTGGGCGGTGCTGGTGACGCTGGTGCCGCTCGCCTGCGTGGCCTGCTCCGCGCTGGGGCTCACGTTCGGCACCATCTTCGACCCGCGGAACGTGCCGCTGATGTTCGGCATCATCATCCTGCCGCTGACGTTCCTGGGCGGGACGTACTACGCCTGGACGACGCTGTCGCCGGTGACGCTGTGGGGCGTGCACTGGCTGCAGATCCTGGTGTTGGTGAACCCGCTGGTC
>DATIOK010000235.1:0-1829 GCA_035473255.1 Gaiellales bacterium
GGCGGTGACCAGGGCCGTCCAGGGCGTCATCGACGAGATCCAGCCGGAACTGCTCGGCCACGAGGCCGATGACCAGCGGCTGGTGGACCAGGCGCTGATCGATCTGGACCGGACGCCGGGCAAGTCCAGGCTCGGCGCGAACGCCATCGTCGGCGTCAGCATGGCCGTCGCCCGGGCCGCCGCGGACTCCAGCGGCCTGCCGCTGTTCCGGTACCTCGGCGGACCGAACGCGCACGTGCTGCCGGTCCCGCTGATGAACATCCTGAACGGCGGCGCGCACGCAGACAACAACGTGGACATCCAGGAGTTCATGATCACGCCGATCGGCGCCGCGACCTTCTCCGACGCGCTGCGCTGGGGAGCCGAGGTGTACCACGCGCTGAAGTCGGTGATCAAGCAGCGGGGCCTGTCCACCGGAGTCGGCGACGAGGGCGGATTCGCGCCCGACCTAGAGCACAACCGCGCCGCGCTGGACCTGATCGTCGAGGCGATCGGCAAGGCGGGTTTCACTCCGGGCGACGACGTCGCGCTGGCGGTGGACGCGGCCGCCTCGGAGTTCTACGCCGACGGCGCCTACACCTTCGAGGGCAAGCCGCGGACGTCCGCGGAGATGGCCGGCCTCTACGCCGAATGGCTCGACGCCTACCCGATCGTCTCCCTGGAGGACCCGCTGGCCGAGGAGGACTGGCCGGGCTGGCGGGAGCTCACCGCGACCGTCGGCGATCGCGTCCAGGTGGTCGGAGACGACCTGTTCGTCACCAACTCCGAGCGGCTGCGCCGCGGCATCGCCGAGCGCGCGGCGAACTCGCTGCTGGTCAAGCTGAATCAGATCGGCTCGGTGACCGAGACCCTGGACGCGGTGAGCCTGGCGCACCGGGCCGGGTTCAGCTGCGTGATCAGCCATCGCTCCGGTGAGACCGACGACACCACGATCTCGGATCTGGCCGTCGCCACCAACTGCGGCCAGATCAAGACCGGCGCACCCGCGCGCGGCGAGCGGGTCGCAAAATACAACCAGCTGCTCAGGATCGAGGAGTTGCTCGGTGACGCGGCGACCTACGCCGGCACCGACGCCTATCCCCGGTTCGCGGCGCGGGCACAAGCGGGCTGATGGCACCGCCCGCCGCTCCCCGCGCCACCCGGCTCACCGGCCGGGCCGCGGTGCTTGCGGTGGTGATCTGCGCGATCGCGCTGAGCCTGGCGTACCCGATCCGGGAATACGTGAACCAGCGACGGCAGATCGACGCGCTGGTCTCCCAGCAGCAGTCCATGCTGACCCAGGTGAAGAGCCTGCAGGCGCAGCAGGCCAGGCTCTCGAGCCCGGCCTACATCGAGCAACTGGCCCGGCAGGAGCTCAACATGTGCTTTCCCGGCACGCGCTGTTACGTCGTGGAGGGGAGCCAGCCGCGGCTCAGCACGGCCCAGGCGGCCAAGGCGGGACCGGCGCCCTGGTACGACAAGCTGTGGCGGTCGGTCCAGCAAGCGGACGCGGGCCCGGAGAGCAAGGCCAAGTGATCGCGGCGCGTGACACGGCGGTCATCGCCGCCCAGCTCGGCCGTGCGCCGCGCGGGCTGCTCGGCGTGGCGCACCGGTGCCCGTGCGGGCTGCCCGATGTGGCCGAGACGGCGCCGAGGCTGCCCGACGGCAGCCCGTTTCCCACCCTCTACTACCTGACCTGCCCGCGGGCAGCCGCGGCCGTCAGCAAGCTGGAGGCGTCCGGGCTGATGCGGGAGATGACCGAGAGGCTGGCCGACGACGGGGTGCGGCGCCGCTATGAAGCGGCGCACCAGGACTACCTCGCGCGGCGGGAGACGGCCGCGCGCACGGCT
>DATIOK010000236.1:0-13307 GCA_035473255.1 Gaiellales bacterium
GCTACCTGTCCGCGCCCGACTTCTTCGCCGACCGCTTCCGCCGCCTGCTGGCCGCCCGCGACTTCGCCGACCTGCGCGCACGCATCGCGACGGGCTTCACGATCGACGACCACGACTACGGGCCGCGCAACAACGCCGATCGCACGACCGCAGCGGCCTGGGCGGCGCCGCTCTGGAACCGGATCCACGCCGACCCGGCGCCGTCCGGGTACTTCGACTTCCGCTTCGGCGACGTCCACTGCCTGACGCTCGACGTGCGCCGCTACGCCGACCCGGTGGACACGCCCAACACGCCTGAGAAGACGCGGATCGGCCATGCCCAGTTCGACTGGATGCAGAGGATCCTCGAGACGAGCGACGCGCGCCTCTTCGTGGTCTTCAGCGCGGGCATCTTCGCGTCGCGCTACCACGTGAACGACACCTGGCTCATCGGCTGGCCGAACGAGTACGACCGCGCGATGCGCCTGTTCCTCGGCGTGCAGCGGCGCGGCGCGCGCGTGCTCATCCTGAGCGGGGACGCCCACGGCATGCGCATCCACCACCATCCCTACCCGAGCCGGATCCGGCCCGAGGGCGCGAGCGTTGTCGAGTTCATCTGCTCGGGCGTGCGCCCGCGCGTCTGGTCGGGCGCCCAGCTGCCCGATCCCACGCTCGACAAGCGCCGGAACGTGCTCGGCCGCTACGGCGGCGGCCTGGTCGACATCGACGCCCCCGCTGCGAGCGACCGCCGGATCACCCTGCGGGCGATCTCGGGCAACATCGGCCGGCCCGGCGACCTCTTCCCGCCGCTCGTCCTCCCGTTCGATCCGGTCTGATCCGCAGGATCGCTAGGCGATCATCGGGACCTGCACCTCGATCACCGGCTCGATGCGCTCGAAGATGTCCTCGAGGCTGGTGCCGGTGACGGTGATGCCGTGGTTCTTGAGCCCGACCACTGCGTGCGACGGATCGTGCTCATCGCGGATGATGTCAGCCACGGCCACCGCCAGCTCGGCGGTGCCGCAGGGGTAGTTGAACTCGGTTGCGGGGATGCCCGGGATCCACGCGTGCACGTGCACGATCGCGTTCACCTCGGGGTGCTCCTGGTAGATCATCCAGTGCTCGATGGCGTCCACCGACACGCGGTTCGGCTCGATGCCGGGCGGCACGGACAGCACCATGGTGCCGGTATCGGCCTCGTAGTCCTTCACCATCAGCACGTCCTTGCCGACCTCGCGCAGGTCTGACTTGTCGACGCCGGACGCGCTCATCCAGTAGCGCCGCTCGTCCTTGCGCACCGACAGGTTGCCGTACGAGAGGCCGCCGATACCGTAGATGCGCTTGATCGCGCGCAGCTCCTTCTCGGGCACGATCTCGTGCAGCGGGAACGGGGCCGGCAGCAGGCCCAGCGCATCCAGCCGGTGCCCGGCCTGGTAGAGGCTCTCGGTCAGCTCATCGCCCTGCCACAGCTCCGGCTCGAGGTCGTGGTCGAAGCGGTTGTCGATCACCAGCCGCGAGGTCGCAAGCGGCGTGATGCGATCGACGATGTCGTGGATCCAGGTGTCGAGATCGCCCGGATCGGGGATCGAGTAGTGCCCGCGCTCCGGCGTCACGAAGTGACAGGAGTCGCCCGGCACCACCAGCATGCCCAGGTTGGCCAGGCCGCGCACCATCAGCGGATACTCGTAGCGCAGCACGTCGTCGGGCACCTCGGACGCCGAGTGGATGATCGTCACGTAGGTACCGCGCTGCCGGCGCCGGAACGGCTTCGGCTTGTCGGGGTTGATGAAGTTGAACACGACCTCGGCGTCGACCGGGTTCTCGTCGTCGTCCCAGCCGTAGCCGCGGCGCAGCCACTCGTCTCGCAGCCGCTCCCGGAACTCCGCCAGCGCGGGGTCGTGGCTACCCGGCCCCCAGTAGGCAATCTTGGTCACGCGCTCACATCCGCCAGATCATCCAGCTTCACTTCCAGCATCTCCTTCTCACCTTCCATCTCAACGACGCATGCATCCCGCAGCACCTCGTAGCTGCGAACGACGCCCCGGCCCTGAGGCGTCGTGACGATGCGCCCCACCGCGGGGGCCCGGTCCCGGAACGACCGGTAAACCGGATGCTCAAATGCAAGACAGCAGCGTAGCCTGCCGCAGAGACCGGTGATGCGGCCGGGGTTCATCGGCAGCTCCTGGTCCTTGGCCATCTTGAGCGTGATCGGGCTCTCGTGCGAGGGGTAGCGGTTGCAGCACTTGGTGGGCCCGCAGAGGCCGCCGCCGCCGGATAGGCGGGCGCCCTCCCGGGGGCCGACGGCGCGCACCTCGACGCGGCGGTTCAGCCGTTTGGCCAGCTCCGCCTGCAGCGCCTGCGTGTCCAGCCGCTCCTCGCTGCCGTACGAGAACACGATCCGGCTTTGGTCGAACACCATCTCCGCCGACAGCGGCTTCACCGGCAGCTGGAAGCGGCCGGCCAGCTCGCGGAACAGCAGCATCGAGCGCTTGGCCTCGATCCGGTTCTTGCGCACCTGCTCGTGGTCGTCGGCGCCGGCGCGGCGGATCACGCGCTTCAGCGGCCCCGTCAGCTCCGAGTCGGGCACGTCGTGGTTGGCCTGCACCACCCGGCCCAGCTCGCGGCCGCGAGCGGTCTGGCAGATCACGTTCTCATCCCAGCGCAACTCGATCCCGGCGGGATCGAAGGAATACACCTTGCCGCCTTGCTGAAACACGACGCCGACCACAGTCGCCATCTGATCTAACTCCCTGCTGGAGCCAGCCGCAGACGGTGAAACATCGCCTCCACGGCCAACGCCGGCTGCACGTTTGTCTCGAGTGTCCGACGCGCCTCCGAGACCACCAGCACCGCTCGTGCGGCGTCAACGGGGGCACACCGTCTGGCGTCGTCAATCAGCTCGCCCGACAGGTCCAAGTTTACCACCGTGCCATCCGCGCCAATCGCCGCAGCCATCAGATCCCGGTACCACAACGCGACCATATCGACCGCGTCGCGCACCTCCTCCATCTGGGCGCGGCGGGCGGTGCGCTTGGCGCGATCCTCGATCCGCTTCTCGAGCGCCTTGCGCTGACGGGCGTCCTCGACACCCTCCAGCTGCGGCGCGGCCTCCTGCTCGATCTGCTTCTGGGCCTGGGCGGAGCGAGCGGACGCAGCGTCGGTGATCACCTGGGCAGCGGCGCCCGGGTCGAACTCGGGATCGACCAGGCTGGCGCGCGCCAGCGCCAGGTAGGTGCGACGGCGCTCGGCCGACTCCGGATCGGAGGCCAGCCGCTGAGCCCGGCCGGCATCGCCCAGCGCCGCCCGCGCGGCCACCGCGTCGCCGGTCAGCTCGGTCAGCTGGGCGCTGCTCAGCCGCCGAAACGTGATCGGAACGACCCGGGAGCGGATGGTCGGGAGCATGCCCTCGGCGTGGTCGGATACGAGCACGAACACGGCATAGGCGGGCGGCTCCTCGAGCGACTTCAGGAGCGCGTTTGCGCTCTCCGTGCGAAGCAGATGGGCGTCCAGGATCATGTAGACGCGGCGATCGGCCTCGAACGGCCGCATGTGCAGGTCGCGGCGCAGCTCGCGGGCGTGGTCGATCAGGATCGAGCCGCCCTCGGCCTCCAGCACGAACAGATCGGGGTGGGCGCGTGTCTCGATCCGGCCCAGCCGCGACTCGAGCAGCGCGGCCGCGAAGTGCTCGGCGTACCGACGCTTGCCGGTGCCGGCCGGGCCGGAGAAGAGATAGGCGTGGCCGGGATCGGCCAGCGCGGCGGCCAGCAGCGGCTGTGCCTCTGACTGCGGCGGCAGGCCCTCGAACGGCGCGTTCACAGGTTCGCCGCCTCGCGGACGCGGGCCAGGACGGCGCGGGGAGGGCCGGACGCGTCCACCACGTGGATGCGCTCGGGAAACCGGGCGGCGGCGGCCGCGAAGCCCTCCGCCACCGCGGCGTGGAAGCCGTCGCTCTCGGACTCGATGCGGTCGGGGCTGTCGCCGCGGCGGGCGGCCGCCAGCTCGGGCGGGAGCCTCAGCAGCAGCGTGATGTCGGGCATCAGCCCGCCGGTCGCCAGCTGGTTGGCCTGCAGCACCTGCTCCAGGCCGAGGCCGCGGGCGACGCCCTGGTAGGCCAGCGATGAGTCGATGAAGCGATCGGCCACCACCACCTCGCCCCGCGCCAGCGCGGGCAGGATCACCTGATCGACCAGCTGGGCGCGGGCGGCGGCGTACAGCAGCGCCTCGGCCGCGCCGCCGATCACCGAGTCGCCGTCCAGCAGCAGCTCGCGGATGCGCTCGCCGATCGGCGTGCCGCCCGGCTCACGGACGCGCACCACGGTGCGCCCCTCCAGCTCCAGGGCGGCCGCCAGCATCGCGGCCTGGGTGGTTTTGCCGCAGCCGTCGAGGCCCTCGAAGGAGATGAACACGGGGTAATGCTACCGACCGGTGATGCCGAAAAGCCGGCGAATGGTTCCCTCCCCCGACCGCGAATAGCCTCACGCGCAAGCGCGCGGATCCGCGTGCACAAGCGGCACTGCGCCGTGACCGAATCGGCACAAACCCCCGGGATTGCCCGTGCTACCCTCTCCGCCCTGAATGGGAAAAACGCTCGTCATAGCCGAGAAGCCGTCCGTTGGCAAGGACTACGCCAAGGCGCTTCCGGGGTCCTTTAAGGCAGAGTCCGACTACCTCGAGTCGGACGACTTCGTCGTGTCCTGGGCGGTCGGCCACCTGGTCGAGCTGGCCGAGCCCGAGGACTACGACCCCAAGTACAAGCTGTGGTCGCTGAACCGGCTGCCGATCATCCCCGACGAGTTCCACCTGAAGCCGATCGAGGGCCGCGGCAAGAAGCAGCTGGACGTGCTGCGGAAGCTGGCCAAGCGCAAGGACGTCGACGAGATCGTCAACGGCTGCGACGCCGGGCGCGAGGGCGAGCTGATCTTCGAGTACATCCGCGAGCTGCTGGCGATGGACAAGCCGGTCAAGCGGCTGTGGGTGTCATCGATGACCAAGGACGCCATCCGCGAGGGCTTCGGGCACCTTCGCGACTCCTCCGAGATGGCGCCGCTCAGCGCCGCCGCCCGCTCCCGCGGCGAGGCCGACTGGCTGGTCGGCATGAACGGCACCCGCGCCGCCACCAAGGTCGGCCGCCTGGAGGGCGTCGTGTCGCTGGGCCGGGTGCAGACGCCCACGCTGGCGCTGATCGTTCGCCGCGACCTCGAGATCGACGCATTCGTCCCCGAGACCTACTTCCAGGTCGACGCTCGCTTCCAGCTCGACCAGGAGCGCACCTACCTGGGCCGCTGGTTCGAGGGCAAGGAGGACCGCACCTCGGAGCACGAGCGGGCACAGGCGGTGGCCGACGCCGCCTCCGGCGCGGACGCCAGCGTGCTGTCGGTCAAGCGCAACGAGCGCAAGACGCGCCCCCCGCTGCTCTACGACCTGACCAGCCTGCAGCGCGAGGCCAACAGCCGCTACGGCCTGTCCGCCCAGCGCACGCTGGCCGCCGCCCAGCGCCTCTACGAGGGCTCCGCGCACGGCGCCGTCATCACCTATCCCCGCACCCGCTCGCAGTTCCTGCCCTCCGACCAGATCCCGACCTTGAAGCGGATCGCGGCATCGCTGGGCGGCATCCCGGCGTACAAGCCCCACGCCGAGTACGTGGCCGGGCTGGACGTGCTGCCGCTGGCGCGCGTCGTCAACGACGGCAAGGTCGACGACCACCACGCGATCATTCCCACCGGCGACCTGCCGCGCGGCGAGCTGTCCAACGACGACCGCCGCGTCTACGACCTGATCTGCCGCCGCTACCTGGCCGTGTTCCACCCCGAGGCCCGGTTCGAGGACACCGAGGTCGTGACCGAGGCCGGCGGCTCCCGCTTCCGCACCAAAGGCCGGCGGCTGCTCGAGGCCGGCTGGCGCGGCCCCGCCTTCGGCGACGAGCCGGCCGAGCCGGAGCGCAGGGGCGACGAGGAGCCGGAGCAGACGCTGCCGCGGATCGACGAGGGCGAGCGCGGCACCTGCACGTCGGCCGAGGTGCTGGAGAAGCAGACCAAGCCGCCGGGCCGTTACACCGAGGCATCGCTGTTGGGCGCCATGGAGACGGCCGGCCGCGCCATCGACGACGAGGAGTTGCGCGAGGCCATGAAGGAGAGCGGCCTCGGCACACCGGCCACCCGCGCCGACACGATCGAGCGGCTGCTGAACGTCGGCTACATCGAGCGCGAGGGCAAGGCGCTGGTGGCCACGGCCAAGGGTCGCGACACGATCGAGCTGCTGGGCACGCACGCCCTCACGTCCGCGGAGCTGACCGGCTCGTGGGAGAAGCGGCTGTCCGAGATCGAGCACGGACAGGCCGACCGCGCCGGCTTCATGGCCGACATCGCCCGCTTCACCGAGCAGCTGGTCGACTACTTCCGCGAGATCCGCACCGAGTCGCTGGGGGCCTGCCCGAACGGCGACGGCGACGTGATCGAGAACCGCTCGGCGTTCGGCTGCAGCTCCTACAAGAGCAAGAAGGAGCCGGGCTGCGGCTTCACGATCTGGAAGACCCAGGCCGGGTTCACCATCGACCGCGACCAGGTGCGGGCGCTGCTGGAGCAGGGCGAGGTCGAGCTGCAGGGTCCGGTTGAGGCGCGCCTGGTGCTGGCCGAGGGCAACACGTCCGCGATCGTCGACGCCTCCGGTGCCCCGATCGCCCAGACGCTGGCGCTGGGGCCGTGCCCCAACGGCGACGGCGACATCCGCGAGAACCGCGCCGCGTTCGGGTGCAGCTCCTACAAGAGCAAGAAGGAGCCTGGCTGCGGCTTCACGATCTGGAAGTCCCAGGGCAGCTTCACGATCACCGCCGACGACGTGCGCCAGCTGCTGGAGCAGGGCGAGGCGCAGCTGGAGTCGGCCACGCCCGCGCGCCTGGTGCTGGTCGACGGCAACCAGCCCGCGATCGTCGACCCCGACGGCAAGCCGCTGACCGGCGCGCTGGGACCATGCCCGAACGGCGACGGCGAGATCAAGGAGAACCGGCGCGCCTTCGGCTGCAGCTCCTGGAAGAGCAAGGACGAGCCTGGCTGCGGCTTCACGATCTGGAAGTCGCAGAAGGGCTACGCCGTCAACGAGTCTGAGGTGAGGGCGCTGCTGGAGCACGGCGAGGCCACGCTGGCGGAGGGCCCGCAGCCGGCCAAGCTGATCCTGGGCGAGGGCAACGTGCCCCAGATCGTGGGCCTGGACGGGGCGCCGCTGGTGCGCTCGGCCGCCGCACGCATGCCACGCGAGACGATCGCCACCTGCCCGCGCTGCGGCGGTGAGATCCGCGGCAACAGCCGCGCCTACGGGTGCTCGTCGTGGAAGAGCCGCAAGAACCCGGGGTGCGGCTTCGTGATCTGGAAGTCGATGAAGGGCCGCGAGATCATGCCCGAAGAGGCCAAGCAGGTGATCGAGCAGGGCAGCACCGGGCCGCTCGAGTTCCGCGACCGGCAGGGCGCATTCACCGGACGGCTGGTGATGACCGACGACAAATCGGTCGAGGTCGTGCGGGCCGACTCGGCCGAAGCGGCGGCGTAGCCAACCGACCCGACCCACTATCCTGCGCCATCATGGACGCGGTCGTCACCGGGGGCGCCGGCTTCATCGGCTCACACGTCGCCGACGCGCTGCTCGAGCGCGGCGGGCGCGTTGCCGTGATCGACAACCTGTCCGGCGGGCGCAGGGACAGGGTGCCGGACGGGACAGAGTTCCACGAGCTGGACATCCGCGACCACGACGCCATGCAGGCCGTGTTCGACGACGTTCAGCCGGCCGCGGTCTTCCACCTGGCCGCCCAGGCCGACGTGCGCGCGTCGGTCGAAGACCCCGGCTTCGACGCCGACGTGAACGTGCGCGGCACCATCGTCGTGCTCGAGTGCGCCCGCAGCACCGGCGCGCGGGTGGTGTTCTCGTCGACCGGCGGGGCGCTCTACGGGGAGGCCGAGACGATCCCCTCGCCGGAGGCGATCGACCCGGCGCCGATGTCGCCGTACGGCACGTCCAAGCAGGGCGCCGAGCTCTACCTGGGCCTGTTCAACCGGCTCTACGGCACGCGCCACGTGGTGCTGCGCTACAGCAACGTGTACGGGCCCCGCCAGGATCCGCACGGCGAGGCGGGCGTGGTCGCGATCTTCCTCGGCAAGCTGACCTCGGGCGAGACGCCGCTGATCTTCGGCGACGGCCGCCAGACCCGCGACTACGTCTACGTGGGCGACGTGGTGGCGGCCAACATGGCGGCGCTGGCCTACGAGGGACCCCACCAGGCCTTCAACATCGGCACCCAGACCGAGACCGACGTGATCGACCTGCTGGCCGAGTCGCAGCGGGTGGCCGGCACCGACGTCACGCCCGAGCACCGGGGGGCGCGGCTGGGAGAGCTCGACCGCAGCTGCCTCGACATCGCGCTGGCGCGGCGCGAGCTGGGCTGGCAGCCGGCGGTGCCACTCGGAGAGGGGCTGGCGGAGACGCTGCGCGCCCTGCACCCGTGAGCGTCGTCTCACACGGCGCGGCGGCCGCCGGCCTGGTCGCGCTCACGTTCGACGACGGTCCGGGGCCGCAGACGCCCGACATCCTCGACCTGTTCCGGCAGCACGGCGGGCACGGCACCTTCTTCGTGCTGGGCGAGTCGGTGGAGGGCCGCGAGGAGATCCTCGCCCGCACCATCGCCGAGGGCCACGAGATCGGCAACCACACCTTCAGCCACCCGCACCCGATGGACGCCACCGACGACGAGCTGGCGCACGACATCGCCCGCTGTCAGCGGCTGCTGGGCCACGCGCCGGTGCTGTTCCGCCCGCCCTACGGCGAGGACGCGCTGCGCTGCAGCCGCATCGCCGAGGCGCGGATGCTGCCGACCACGGTGCTGTGGGCGGTCGACCCGTCCGACTGGCTGGAACGCGATCCCCGGGCGATCGCGACGGTGATCCTGGACGGCCTCGCGCCGGGCGCGATCATCGACCTGCACGACTGCTGGCCAAGGCACACCTCGACCGAGGCCGACCGCACGCCCACGGTCGAGGCGCTGCGCATCGCGCTGCCCGAAATGGGCGCCCGCGGATACCGGTCGGTGACGGTCAGCGAGCTGCTGGCGGCCGCCCCGATTGCGCCTGGTTGAGCGGGATCCGAGTCCGTCCGAGCCGTTATGCACAATACCCCTCCCGCCACAACATCTGGTGGGTTGATCCGGTCGGTGGCCACTACATCTGGGGATCTCGTGAACTGTCCATACTGTGAGCACGGTGAGACGAAGGTGGTCGACTCGCGGGTGGCCGGCAAGGGCACGATCCGGCGCCGGCGCGAATGCCTGCTGTGCGCGCAGCGGTTCACGACCTTCGAGCGCACCGAGGAATCGCCGCTGTTCGTGGTCAAGCGCGACGGCTCGCGCCAGCCGTTCGATCGCGCCAAGCTGATGGCCGGCCTAGTGCGCGCATGCACCAAGCGCCCGCTGTCGCTGGAGCAGATCGAGGGCGCCGCCGCGACCGTCGAGACGCGGCTGCGAAACGGCATCCGCGAGGAGGTGCCGTCGCAGGCGATCGGCGAGCAGGCGCTGGCGGCGCTGCGCGGGCTCGACCCCGTCGCGTACGTGCGATTCGCCTCGGTCTACCGCGATTTTCAGGATGTTGAGGAGTTCGAGCAGGAGCTGGCCCGGATGGAGGATCACAGGCGAACAGGTGTTCGGTAGGGATCCCAAATCGGCTAGAATACGGATGAGGACGACGGACAGAGGAGAGACGAATGGCAACGACTGAGAACCCGGCTGAAACCCGCGTCCTGGAGGGCAGGGAAGACGTTTCCATCGGCGTGGAGCGGTACTTCACGAGCGATGGTGACGACCCCTTCGAGACCGTCGACTGGGAGCAGCGCACCGCGCTGATCCCAGGCAAGGACGGCCCCTCGTTCGAGCAGAAGGACGTGGAGTTCCCCTCGTTCTGGTCGCAGACCGCCACCAACATCGTCGCCCAGAAGTACTTCCGCGGGAAGCTGAACACGCCCCAGCGCGAGCACTCGGTGCGCCAGATGATCGGCCGCGTCACCGACACCATCACGACCTGGGGCGTCAAGGACGGCTACTTCGTCGACCAGGCCGAGGCCGACACCTTCCACGCCGAGCTGACGCACCTGCTGCTGCACCAGATGGTGGCGTTCAATTCGCCCGTCTGGTTCAACGTCGGTTTCGAAGAGAACCCGCAGTGCTCGGCGTGCCAGCCCTACCGTGCGCTCGTGTCGACGCCGGACGGAATGGTGCCGATCGGCCGGCTGGTCGAGGACGAGCAGATCGGGCGCGAGGTCTTTGACGCGCATGGCACGACGCGCATCGTTGCCGTGAAGGCGAACGGAACGAAGCCGGTGTGGCGCGTCAACCTCCGCAACGGCTCGTACATCGAGGCCACGCCCGACCACGTCGTGAAGGCCGTTGCGGAACGACGCACCGCGCCCGCGTGGCTGCGCGTCGACCAGCTCGAGCCGGGGATGCGTCTGCACCTCCACCCACACATGGCACGAGTGGCTGAGCGCGCGCTCGCGGTGGCAGGTTCTGGTGATCTTCTCGATGAAGCGACCGAGACCGACGCGCGGCTGGTGGCCGAGGCGGCTCTTGCCGGCTGGCTCCAGGCCGACGGGTTCGTCGGGCAGTACAACGGCACCAACCGCTCGCTGACGATCGAGTTCATGACCGCGAACGATGATGAGCATGCATGGGTCACCGACCACCTCGATGTCGTGTTCCCGGACGTGCATCGCCACATCATTGAGGTGGATACACAGAGCCCCGACGTGACCTGCCGGCGGATCCGGCTCTACGGCGAGGTGCTACGCCCGTTCGTCGAGGATTGGGGCCTGATGGCGCGTGGAACCGATATCTCGGTTCCTGAACGGCTGTGGTCGGCATCAACCGATGAGGTTGCTGCATACCTGCAGAGCATCTTCCAGGCCGACGGCTACGTCTCGTTGCGTCGCGATGCGGGCTGCGAGAGCGCGCGCGTCGAGTTCGCAGTGATCGGCGAGCGGTGGGTGGAAGAGGTGCAGCTGTTGCTCGGCATGCTGGGTATCTACGCTCGCCGCATTCGCAAGAGCGAATCGCGCGAAGACCGGCACGACCTGCACCTCGTATCTGTCGCAATCGGCTCGGAGCGAGCCCGCTTTGCGCAGCACGTGGGATTCATCGGCCGCGAGAAGCAGGCGAAGCTGATCGAGTCGCTCTCGCTGCGTGGCCTCAAGAACTGTGGCGACCTTCGCGAGGAAGAGATCGTGTCGATCGAGCAGATCGGCATCGAAGAGGTGTATGACATTCAGACCGAGTCCGGCGAGTACCTCTCCAACAACGTGGCCGTCCACAACTGCTTCATCCTGTCCGTGGACGACTCGATGGACTCGATTCTGGACTGGATCACCAAGGAGGGACGGGTGTTCCGGGGCGGCTCCGGGTCGGGCATCAACCTGTCCAAGCTGCGTTCGTCGAAGGAGCAGCTGTCCAAGGGCGGCTACGCCTCCGGCCCGGTCTCGTTCATGCGCGGGGCCGATGCGTCTGCCGGCACCATCAAGTCGGGCGGCAAGACCCGCCGCGCGGCCAAGATGGTGGTGCTGAACGTCGACCACCCGGACATCGAGGAGTTCATCTGGTGCAAGCAGCACGAGGAGGAGAAGGCGCGCGTGCTGCAGGCGGCCGGCTACGACATGAGCCTGGACTCGCCTGACTGGGCGTCGATCCAGTACCAGAACGCCAACAACTCGGTGCGCGTGACCGACGAGTTCATGCGGGCCGTGCTGGAGGACGAGGAGTGGAACCTGACGGCCCGCACCGACGGCTCGGTCGTGAGCACTGTGCGCGCCCGCGACTTGATGCACCAGATCTCGGAGGCGGCCTGGAAGTGCGCCGATCCCGGCATGCACTACGACACCACCATGAACGACTGGCACACGTGCCCGGCCAGCGGTCGGATCAACGCGAGTAACCCTTGCTTCCCAGGTGACGCCCGCGTCCACACGTCGATTGGTCTCGTCCAGATTGAAGAGTTGTACGACCGCGCTCAGGCCGGCGAGGAGTTCCAGGTCTACACCCACGACGCCACGGCCGAGCAGCCCGCGCTGGGCGTGCGCGCAACCACGCCGCTGGCGATCATGCGTAACGGTGTCAAGCCAATCGTGCGACTCAGGTTCGCGAACGGCCAGGAGCTGCGCTGCACCGAGAACCACCGCCTGTGGACGATAAACCGCGGCTACGTCGAGGCGAAGGACCTGGTGGAGAGCGATCACGTGCTGCTCTGCGACGCACCGACGCCGGCGTTCGACGCGGCATGGGAGCTGCCCGTTCCAGTGCCCGTTGCAGCAGGTGCGGCGACGGTCGTGGATGGTCTGCCGGAGCGATGGAGCGCGGGCCTCGGCACGATGCTGGGCGTTCTCACCGGCGACGGCTGCCTCACCGACACGCAGGCCGTCTGGGTGTATGGCGGCAGCGAGATCGAGGACGGAACGATCGACGAACACCAGCGGCTGCTCGAGCAGCAGTTCGGCTCGGTGAGTCGTGTCCAGATGGGCAACGGCACGGTGCAGCTGCGCATCGGGCGCACAGAGGTGCGGCGGCTGCTGCGAGACCTGGGCGCATCGCGCGACCTGTCAGCCTTTAAGCGTGTGCCGCGTAGCGTGTTCCAGGCGCCGTCAGAAGTACAGGGAAGCTTCCTGGCCGGACTGTTCGCGGCGGACGGATGCGTCGCCCGGTGCGAGGGCAACGCGTCTCGCTACGTCGGCCTGGACTCGGCCAGCGAAGCGTTGTTGAAGGATATCCAGCGCCTGCTACTCGGTTTCGGCATTCGCGCCCGGATCTACGCCAATGGCTCTGAGGATCGCGGCTCGTTCACGTACACGCGCGCCGACGGCGATACCCGAACCTATGCAAGCAGCGCCGCGTTCGACCTCCGCATCAGCGGCACCGACATCGAGCAGTTCGCCGCCCGGATCGGCTTCGCGTCCGTCGGCAAGCAGGCCAAACTCGAGCAACTCCTGCAGACGACCACCCGCTACGCGACAAAGGCCGGGACGGCCCTGCTCTCGCGTGAGGAGGACGGCCAGGAGACGGTCTACAACCTGACCGAGCCGACGAACCATTCGTACATCGTGGATGGCATCGTCGTCGCCAACTGCTCCGAGTACCTGCACGTCGACAACTCGGCCTGCAACCTGGCCAGCCTCAACCTGATGAAGTTCCGCGACCCCGAGACGCTGGAGTTCCAGGTCGAGCGGTTCGAGCGGGCGGTGGACATCATCTTCATGGCCCAGGAGATCCTGGTCTCGAACTCGAGCTACCCGACCGAGGAGATCACCCGCAACGCCAA
>DATIOK010000237.1:0-2474 GCA_035473255.1 Gaiellales bacterium
GCCACGGTCAGACCGCCAATCGCATCGAGCGCCGAGCCGGCAGTTACCGCAACTAGCCTGATCCGGGCACCGTGATGACGTATCGGACGGTTCGGCAGCGTGCGAGCCGATCTTCAGTTCGGCAGCGCTTGAGCGGTGAGCAATGCGGCGACCTTGGGTAGTAACACACAAGGTCCGCTCATTGAGCTAGGAGAGATGATCAAAATGGCAGCGCTTGGTCTGCTGTTCATGTTCGTGGTGGTTACCGCCGTCGTCTACATCGCCGGGCTCGTATGGCTGGCGCGGCTCGACGTTCGCGAAGACGAGAGCGCGCCCCAAGAGACAATCAGCCCAAATCTGCCCAATCAGCGCTATCGACAGCGCCAGGCGACACTGTCGAGGTAATTGCGGAACGCAATACCACCAGGGGGCACCTCAACCTCTCTCATCTGGCTGAGGGCCCGTATTCCGAACTTTTCACTGCTGGCTGCAGGCCGGGATCGACGTGGCGATCGTGGAACGGGACGCCGCCATCCGGCCGGGTCGTTTCCTCGTGACCTCACCAAGCTGGGCGTGCGGTGCTTGACCGGCTTGAGGTGGCCGAGGTTGCCGGCGAGATTGTTGTCGGCGTTCTCGCGCACGGCGCGGGTGCTGACACGACGACGCGCGGCTGCGCGCCGTCCGCGACCGGGGCGTAGCCGCCTCGTCCGAGCAGCCGGCGACGCGCTCGGAATCGTGCACGTTCATCTGGCAGCCGTGGGTGCGCACCTCGCAGGTCCTCGTCACCATGCCAAGGGCAAAAGTGTCTTGACAAGATTTCTTGTCAATGGCACCGTGGCGTCATGCAGGACGTCGAGGTCATCGAGAGCGCGGAGGCAGCCGCCGCCGCGCTGGATCCGGTCCGGGCCCGGCTGCTCGGCGAGCTGGCCGTCCCGGCCTCCGCCGCCGGGCTCGCCGCCCGGGTCGGCATCGCGCGCCAGAAGGTCAACTACCACCTGAACGCGCTCGAGGCGCACGGCCTGGTGGAGCTGTCCGAGGAGCGCCGGCACGGGGGCATCACCGAGCGGGTGCTGCAGGCGTCGGCGGTGTCGTACGTCGTGTCGCCGGCGGCCGTCAGCGCGTCCGCGGCCGATCCGGACGCCAACGCCGACCACCTGTCGGCGGGCTACCTCGTCGCGCTGGCCGGCCGGCTGGTGCGCGAGGTCGGCGCCCTGGCGCGCCGGGCCGGCGCGTCCGGCACGCGCCTGCCGACGCTGACCATCGACACGCAAATCGGCTTCCGATCGGCCGCCGACCGGGCTGCCTTCGCGGACGACCTGACCGCCGCGGTGCTCGACCTGGCCGCTCGCTACCACCACGACGACGGGCGCCCGCACCGGCTCGTCGTCGCCGCCCACCCCCTTTCCGAGGAGAGCGCATGAGCACGACCCCGAACGTCCCGTACCGCCTGGAGTTCAGCGTCGAGGTTCCGGGCACCCCGGAGCAGGTCTGGCAAGCCATCGCCACCGCCAAAGGCATGAGCGCCTGGTTCCTGCCGACCGAGATCGAGGAGCGCGAGGGCGGCTCCCTGCACTTCACCATGGGCCCCGAGATGGGCTCGGATGGCCAGGTCACCGGCTGGGACCCGCCGCACCGCATCGTCTACGAAGAGGACTGGGCCGCCCTCATGGGCAAGGACCCGGATGCGCTCAGCCCGCTGACGTCGGAGTTCCTCGTCGAGGCGCAGTCCGGCGGCACCTGCATCGTGCGCGTCACCAGCAGCGGCTTTGGGACCGGCGCCGCCTGGGAGTCGGAGTTCTGGGACGACATGGGCCGCAACTGGATGCCGTTCTTCGACAACCTGCGCCTCTACCTGTCGCACTTCCCCGGCCAGGAGGCCACGCAGCTCGAGGTCACCGCGTCCCACCCCGGCGACGCGGAGGCGCTCTGGTCGACCCTGCACGACGCGCTCGGGCTGGGCGACGAGGGCGCGACGGTCGAGCTGCGCGGCGCCACCGGCATGGTCGAGCGTGTCGGCGAGCGGCGCGCGCTGGTCCGGCTCACCGCCCCGGTGCCTGGGATGCTCGACTTCTTTGCGTACGGCGAGAGCAACGGCAAGACGACGGTGGGCGTACGGGCGTACGTGTTCTCCGTCGACGCGGCGGACTACGTACGGCGCGAGGAGCCGGCCTGGCAGACCTGGCTGCAGGGGCTCTCCGTCCGGCCTGATCTTCGGCGCAGAACCGCCTCCGCGGCCGGGGCGCTGGCCCCATGACGCCACAGCACGCCGCACGCGCAACTCACGCAACCTGAAGCGGGGCGACCGGCTGAGCGCGGTGATCTTTGAGTTCACCGTGCCCCCAGGCCCCGACCAGCAGGCGGTCTACGTGGCCGGCACCGCGCTCGAGTCCAATCCGCTGTCCTCGCCAAGCACCTGCCCAGAGCGTTCCGTCCAGAGCGTGGTGCCCGGGCCTTCACCGCCGAGGAACTGACCGGCGAGGCCGACCTCCGGCTGT
>DATIOK010000238.1:0-1500 GCA_035473255.1 Gaiellales bacterium
GGCTCGTTCTGGCGGCGTACGATCTCGGCCACCGAACCGAGCACCTGGGCTTGCTGGATGACATCGGCGCCGAGTTCGGCGATCCGCTGCTGGTCCTGCCGGGAGACCAGCACCGTCGCCCCGCCGGGGATCGGGTCGTGCAGCGAGAGCTGCCCGATGTCGTGCATCAGCGCGGCGTACTCGAGCTCGAGCAGCTGGGGCTCGTGGATGCCGAGCTCCCGGCCGATCGCGACGGCGAGCCGGCTGACCCGTTCGGAATGACCGGGCTCGACGTACCCGCCGATCTCGGTCACCTTGGCCAGCGCCCGCACGGTCTGCAGGTAGGTGGCCCGGATCCCGGCGTACCGGCGGAAGGCGACCTGGGTGACGAGCAGCGGCGCGGTGAACACGGCCAGCGCGGCCAGCCCCATCACCTCGGCCGCGAACGCGATGAGCAGCGCCGAGGCACCCACCGCCGCACCCAGCGGCAGCTGGACACGCATCTCGTCCACCAGCGCCACCCGGAACCTGGCCCGCTGCTCGTCCACCCGGAGCAGGGCGGTGAGCACGGCCTCGAGCAGCAGGGCGACCACGGTCAGCGCGGTCATCAGCGTGACGGCCAGGCCCCAGTGCTTTTCCACGGCGCTGTACCCGGCCAGCGGCCGGAAGATGTAGGCGACGCAGGCGACGCAGAGCAGCCGCACGGCCATGCCGCTCAGCCGGGCGGGGCGTCCCACGGCCAGGTGCGGGAGCGCGCCGATGATCATGCCGATGGTGGCCACCGTCACCACCTGCTCGGCGCTGTAGTGCACGACGTGCGCCCCGACCTTGATCAGCAAGGCGTAGGCGAGCGCGCCGGCGAACCCGATCGGGGCGGTCTCGCGGTCACCCGGCAGGTTGAGGCGGAGCACCTCGCCGAACGCGATCAGCGCGCCGAACGCGATCGCGATCCGGGGATCCCGCAGGCCCTCGGCCGCCGTCTGCGCCACCGCGGCGACCAGCCACACCCCGGCCGCGACCACCAGCAGCAGCTGGCCGGAGTCCCGTACCCGCCAGGGATACCGGCGCGGGTCGCGAGAGGAGTGGGCTGGAGTCCGCCCCGGTAGGTCGCTCATCACGGGCCTACAGGCTGTCGATGACTCGGAGGGGGGCGCCTGGGTCGTCGTGGTCTTGCGCGGTGACGGTGGCCAGATCGTCGGCCGCGATCACGGGCGGCTCGGGCAGCTGCCAGCCGTGGCGCTTGAGCGCGGCGACGAAGGCGTCCACGAAGGCCGGATCGAACTGGGTGCCCGACCACTTCCTCAGCTCCTCGATCGCCTCGCTGACCGGGCGCGCGCCGCGGTACGAGCGGGTCGAGGTCATCGAGTCGAAGGCGTCGGCGACCGCCAGCACCCGGGCGAACTCGGGGATCTCGTCTCCGGCCAGCCCCATCGGATAGCCGCGGCCGTCGATCCGCTCGTGGTGGTGCATGATCCCGGCGAGCGCCTCGTCCAGGAAGCCGATCTCCCTGACGATCTCCAG
>DATIOK010000239.1:0-2574 GCA_035473255.1 Gaiellales bacterium
TGCATGGTGTGACGCAGCGCCATAGCCACCGACGGCCAGGCGGCGTACGCGCCCTGCTCGGCCAGGCGGCAGCAGCAGACGATGAAGTCGTCGGTGGAGCAGAGCGTGATCTGACCCGGTGCGTCCAGCGAGCGCGTCAGATCGACGTCGGCGTTCGCGCAGAACCCGACCAGGGCCGCGATCGGCCGGTCGAAGCAGTTCCAGAGCTGGTGGGTGGCGAGGTGGATGGCTTCCCGTGCCCCCGCCTGGCCGGCGAGGTGAGCCCGAGTCGCCCGTAGGTACTCGAGCAGCACGGCCGACCCGCCCTCGGTGAGACCGGCCAGGCGCGCGCCGGCCGCGCGGGCGGCGTCGCGCAACTCCGCCACCTCCGAGGGCGACGGAGCCGGACGCTCGCGGTCGAGCGCCACCCGCTGGTCGAGCTGCTGAACGGCGACCAGCACCAGCGCAGCGTCGCGTACGGCGGCGGCGACCGTTGCCGGGTCGCCGGGGAAGCGTTGGTTTTGGAGCCTCATCGAGGCGCCAGTGTGCCGCTGTTCGAGGCCGTTCACCATCACCAGATCGGAGTACCCGGTATTCACCGTCCTCAACCGATCGGTAGACGATCCCCCATGTGAGGATTGCCACACCTAGGTTGCGCACGTAGCGTGGGAGCATGGCTCGGGGTCTTCGCGTTGCCGCTTCGGTGGTCATGCTCGCGGTTGTCGTGTCCGGCGCAGGTGGACGGGCGACGGCCGGCGTGCGGCATGCCGCCGTGGCACCGGTGCCGCAGGCGTCGGTGGTGATACCGGGCAAGCTGATCGTGGGCTTCCGGCGCGGCGTCTCGGCCCGCGACCGCCAGCAGGCGCTGGATGCGGCCGGAGCCGGAGCCGGCACAAGTCTGGGCAGCAACCGCGTGCAGCTGGCCACGGTCGCGCCGCGCGCGTCGGCGCGCGCCATGTCGCTGCTCGAGGGCAACGCCGACGTCAGCTACGTCGAGCCCGATCGCACAATCCACCTCTACTCCAACCCGGTGCCGAACGATCCCCAGTTCAAGAAGGAATGGGGCCTCAACAACACCGGCCAGACGGTCGACTTCACGGCCGGCACCCCGGGCGCCGACATCGGGGCGGAGCGGGCCTGGGGTGTCACCACCGGCAAGAAGTCGGTGGTGGTGGGCGTGATCGACACCGGCATCGACGCCTCCCATCCCGACCTGGCCGCGAACATGTGGATCAACCCCGGCGAGAACTGCCCCGGCTGCCGCAACGACGGCATCGACAATGACCACAACGGCTACGTCGATGACTGGCGCGGGTGGGACTTCATCAACAACGACAACAACCCGACCGACGACAACGGACACGGCACCCACGTCGCCGGCACCGTCGGTGCGGTCGGCAACAACGGCACCGGCGTCACCGGAGTCAACTGGAACGTGCAGCTGATGCCGCTCAAGTTCATCGGCGCCGACGGCACCGGTGACGTGGCCGGCGCAGTCGCCGCGCTGCGGTACGCGACCGCCATGGGCGTGCGCGTCACGAACAGCTCCTGGGGCGACGCCGAGTACTCGCAGGCCCTGTACGACGCCATCGCCGACGCGCACGCGCACGGCGACCTGTTCGTGGCCGCTGCCGGCAACGACGGCACGAACAGCGATACGACGCCCACCTACCCGGCCGACTTCAACCTGCCCAACATCATCTCGGTGGGCGCCAGCGACTCGACCGACCACCTCGCCTACTTCTCGAACTACGGGCAGAGCAGCGTCGACCTGGCGGCGCCCGGCGTCAGCATCTACTCGACCTGGCCGGGCAGGGCCTACAGGTCCGAGAGCGGCACCTCGATGGCCTCGCCGCATGTGGCCGGTGCGGCCGCGCTGGTGCTGGCCGCGCATCCGGCCGCGACCGCCGACACCATCAAGGCGCTGCTGCTGCGCACGGTCGACCATCCCGCTGCCCTGGCCGGCACCAGCGCCAGCCGGGGCCGACTCGACGCCGGAAACGCGCTCACCTGCGCCAACAAGCCGCAGCTGGTGATCGACGCTCCCGGCCAGGGCTTCGTGGCCGCCGCCGGCCATCCCGTGTCGGTGCGCCTGCTGGCCGGCGTCTGCGGCGACCTCGCAGGAGTGACCGTGACCGCTGCGGCCAACGGCCAGCCGATCGCGCTGGCCGCCCAGGGCGACGGCAGTTACACCGGCCAGTTCACGCCGGCTCCGGGCAGCACCACCGTCACGGCCACGGCCACCAGCAGCGGGGGCACCGACGGCGGCAGCGTCACCGGCACGTCGCCCAGCCCAATCGCGATTGGCGGCGCGCCCGTAACCGTCACCTCGGGCGCCGGCGAGGACCAGCTGCTCGCCTTCGACGGCACCGCCGGCACGCGGGTGAGCGCGCAGCTGTCGGCGTCGACGATCACCAGCAGCACCGTCACCATCAGCAACCCGGACGGATCCCTGGCCGGCTCGAAGACGCTGTCCACCGGAAGCGCGTTCATCGACTCGTTCACGCTGCAGCAGACCGGCAGCTACGTGGTGCGCGTGCACCCGCTGCAGGCGGGCGGTGGCAGCATGACGATCCAGCTCTTCAACGTGCCGCC
>DATIOK010000240.1:0-10924 GCA_035473255.1 Gaiellales bacterium
CCAGCTGGTAGAGCTGGACGTCGATGCGATCGGCGTCGTATCCGAGCGCCGCGGCCGCCGCCTTCAGGCGCCGCATGTAGCCGTGGTGATCGGCGCCCAGCACGTAGACGGCGGTGTCGAAGCCGCGCTCCATCTTGGAGATGATGTAGGCGATGTCGCCGGCCAGGTAGCCGGGCTCGCCGTTTGAGCGGACGATCACCCGGTCCTTGTCGTCGCCCAGCTCCGACGAGCGCAGCCACAGCGCCCCGTCCCGCTCGTAGGTGTGCCCGGCCGCGCGCACCCGCTCGATCGCACGCTCGACCGACCCGTCCTCGTACAGCGATCGCTCCAGGAACCATGAGTCGAAGTGCACGCGGAACCGCTCCAGGGTGGCCCGGATCTGCGCCATCATCAGCTCCGTCCCGTCCCGCGTCCACTGCTCCAGCGGGGCGTCCGGGCCAAGCCCCAGCTGGGCCGCGATCGCGGCCACGTACTCGCCCTGGTAGCCGTCCTCCGGCACCTCCTCGCCGCGGCCGCGGGCACGCAGCGACTCGCCGAACAGGTCGACCTGGCGGCCCGCGTCGTTGAAGTAGTACTCGCGCTCGACGTCGTGGCCCGCGAACGAGAATAGCCGCGCCAGCGAGTCGCCGTAGGCGGCGTTGCGTGCGCTGCCAACGGTCACAGGACCGGTCGGGTTGCCGCTCACGAACTCGACCTGCAGACGCTGCGGATGTGCGGCCGCGCCGGCGCCGAAGCGCACGCCCTCGTCCAGCACGCGTTCCACGACGTGGCCGTACCAGCCCGGCTGCAGCCGCAGGTTGATGAACCCCGGCCCGGCGATCTCGGCACCCTCGATCCAGGGCGACCGCAGCTGCTCCACGATCCGCTCGGCGATCTGGCGCGGCGCCGCCTTCATCGGCTTGGCCAGCGCCAGCGCCACCGCACTGGCGTAGTCGCCGTGCGCGGCGTCGGCCGGGCGGTCGAGCCGCACCGGCTCGGCGTCGCCGCCGGCCGCGCTGACCGCAGCCCGCAGGGGCTCGGCCAGCTCGCTGAGAACGCTACCGGTCATGGAACCATCGTAGTAGGGTGGCGCGATGGAAGACGCCCCAGGCGAACGGCATCTGAACATCCACTTCACGCCCGAGATCATGGCCGGCGTCTACGCCAACTTCGCCAACGTCAGCCACTCGCCCTACGAGTTCACGATCACCTTCGCGCGGGTCGACCACGAGGTCGAGGAGGAGGAGGTGCCGGGCGTCGTCGTCGCCCGCGTCAACCTGTCACCACGCTTCATGCAGGAGCTGATCGAGGCGATGGAGGACAACTACTCCAAGTGGCGCACCCGCGAGGGCATCAAGAACCTGCCCGAGTTCGACGGCGAGAGCGACGACGATTACGGCGCCGAGGAAGAGGACGGCGAGGAGTAGCCGCGGGCGACCGCGATCCGGTCCATCACCGGCGGGTGATCGAACAGCGCCCACGCGATCCACCGTGGCGGCGCCGGGTTGGAGAGGTTGGTGATGGCCAGCCGCCGCTGCAGCGCCTCCATCCCGGCCGGATCGCGCGTGGCCCGCAGGCCCGCCCAGTCGGCCTCGGCCTCGATCCTGCGTGAGATCAGGTTCTCGACCGGCAGCAGCACGATCGACGCGGTCAGGGCGCAGGCCAGGATCACCGGCACCGAGGAGGCCTCGAGCAGCCGTCCCCGGCACAGCCGGGAGGCCGCCGCCAGCACCAGCAGGATGGCGGGCACCCCGATCACCCCGAACCAGAGCACGCCCTTGAGCGTGTGCACGCGCTGCATGTGCCCGAGCTCGTGTGCCAGCAACGCCCGCAGCTGGGCCGGCGGCGCATGCAGGGCGGTGTCGTCGACGACCACGCGCACGGTTGGCCCCAGCCCGTCCACCTCGGCGTTCTCGCCGGTGGTGCGCGACGACGCGTCGGACACCCGGATCGAGGCGGGATGCGCGCCCATCGTGTGCTCGAGCGCCGCGGCCTGGGCCGCGGCCGCCGCCGGCAGCGGCCGCGTCGACATGAACAGCGGGTCGATCAGCACCGGCTGCACCAGGGTGAAGACCGCGACCGCGATCCAGGCGGCGACGGCGACGCCGGCCGGCCCGAACCGCCGGTAGGCGATCCGCCCCAGCCCGTACACCACGGCCACTGCCACCGCCTGCACGGCGCAGCCCAGCAGCGCGTCGCGCGCCCAGCCGGCGTTGCTCTGCAGGTCGAGGCCGACGTCCACCGCACGGCGGTGCGCCCAGAAGTCGAAGGGCAGCGCGGCGGCCGAGATCGTGAACGCGGCGGCCGCAGCCGCCAGGATCGCCGGCATGCGGGCCGCCAGCGGGCGCGCCCACAGCGCCAGCAGCCACGCCGCAAGCAACTGCGCGGCCAGCGCCGCCAGCGTGATCGCGTAGCCGAGGTTGCGGTAATCCTGGGCGCGGTGGATCTGCGAGGGGCTGAAGACCGACGTGGCCGGCGGCGCAGGGGAGGGGGCGGGAAGCACCGCCGTCGTCCACAGCCACACGCTCAGCGCGATCAGCAGCAGGGCGGGCAGAAGGATGCGGCGCACGGCGTCGGTAGAGTACCGACGCATGCCGGTCGACCCTCTTTCCCCGACGCGGCACCCGGTTCCATGAAAGCGGTCATTCTCTCCGACGTCCACGGGAACCTGCCGGCGCTCGAGGCGGTGCTGGAGGCTGCCGAGCAGGAGGGCGCCGAGGAGCTGTGGTGCCTGGGCGATCTGGTCGGCTACAACGCCGAACCCGAGGCATGCACCGGCGCCCTGATCGAGGTGTCCGACATCTGCCTGGCCGGCAACCACGACCTGGTCGTGAACGGCACCGTCGACATCAGCGTGTTCGCGCACGATGCCGCGGTGGCCGCGCGCTGGGCCAAGGAGACGCTCAGCGCGGAGGCGCTGGAGCAGCTGCGGGCGCTGCGGCCGAGCGGCGAGCGGGCCGGCGTCGAGCTGCACCACGCGAGCCCGCGCGATCCCGTCTGGGAGTACGTGATCGACCAGCGCACGGCGCAGAGCTGCCTGGAGGTGATGACCCGCGACGTCTGCCTGATCGGCCACAGCCACGTGCCGCTGGCGTACTCGCCGGGCCGTGGCGGCCGCGCCAACGGCGGCTACTCGGAGCCGGGCACGCGCGCGCTGAACGGCGACCGCTGGCTCTTGAACCCGGGCTCGGTCGGCCAGCCGCGGGACAGCGACCCGCGCGCCGCCTACATGGTGCTCGACCTCGACACGGCCATGGCCACCTGGCGGCGGGTGGACTACGACATCGAGAGGGCACAGCGCGCGATCACCGACGCGGGGCTGCCGGCGAGCCTTGCGTGGAGGCTGGGCGAGGGCAGGTAACCCGTGCTCAGGCGGTGCGCTTGGTACCGCGCGGCACGCGGCCGTACCCCTGCAGCTGCAGCTCGGCGGCGACCGTCTCACGAGCCTTGTAGATCCGCCACTTGACCGTGGCCAGCGTGGTGTCCAGCGACTCCGCGATCTCGGCGTAGCTGAGGCCGACCACGTCGCGCAGCAGCAGCGCCATCTTCAGATCGAGCGCGAGCGCGCCGATCGCCCGCCAGACCGTGTCCATCTCCTCGATCGCCTCGGTCTCGATCCGCACCGGGTGCAGGTGCGCGACCACGTCCAGCTCGACCGCCGGCCGCCCGCGCCGCTCGCGCGCCCGCAACTCGTCGACCACGCGGTGCTTGGCCACCTGGAACATCCAGGTCGTGAACTGGCAGCGCGCATCGAAGCCGGGAAGCGCCTGGTAGACCCGCAGAAACACCTCCTGGCACATGTCCTCGGCGAGCGCCTGGTCACCCGCCAGCACGCGGGTGATGTAGTTCAGCAGCGGCACCTGGTACTGGCGCACGATCACAGCAAACGCACGCTCGTCTCCGCGCCGTGCGAGCCTTAGGACGTCGGGGTCTGGCTGCTGGAGTGCCAATTTGTGTCGGGATGGTTACGAAAACCGCGGGAACTGTACACCAGGTACATGCCGAACGGGCAAAGCCTTCCTCACAGGACACCCGCGAGCAGGCTACGACCGTCCATCTGCTCCGGCTGGGGCAGCCCCAGCAGCTCCAGAACCGTGGGTGCGATGTCGGCCAGACGGCCGCCCTCGCGCAGCGAACCGGCGTAGCCGACGGCGATCAGCGGCACCGGGTTGGTGGTGTGCGCGGTGTGCGGGCTGCCGTCCGGCTCCAGCATCTGCTCGGCGTTGCCGTGGTCGGCGGTGACCAGGCAGACGCCGCCGGCTCGCTCGACCACGGCGGTCACGCGACCCAGGCAGCGGTCGACCGTCTCCACCGCCTCCACCACGGCCGGGATCACGCCGCTGTGGCCGACCATGTCGGCGTTGGCGAAGTTGACCAGGCCGAACCCATACTCGCCCGACGCGATGCCGTCGCAGAACAGGTCGCAGACACCCTCGGCGCTCATGGCCGGCTTCAGGTCGTAGGTGGCCACGTCGCGCGGCGAGTCGACGAGCGACCAGCGCTCGCCCTCGCTGCGGTGCTCGCTGCCGCCGTCGAAGAAGTAGGTGACGTGCGGGTACTTCTCGGTCTCGGCCACGTGCAGCTGTGACACGCCGCTTGACGCGAGCACCTGCGCCAGCACCGAGGTCACCGACTGCGACGGGTAGGCGACCGGCGCGTGGAAGTCCTCGGAGTACTCGGTCATCTGCACCAGGGCCGGCAGCGGCGGGTCATCTCCGCGGTCGAAAGCGTCGAAGCCGGGCTCGAGCAGCGCCCGGAACAGCTGCCGGCAGCGATCCGGCCGGAAGTTGAAGAACACCACCGCGTCGTCGCCGCGCACGCGTCCCTGCGCCGGGTCGCCGACCACGATCGGCTCGATGAACTCATCGGTGATGCCGCGCTCGTACCCGGCCCGTACAGCGGCCACCGGATCGTCGGTGACGGCGCCGACCCCGTGCACCATCGCATCGTAGGCACGCTTTGTCCGATCCCACCGGCGATCGCGGTCCATGCCGAAGTAGCGCCCGCATACCGTTGCCAGATCAGGCACCTCATCGAGGAACCCGGCGCCACTGGTGGGCGAGACGTCGCGGCCGTCCGTGAACGCGTGCACGTGCACCCGCTCGACGCCCTCCCGGCGGCCCATCTCGATCAGCGCGTGCAGGTGGCGGATGTGGCTGTGGACGCCGCCGTCCGATACCAACCCGACCAGGTGCAGGGCGGCGCCGCGGCCGCGCGCGCAGGCGTCCAGCAGCGCCTGGTTGCGGTAGATCCCGCCGGAGGCGACGTCCCCGTCGATCCGCACGAGATCCTGCAGCACCACGCGCCCGGCGCCGAGGTTGAGGTGGCCCACCTCCGAGTTGCCCATCTGACCCTCGGGCAGGCCGACAGCCCGACCCGAGGCGGCCAGCGTGGTGCGCGGGCCGGCCGCCCAGAGACGGTCGAAGACCGGCGTGTCGGCCAGGTCGACCGCGTTGCCCGGCCCCGGCGCCGCCAGCCCCCAGCCGTCCAGCACCACCAGGCAGATGGGCGCGGTCACGTCGCCGCGGCCACGATCGCCAGGAAGGCGTCCGCCTCCAGGCTGGCGCCGCCGATCAGGCCGCCGTCGATGTGCGGCTGCGCCAGCAGCTCGGGGGCGTTATCGGGCTTCATGCTGCCGCCGTACTGGATGCGGATGCCGTCGCCGATCTCGGCCGGGAAGCGCCCGCGGATGAAGCGGTGGGCCTGCTCGGCCAGCTCGGGCGTGGCCGTGCGGCCGGTGCCGATCGCCCAGATCGGCTCGTAGGCGATGGTCAGGCGGGCGGCGTGAGAAGCGGCATCCGAGTCGGCGATCTGGCGGGCCAGCACCTGCTCGGTCTCGCCGGCCTCGCGTTGCTGCTCGGTCTCGCCCACGGCCAGGATCACGTCCAGGCCGGCGGCGTCGGCGGCGGCCAGCTTCTCGGCCACGGCCTGGTCGGTCTCGCCGAAGTACTGGCGCCGCTCCGAGTGCCCCAGCAGCACGCCGTGCACACCCAGGTCGAGCAGCATGGCCGCGGAGATCTCGCCGGTGAAGGCGCCCTGCGCGGCCTGGTGCATGTTCTGGGCGTAGACGCGCAGCTGCGATCCGGCCGCCGCCCGCACCGCCTCGGCCAGCGACGTAAAGGGCACGCACACCGCCACCTCCGGCCCATCCGGCAGCCGCGCGGCCAGATCGGCCACGAACGGGCCGGTCTCGCCGGCGGTCTTGTGCATCTTCCAGTTGCCGGCCACGAACGGCCGCCGCGCGCTCACGCCGGCGATCCCTGCAACGCGACCACGCCGGGCAGCGGCTTGCCCTCGATCAGCTCGAGCGCAGCGCCGCCTCCGGTCGAGACGTGGGTGATGTCGCCGGCCACGCCGGCCACGTTGAGGGCGGACACCGAGTCGCCGCCGCCCACCACCGAGGCGGCGTTGGAGCCGGCCACCGCGCGAGCCACCGCCAGCGTGCCCTGCGCGAACGGCTCCAGCTCGAACACCCCCATCGGCCCGTTCCAGAAGATCGTTTCGGCGGCGGCCAGTCGCGACGCGTACGTCTCGGTCGTGGCCGGGCCGATGTCGAGCCCCATCCAGCCGTCGGGGATGTCGCCGACCGGCACCACCCGCGTCTCGGCGTCGGCGGCGAAGCGATCCGCCACCACCACGTCGGTCGGCAGGAGCAGCCGGCAGCCGCGCTCGCGGGCGTCCCCCATCGCCTTCCGCGCGATCGCCTGGCCGCCCTCGTCCTCGTGCCGCGACGCGCCCACCGCGAGGCCGTCGGCGACCAGGAAGGTGAAGGCCATGGCGCCTCCGATCAGGATCGAGTCGGCCAGCTGGGTGAGCCGGTCGATGACCCCGATCTTGTCGGCCACCTTGACGCCGCCGATCACGACCACGAACGGCCGGGCCGGGCTGTCCAGCAGGTTCGCGAACGCATCCAGCTCGGCCTCCAGCAGCAGCCCCGCCGCCGACGGCAGCTGCTGCGCGATGCCGACCGTGGACGCGTGCGCGCGGTGCACCGCCCCGAAGGCGTCCTGCACGAACAGGTCGCCGTTGGCGGCCAGCTCGGCCGCGAAGCCGGAATCGTTGGCCTCCTCGCGGGCATCGAAGCGCAGGTTCTCGAGCATGCGCAGCTCGCCCTGCTCATCGCCGAAGGCGATCTCGCGCCCGAGCAGCTCCGACAGCCGGTCCGCCACTGGCCGCAGCGACAGCTCCGGCTTGGGCTCCCCCTTGGGCCGGCCCAGATGCGAGCACACCACCACCCGCGCGCCCTCGTCCAGCAGCAGCTCGATGGTCGGCACGGCTGCCCGGATGCGGGTGTCGTCGGCCACATGACCGGCATCCAGCGGCACGTTCAGATCGGAGCGAACCAGCACACGCCGCCCGGCGACGTACAGGTCGCGGACGTTCCTCACGTGATCTTGTTGATCAGGTCCACCACCCGGCAGGAGTAGCCCCACTCGTTGTCATACCAGGAGAGCACCTTGACCAGGTTGCCGTTGGCCATGGTCAGCTTGGAGTCGAAGATCGAGCTGAACGAGTTGCCGACCACATCGGTGGACACGATCGGGTCGTCGGTGTACTGGAGGATGCCGGTCATGACGCCCGTGTCCGCCGCCGCCGCGAACGCGTCGTTGACCTCGTCGCGCGTGACCTCCTGGTCGAGCACCGCGACCAGGTCGGTGGCCGAACCGCACGGCACCGGCACGCGCAGGGACAGGCCGTCCAGCTTACCCAGCAGTTCCGGGATCACCAGCCCGATCGCCTTGGCGGCGCCGGTCGTGGTCGGAATCACGTTGATAGCGGCGGCGCGGGCGCGACGCAGATCCGAGTGCGGCGCGTCCAGCAGCGCCTGGTCGCCGGTGTAGGCGTGGGTCGTGGTCATGAAGCCGCGCTGGATGCCGAAACGGTCGAGCAGCACCTTGGCCAGCGGCGCCAGGCAGTTGGTGGTGCACGAGGCGTTGGAGATGATGTGGTGGCTATCGGCGTCGTAGAGATCGTCGTTGACGCCGATGCAGACCGTGATGTCGGGGTCGGTCGCGGGGGCGCTGATGATCACCTTGCGGGCGCCCGCCTCCAGGTGCTTGGACGCACCCTCGCGCTTGGTGAAGAAGCCGGTCGACTCGACCACCACGTCGATGCCGAGGTCGCCCCAGGGCAGCGCGGCGGGATCGCGCTCGGCCACGACGGCCACGTGCTTGCCGCCCACCGACAGGCCGTCGCCGTCGACGGAGACGTCATCGGGGTAGGCGCCGTGGATGCTGTCGTACTTGAGCAGGTGGGCCAGCGTGGGCGCGTCCGTGATGTCGTTCACGGCCACGATCTCGAAGCCGGCGCCCCGGTCCCTGGCCGCCCGGAACACGTTTCGGCCGATGCGGCCGAACCCGTTGATCGCCACACGTGCGCTCATTCGAGAACCCCCAAATCGCATTGGAAAACGGCCGCCAGTGTATCCACTTGGCGGCCGTGGGGGTCGGGATTGGAGCCCTCAGCTTGTGGGTGACCGGCAAGATCGGGCAGCGTCAGATGGGGTCTAAGGTCTGTCGCGCAAGGGATGCCAGGTCACCCACAAGCCTTGTCTACCTATGATCGCTGGACCCCGTTTTTCGGGTAACACCCACTTGGGGGATATTTTAGGTTTTTGTAAGGGAAATAAGAGTTTTCATGTGACGGGCGACCGCTGACTTGGTCATCGGCGGGTGCGCGCGCTCGCCTAATTCGGCCATGGAACTGGATGGATTGGCCATTCTCAGCTCGGCCACGCGACGCAGTCGAGGGTGGAGCAGCTCCAGGTCGAGCAGGGCGATCGCCTCGCTCTGCCGGTGGGCGGCGGCACTCGCCCGGCCAAGGTTCGCACGGTCGCAGTTGGTCAGCCGATTGGCGGCCTCGCGGGTGGCGCTGATCACCTCGGCCTCCTGCAGCGACAGCACCGCGTCGTGGGCGCCGACCAGCGCCAGCAGGTCGCGGATCGCGTCCCGCGACTTCAGGTAGGCGATGGCGTGGCCGCGCCGGGAGGCGGTGCGCATCGGGATCTCCTCGGCCGCGGCCACCTCGGCCAGCGCCTCGGCCGCCTCCAGCTCGGCGGTGCGCACCTCCAGGTGGGCCGGCTGCCGCGGCGCCGACACCGAGCCGGCCGCCACCAGCGCGCCGCGCAGGTAGGCGCCGCGGCAACAGGCGCGGTTCAGCAGCCGCCGCGGCGGCCGCTCCAGCGGCGTCAGCGCCTCCGACAGCACGCCCGCCTCGTGCAGCAGCTGGATGCTGGTGCCGCCGGCGATCCGAAGCAGCACGCGGTTGCGACGCTGGAACCGGTGTTCGCGAAAGGACAGGATCTCGCAGTCGGCCCCGCGCTCGCGCAGCAGCGTGAAGGCCAGGCGGGCGGCCGCCGGATCGGCCAGCTCGGCCACCGCCGCCAGCTCTCCCCCGCTCCGCATCTGCAGGCTGCCGGCGTGGCGGATCAGGCCGGACAGAAACGCCAGCCGGCAGCAGCTCTTGGCCGGCGGCCGTTCGACCAGCTCGTGCCGGACGTCCTCACTGAAGCTCATCGCGGTTCCAGCGCGACAGCCGCACCAGCGTGCGGCCCAGCTTGTCGGCGTCGTGCTGCCACTCACCGGCCAGGCGCGCGCCGAACACGCGCACACCCTGGCGGCGCAGGCCGCCGCGATCGACCGGCACCGGCACACCGTGCTCGGCCCGGTTGCGGCTGACCAGCACGGCGTCCACCAGGTCGTCGCCGACGTGCTCGTAGATGCGCGCGATGTGGTCGGAAGCGCGGTAGCCCTCGGTCTCACCCGGCTGCTGCAGCAGGTTGCAGACGTAGATGCGCGGCACCTTGGCCGCACGCACCGCCTCGCGGATGCCCGGTACCAGCAGCGGCGGCAGCGTGCTCGTGAACAGGCTGCCGGGGCCCATCACGATCAGGTCGGCCCGCTCGATCGCCTGCAGCGCGCGCGGGTGGGCGGCGGGGTCGGGCGGATCCAGCCGCACGCTCCGGATCCGTGAGCCGTCGGCCGCGATCGCGGTCTCGCCGCGCACGGTGCGCCCGTCCTCCATCTCGGCCACCAGCTCGACCATGTCGGTGGTGCTGGGCACCACCCGCCCCACCACCGCCAGCACCCGCGCCGACTCGGACACGGCCTGGTCGAAGCTGCCAAGGAGGTCGGTGAGCCCGGCCAGGAACAGGTTGCCGAAGCTGTGGCCGGCCAGCTCGCCGTTGGTGAAGCGGTGCTCGAACAGCTGGTTCACGAGCGACTCGTCCTCGGCCAGCGCCGACAGGCAGTGGCGCACGTCGCCGGGGGCGGGCATGCCGAAGTCGCGGCGCAGGCGCCCGGAGCTGCCGCCGTCGTCCGTGGTGGTGACGACCGCGGTGACGTTCGAGATGCGCTTCACCCCGCGTAGGATCATCGACAGGCCGGTGCCGCCGCCCAGGCAGACGACGCGCACGCGGTTACGCGATCGCGAGGTCGGCACCAACTCGAAGTGCGACGGCTGGTCGGGGATCAGGGGCATCCACGGTCGAGGTTAGCGTGTGCGTGGTGGCTGGGCCGACGGCCCACGGTAGGCTGACGGCCATGCGGCAGCCGGCCTCGAGCGACCCGCGCAAGCAGCTGGTCGAGTCCGGCTATGACCGGATCGCGGAGCGCTACCTGGCCTGGGCGGGCGGGATCGACGACCCCGGCCGCGCCCGCATGCTGGATCTGCTGCTGGAGCGGCTGCCGCCAGGCGGCGACGTGCTCGATCTCGGCTGTGGCGCGGGCGTGCCCTCCACCGTGGGGCTGGCCGAGCGCCACCGTGTGACGGGCGTCGACATCTCACAGGAGCAGCTGCGGCTGGTCCACGAGCGGCTGCCGGACGCCGAGCTGGTGCATGCCGACCTGGCGTCGGTCGAGTTCCCCGATGCCAGCTTTGACGGCGTCACCTGTTTCTACGCGCTCGGCCACCTGCCGCGCGAACAGCTGGGCGGCGTGTTCCGGTC
>DATIOK010000241.1:0-9115 GCA_035473255.1 Gaiellales bacterium
AGATGCCGGGCGACTAGGCGGGCCGCGGCGGTCGCGCGCTACGAGCGAGTCGGTTTCTCTCGCAGCCCGCGCTTGATGAACTGGCGGATCACGTACGAGATGCTCCGATCATCCGCCTGCGCGCGGCGCACCAGCTCGGCGTAGAGCTCGTGCTCGAGCCAGACGCTGCGGCGCTTGCCGGCCGGCTCGGCGGGACGTTTGGGCAGCGCGCGGCGGTGTTGCGGCTTTTTTGGCGGCTGACCGGCACTCACGGGGGTCAGAAGTGAGCCATAAAGTCGCGCACTACAAGGGGATTCCGCTACCGTGTCAACATAAATTGGCTTACTCTGCGTCCGGCGGGTGCATGATGCGTCGCAGCCGTATACGGGATACGGGGAGTCCCGCCAGGCGCCGCGCCAGGTCGAGCTGGGCGGCGGGGTCGGTGTGCAGCAGGGCGGCCCAGCGGAGCACCCCCGCAGCGTCCGTCACCACCCCCACCCGCCGCCAGCGTTTGAGCGTGGCGGTGGAGATGCCGAGCGCCTGCTCGACCACCAGGGGCCCCCCCGCCGCCTGGATGCTCCGGTAGACGACGTTGCGGGGGAGCAGCGGCTGGCGGCGGCCGTTGCGGCGACGAGTCGGCATACCGGAGCACGTACCAGAATGGCCCCCACCTGACAACGACAGATCGGGGTCGTTTCCAATACGGGTCACTATTGACACCTATTGGGGGGTGCGGTACGTCTACTCAGGCATGAACGAGTTACCGCGCCGCTGCCCGCCGCACGAGCGGCACGAGCACCGCGATCGTCGGCTCGACGGCGCGGGGCCCGTGGCCCAGCACCCGCGCCCGCACGGCGTCGGGATCGAGCCCGAGCCCGTCGCAGATCGGCAGGAAGTGGTACGGCCACCACTGCGCGTCGCTCGCGAACCACGCCCGCACCTCGTCGCCGACCGGCGTGCCGCGGCCGTAGCGGTGCAGCTCGTTGAGGGCATGAATGAACACCGCCAGGCGTAAGCGCTCCGCCGGCAACGCCGGCCGCGCCCGCGCGGCGCGAGCCACGTCGGCATCCGTCGGGTCGACGGTGGCAGCGGCGGAGACCGGGAGCGGAACGTGTCGCCAGCCGCCGTCGCGCACCGACGCCGACCGCAACCGCACGCCCGCCAAGAATGCCACTTCCGCACGCATCTACCAGAAACGGCGCAACAGGAGTAGGGAGGTCACTATGGAACCCGAGGACGTCACCGCCACGCTGCCGCTGGAAGTGGCAGCGGCACTGCCGGAGACCGCGCCGCCGCCGGCGGTGCTCGACGGGCTCGTGCTGTACGATCCCGCCGCGCTGACGACGCAGCTTGCGACCTACTCCGAGGCGCGCGACCTCTTCATCCGCTGGCTCTTCGACCACCTCGTCGCCGGGATCGACTACATGCTGATCCACCGCAAGGTCGGGCCGCGCGGCAACAAGGCGGACTGCCCGGAGCGTGCGAACGCGGCGAGCCCGACGTGTCGCACCTGCGGCGGCAAGGCGACGCTCTGCAAGCCAGGCTCGGAGAAGCTCTGCGGGCTGCTGCAGCTTCGCCCGCGCTTCCGGCGCGATGTCGAGTCGTGGGAGATGCTCGGCGGCGAGCCGGGGCTCGTGACGCTGGTCTGCGAGCTGCAGACGGCGAGTGGCACCGTCGTCGCCGAGGGCCGCGGGGCTCGCCACCGCGATCAGGACTTCGGCGACGTGAACAAGACGCTCAAGATGGCGCAGAAGTCGGCGCAGACCGATGCCGTGCTGCGCTGCGCGGGGCTCTCCGAGATCTTCACGCAGGACCTCGAGGACATGCCCGCGAGTGCCCGCGACGCCGACGAGCCCGCCCCGTTTGAGGCGCCCCGCCGCACGCAGGCCCCCGCCCCCGCCCAGCGGGCGAAGGCGGAGCCCCTGCAGCAGACGCTGCGGCGGTCGGTCGATGCCGCAGCGGCGGCGAAGCGGACGGTGGCGGCAGACGAGGCGGGTGCGCCCTCCGACGCGCTGTCGAAGCCCCGCGTCGGGCGGCTCTTCGCGCTGCTCCACGATGCGATCGGGCAGGCGGACGTCCCCGACGACCAGCACGAAGACGTCTTCAACCGCGCCCGCGAGTGGCTCGGCGGCTGGGTCGCGACGACCACGGGCCGCACCAAGCTGACCCACTGCAGCTACCGGCACTACGACGAGCTCTGCGAGCAGATCCCCGTCGCCGTCGAGGCGGCGCTGCAGGGTGGCGCGCGGCCGCAGCCCCGGCTGGTCCGCCGCCGGACGTACTCCGCCCCACGCCCGCAGCACCCGATGCACTGAGGCGGCATGATCTACCTGACGGTCTACCTCGACTCGAACGGCGACGCGCACGCGCATGCGGGGGCCGGGCCCTTGGAATTCCTGCGCCATGCGGCGGGCCAGCAGCTCGACCGGGTGCTCTACCGGGCGGTGATCGACGGCGAGATCGTCGAGCACGACACCAACAATGAGTGACGCCGCAGAGGACGCGGGGCCGACCGCGCTCGATTTCGAGCCGGAGTCGCATACCTACCGCGTCGACGGGCTCGTCGTCCCGAGCGTGACGCAACTCCTGGACGACGCCGGGCTGACGCCAGACTACAAGTTCATCTCGCGGCAGGTGCTGGCACACGCCCGCGCCCGCGGTATCCACGTCGATGCCTGCTGCGACCTGCTCGACGAGGGCGATCTCGACTGGGCGAGCGTGCATCCCGAGGCGGTGCCCTACGTCGAGGCGTGGGCGTGCTTCTGCGCCGACTACGGCTACGAGCCGGCGGCGGGGCAGGTGCCGCTGTATCATCCGCAGTACGGCTACGCCGGCACCGCCGACTCGATCGGGACGCTCAACGGCTCCTGGGTCGTCGTCGAGCGGAAGGCCACGACGAAGATGGCGGCGACGTACGGGCTGCAGACGGCAGGCTACGCGCAGCCGGGGCTGTGGGTCGCCCCGCGCGGCGGCGGGCGGCTCGAGCCGGTCAACTGGCACGCCCCGGCCCGGCTGGGCGTGCAGTTGAAGCGTGACGGCAGCTACGTCGTCGTGCCCTACGAGGATTCCGAGGACCTCGCGGCGTTCCTCGGCGTCGTCGCGCTCTACCGCTGGCGGGCACTCAGCCGCCACGTCGCCCGGCGCTAGGGCTCGTCGTCCTGCAGGCGCTCGACCGCCTCGGCGGTGAGCGACTCGAGCACGTCTGCCGGCAGGTGCGGCCCGAGGTCGACGCGGCCGCCGTTCTGCCCGAGCCAGACGGCGAGTGACACGTCGGCGGGCTCCGCCTGGTAGCAGCGTTCCGGGCGGTCGCCGAGCCGCCCCGCCGTGCCGCGCGTGGCGTCGAGGATCTCGACCTCGACGTCGAGCGTGATCTCGGCGTCGAATCTCATTGCCACTCGGTCAGATGCGCCAGAAACGGCCGCATCACCTGGAGCACGAGCGGGCGCTGCGCCCGGGGCACGAGGTGGTAGAGCCGGAGCAGCTCGGCGAGCTCGGGATCACGCGGGGGCTGCGGCACCGTCTCGACGGCCGGCAGCACCTCGCGGAGCAGGGCGAGCGGGGCCAGCAGGTGGCTCGGCACCCCGCCCTCGATCCGCACGGATGCCCGCGCGAGCGTGGCGATGATCCGGGTGGCGGTCGACACGGGGAAGCGATGGCAGCGGCCGCTCTCGAAGCGGGCGATGGCGCTCTGGCTCAGCCCGGCGGCGGTGGCGACCTGCTCCTGGCTCATGCCGCAGAGCCGGCGGAGGTCGCGGCACTGCGCGGCGACGCGATGCCAGAGCGCGGCCCAGTTGACGAGCGGGGCGACCTCGCCTCTCGGCGGCACCGTGGCAGCCGTGCTCGTCGCCCTCACGGGCCGGCCCGTCTATCACCCGAGCTGGTCGTGTACCAGATCCTTGAAGAACCCCGGCGCCGCGGAGCTCACCGCCGTGATCCGTCCGCCGCCCTCGATCGTCGGCCGCAGCGCCACCCAGGTCTCGTAGGCGTGTTCCCAGAACGCCACCTCGTCGGCGAGGACGCTGGTAAACGTGTGCTGCCGGGCCTGCTCTTCGCCCTCGCCGAGCGCGACGATCTCGGAGCCGTTCGGGAAGCGGAGGAAGCCGACGGAGTACTCGACCTCGCACGGCGGCAGCACCGGCGGGAGATGGCGGTGGATGAAGTACGCCCGGCGGACGAGCTCGGCGGATCCTTCCGTCTCCGTCTTGCCGAGCTTGCGGGCCATGAATGCCACCTTCGCGAGCGGGGAGAAGCGGGCGAGCCAGTAGTTGCAGGCGACGAAGAGCCAGGTGACGACCATGCGGCGGCTCTTCGCCACCGCCAGCAGCGGCTCCGTCTGCCACCGCCGCACGAGCAGCTCGGCGTACTCCTGGTGCGGGTAGCGGCGCACCTGCCCGGTCGCCTCGTCACGCGTCCAGACGCAGTCGCGGACGAACGCCCACGGATCGCCCTGGACCCCGTAGGCCGCGAGGGCACGACGCTGCTCGAGCACCAGCCGGGCGGCGGCACGGACCGCGAGGGGATGCTCGGGGCCGAGGACGCGTCCGGCGCTGTCCGCCACTAGACGCGCCCCGCGGGGAGAGGGGGACGCTCAGCGGGTGCCCTCGCCGCCCTGCTTGTCGCCGCCGTGTTTCTCGCCGCCCTGCTGGCCGCCGGTGCCGCCGCCTGGATGGCCGTGCTGCCCGGGCTTCTCACCGGGGCCGCCCCCGGGCTGCCCGGGCTGCGGCTGCTGGCGCGGATCGGGATCGCGGTCGGGGTCCTGTCGAACCATGGTGAATACCTCCACGGTGAGTGAATCCCGAACCGGGCTAGATGGCTAGCCCTCTTCTGCGCGGTCATCCCTCGCTCGCAATCTCGCCGGGCTCGACCTCGACACCGCACGTATCGCAGGCGAGCACGCGCTCGATCGGCAGCCACCAGAGCACGCCGCGGCAGCACTCCGGGCAGCCGAGCCCCCCGCGCTGCGCCGCTTGGCGGTCGGGCTCACTCAGCGGCATGCGTCCGCTCGGGCCCGTGGCGGCGGCGGCAGATCGAGCACAGGGGAGCATCTGGCACCGGCACGCCCACGGGCCAGTCGCAGTCGGCGCATTGGAGGCTCACCACGCGGCCGGCGACGGGCTCCCGCGTGCTGCCGCAGTTGGCGCACGGTACCGGCGCCGTCATGCCGTCGCCTCGGCCGGGACGGGATGCCCGTTGGCGTCGAGCACCTCGCCGCGCGCCCGGAGATGGCACCCGAACGTGTGCCCGCAGTAGCTACAGAACATGCGGTCGGGGTCGTTCCCAGGCGCCTCCGTCCAGTAGAGCAGCGTCAGGTGCAACCAGTCCTCGGTGCAGACGTCCACGGCGCGCTCCCAACGGTGAATGCTGGTACGCGACCACCGGCAGCAGCGCGGCCGCTTGCGCTTCATGCCGTCGGGTCGTCGGGCCCGAGCAGCAGCGCCGCGGCGCGCAGCACCCGGAGCTGCTCGCCTGCCCCGAGCCCGTCGAGGGCGGCGAGTACCCGCCGGCACGCCGCCTGCACGCCCGGCTCCCCGGCTCGGCTGCGTCCCGGGCGGCGTGGCACGGCCGGGGCGTCGCCCCCATTCGCATCGAAGACGAGAGGCTGCTCGGTATCCATGGCTCACTCCCCCTCGGGCCCACTCACGAGCCCGGTCACGTTGCGATAGCGCTCCGGCCAGGTCCCCGACGTCGCCAGCCCCTCGAGCTCCGCCTCGCTCATCTCTTCCAGCACATGCAGGTGGAGATGCGCCTGCCGCTCGACCTTGTGCCCGCTCACCGTGAGCGTCAGCTCGGCCGCGCGCAAGGCATCGGCATCCCGCCGCGCCCGCCCCAAGCGCTCGCCCGTCGCCTTGTCCTTCCGCGCCCCCGCGAGCTCGGTCACATGCTCCATCACCGCCGGCGCCGCCGCCTGCGCCTGCGCCGTCACGCCGTACTCGCCGCGCAAGACACGCTCGAGCTGCGCCTCGCGCACCAACTGCACCATGCGCTGCACCGCCGGGTGCTTGAGCGCCCGCTGCGCCCCGGCGACGTTCGCATAGCCGAGCGCCCGGGCGATGGTGCCGAGGTCCGCCCCGCCACAATGCATCATGGCGACGGTCCAGAAGCGCGTCGGCGTCGAGTGCCGCAGCGCCTCCATGCTCATGCCGCCGACCGACTCGAGCCAGGTTCGATGCGCCGCCGCCCGCTCCGCCCGCGTCTCCGACCCGCGCGCATGCATCTTCGCGAGCCGCTCGGCCACCACCTCGGGCGGGGGGCCCGGGTGCTTGCGATACATCGCCCCCGCCCCGGTCCGCCACGGCTGGTCGCCCATGCCCCACCGCCCCTAGCACACGGCGGACCCCTCGCGCCATACACCAGCCGCTAGGTTGGTGCGGGTGTAGCTTGTGTGGATGGGCCCGCCGTCTCGTGCCGATGGCCCGCGCACGCGGCCCCCGTTCCGCCCGCCGCTGCTCACGCCTACGCGCTCGCGGCCCCCTACCTCCCTGGGTGGGGGCCTTTCTAGCCAGCTAGCAGGCTGGCTGGCTGGGTTGACAGTGCCGGGGTGGGGTGGGGGCCGGGCCGGGGGAGCCCGGGACGGGCGAGCATGCCCTCGCGCGGCGAGTGGGCCGCGCAGGATCGGGTAGCATGGTAGCAGACAGGCGTGCTACCTCCGGCACGCACGCTCGAGACCATCGGACCGGGCTGATCCCATGGGCCCTCCCCCCCTGACCCCCCCTCCCTGCGGGTGGGGTCGGTGGTGTCCTGCGTCCGGCCGAGGGGTTGCCGCGAGGCGCTCCCCTGAGCTGCAGGACCCTGCGCGGTGGCGTGCTGTTGCCAGGGCGCAGGACCGTCCGGCGGGTCCACTCCCCTCCTCAGAGGCTGTTGGGGTCCGCGGCTGTCGGGTGCCGTGGCCCTGCGCCTGTCGCCCTACCGAGGCTAACAACTCGGGATGCAGCGACGTATCAGGCCGATGCGGGGGTGTTGTCAACGGGGGGGTCAGCGCCAGCCGGGGGCGAGTGGCTGGCCGCGATTGCCGCGCAGGTTCTTGCGGGCGATGCGGCGCAGCTCGGCCGGATCGAGGTGGACATGGGGCAGGGACGGTGGGGGGAGGACGCGGGCGACCTCGTGGGGGGACGGCCCGGTGCTGCCGTGCAGACCGTGGGAGCGCGCGCGGCGGAGTGCCTGACGCATGCCCCCCTCCACTAGCCGAGCGGGCTTTGCTCTGCTAGACGGCCCCCCCCGGTCGTCCCATGCTACCCACTCCGCGACCCGGCCGGCGCGCGTTGGAGCTGCCCCCAGCCCCACCCTCCCACGTCGGTCGGGTCGCCACCCCCGCGCGATGACCGGCCCCGGCGCCCCACCGTCCGCGGCACCGCTGCCGGGCTGGCTCGGCCCGGTCGTCACGCTGACGACGCAGGTGGGCGTGCCGACCGTCTTCGCCGGCATCCTGCTCTGGTTCGTCCTGACCCAGGTCGGCGCTGCCATGGAGCGCATGCAGCGCGCCGAGGACGAGCGCACCCGCTCCGTCGCCGCCATGCAGACCGCCGTGCTCGAGACGCTCGATCACCTCGGCGTCCGCTTCGAAGCTGCGATCAATGAGAACATCCAGGCCAATCGCGAGCTCGCTGCTGCTGCTGCTGCTCGTCGGCCGTAGCCTGCCCGCGGGGGCCTGCCCCGTGGTCCGCCTGCCGACGAAGCCGCTCGTGCCGGGGGGCAAGTTCGCCTTCTGTCTCCGCAAGCTCCGCTGTGTCGACGGCCCGACGGGGCCGACGGGCGCGGACGGTGCGCCCGGACTGCCCGGGCCGGTGGGGCCGACCGGGCCCGCTGGCGCGGTGGGAGCGGCGGGGATGCCGGGGCCTGCGGGGCCGCCGGGGCTGACGCCCGGGCCGACGGGGGCCACCGGGCCGCCCGGGGCGACGGCAGAGATCGTGTCGATCACGCAGGACTTCGGCCGCGTGCAGGGTGGCGCCCTGATCGAGGTCGTCGTCGCGTGTCCCCCCGGGACGCAGGTGATCGGCGGCGGTGCGATCACCGAGATCACGCCGCCCGACGCGGACGATACGAAGCGGCTGCACCAGCTCTTCTCCGGTCCGGTCAGCGATACCGAGTGGAAGACATCGTCGACGGCGGTGTCGACGCTCTCGAACGGCTCCAACCTGCGCTACATCGCGAGCGCAACCTGCATAGGAAGGTAACACCATGAAGCCGATCCTCGTCGCTACCCTGCTCCTCCTCCCCACCCTCACCCTGGCTCAGGTCTGCAATCCGGCCTGTGCGAATCAACCGGCGCAATGCTGCAACGTCCCGCAGGCCGACGTCTTCGCCGCCTACGAGAGCGACACGCACGACGCCCCCGCCAAGCCGTTCCGCCTGCTCGCGCCCGCCACCGCCGCCGCCGGCGCGTGCGTCACCGAGTCGACGATCACCAATCTCGACGCCACCGTGGCGCAGCCCGACGCGCAGTTCGAGACCGTCGACGCCCCGTCGCTCGGCAACCTGCTGTTCCGGATCAAGCTGCGTCTGCTCTTCGGTGGCCTCCTCGGCACGCTCAACGGCCAGTGCTTCAAGCTCGACACGCAGGGCTTCATGCATCCGCCATCGCCCATCACCTTCACCGACGGCTGCGGCACGCACACGTTGACGCTCTCCAGCCCGCGCTACGCCTGCGTCCTCGACATTGGCCGGACCCTCGTCTGCTTCCGCGCGAAGCGAGTCGGCACGGATACGTCGCCCCTGCCGCCCGGGACTGACCGCCTGGAAGACGTCTGCGCCCTCGTCGACGTGATCCCGTAAGAGGCTTCGCCGTGACGATCCATCGCGACTACTTCTTCGACTCGATCCGCACCTCGCTCGCGGGCGGCTCGCTCACCGCGGAGCAAGTCGACGGCTGCACCGTGCTGCTCAACTGGTACGATACGAAGAACCCACCGATCCCCGACGCACACCATCTGGACGACCGCATGCTGGCGTACTGCCTCGCCACCGCGTGGCACGAGACCGCGTTCACGATGCAGCCGATCATCGAAGACGGCGGCGAGTCGTATCTCAAATCGAAGCCCTACTATCCCTGGTACGGCCGCGGGCTCGTGCAGCTCACCTGGGAGGACAACTACCAGAAGCAGGACGACAAGCTCGCACTCGGCGGGGCGCTGCTCAGGAA
>DATIOK010000242.1:0-2441 GCA_035473255.1 Gaiellales bacterium
ATCGGCGTGGTCGGGGCGGGGATGATCGCGCAGATCGAACACCTGCCCAACCTCGTGTCGCTGGGCGACCGGTTCCAGCTGGTGGGCGTGGCCGACCCGTCGGCGCATGTGCGCGAGGCGGTGGCCGAGCGTCACGGGATCATCGCCGTGGAAACGTTGCCCGACCTGCTGGGGCTGGGGCTGGATGCGCTGCTCGTGGCCACTCCCGACCCGCTGCACGCCGGCACGGTGGTAGCCGGCCTCGACGCCGGCCTGCACGTGTTCTGCGAGAAGCCGCTCTGCTATACCGAGCGCGAGGCGGCCGAGATCATCGAGCGCCGCGACCGCGAGGGGCTCGTCGTCCAGGTTGGCTACATGAAGCGGTTCGACCCCAACTACGAGGCCGCGCTGGACCTGCTGCCGGAAGGCGGGGAGGGGCTGCGCTACATCTCGGTCGAAGTCAGCGACCCCGACTCGTGGCCATTCGTCGCGCACCGCCCGCTGCTGCGGGCCGACGACGTGCCTGTGGCACTGATAGAGGACGCTCGCGCCCTGCAGCGAGCGCGGGCGGCCGAGGCGCTGGGCGTGACGGTGGACGGTGAGCACCTTCGCGGCTACGCCGACCCGCTCATGTCCGGTGTCATCCACACGATCAACGCCGTGCACGGCATGCTCGAGCGGATGGGCATCGGTGATGGCGACGTGGTCGACGGCCACATCTGGGCGGGTGGCGAGTCCGCCGCCGGCACGGTGTCGCTTCTGAACGGCGCCGCGGCGTGGCACTTCGCCCAGGTACTGGTACCGGGCATCGCGTGGTACCGCGAGCGCTACGTGCTGCACTTCGAGCAGAACGTGATCGAGATGCAGTTCCCGGCGCCCTACCTGAATCACCAGCAGACCGACCTTTGGGTGCGGCGCTCGCAGGGGCTGCGGCTGGATACCACGCACGTGCAGGCAGGGTACGGCGAGGCGTTCGTGCGAGAGCTGGAGGGGTTTCACGCCGCCGTCATGGGCGCCGAGCCGGTGCGAAACACGGTCGAACAGGCGATGCGCGATGCACGGTTGCTGTCGGCCGTGGCCCGCCGCGCGGTTGGAGCGGACGGATGAGCGACCACCTTCACTCGGCCCAGCGCGCTCGTGCGCTCGACCAGCTCAGCTCGGCCAGGGGCGTGATCGCGGGGGCGGCGATCGACCACCGCGACTCGCTGCAGGCGGTGCTCGCGAAGCGCGGGCTGGAGCTCGATCGTGCCGGCATCACGCGGCTGAAGGTGCGTGTGGCCTCGGCGCTGGCGCCGGCTGCGACGATGGTGCTGCTCGACGCCGAATACGCAGCGGCGCAGGCCCTGGCGGCCGGTGCCGTGCCGGGCAGCACCGGCGTGGCCGTGCCGCTGGAGGGCATGGGGTACGGCGACGTTGCCAAGCTGGACGTGACCACCTTCCTGGAGGGCTGGTCGCCGGAAAAGGGGCGGCGGCTGGGAGCGTCGGGGGCAAAGCTGCTGCTGCCCTACCGGGTGGACGTGGCCGACCAGGCGGAACGCCAGGAGCGGGTCGTCGCCGAGGCGGTCGAGGGCTGCCGGGCGGCCGGCCTGGCGCTGATCCTGGAGCCGATCGTCTACAAGCGCGAGGGTGAGGAGCGGGCCGGCGGTGACCGCTTCGCGGAGCTCGTGGTCGAGGGTGCACGGCGGCTGGCCACGCTCGAGCCCGACGTGCTGAAGCTGCAGTATCCCGGGTCGGCGGAGGCCTGCGCGGACGTCGATGACGCCTGCGGATCGCTGATCCCGTGGGTGCTGCTCGGCGGTGGCGCCGATCCGGCCGTGCTCGAGGGTCAGATCGAAGACGCCTGCCGGGCCGGGGCCAGCGGCTTCATCGTCGGGCGCACGCTGTTCGACGCGGCGCTGGTGGAGGACGAGGCCGAGTCCGACCAGGCGCTTCGCGAGCAGTGCCGGCCGCTGCTGGAGCGGCTGGTCGGGATCGCCGAGCGGCTGGCGCAGCCGTGGCGGGAGCGGGTGGGGGCGCTACCGGCTCCGGCCGACGGCTGGTACCGGTGAGCTCACCCGGACCCATTCGGAGCCACCAGCACCTTCATCGCCGCGCCGGTCTGCGCCAGCGCCAGCGCGTCCTCGAGCTGGTCCAGGCCGACCTCGTGTGTGATCGCCCGCGCGAACGGCAGCCGGTGCTGGTGGCGCGCGAGCATGGCCAGGCTGGGGCCGTACTGCTCGAGCGTCTCTCCGCCGATGCCCAGCACCGACACGCCCTTGGTGCAGATGTGGCGGTTGGGATTGAGCTCAACCGATCCCATGTCGACGAACGCGCCGGCCTCGATCACAGTGCCGCCGGCACGCACCAGCTCCAGCGACTCGAGGAATGTGACGGACGTGCCGGAGCAGTCGACCACCACGTCGGCGCCGAGGCCACCGGTCAGGTCGCGCACCGCGCCCACCCGCTCTTCCAGGGTCGTGGCG
>DATIOK010000243.1:0-2205 GCA_035473255.1 Gaiellales bacterium
GCACATCACCGTCATCTGCGCCACCAGGTCGTCCCTGACGTTGCCGACGGGCTCGGGGAACGGTGACTTCATCGAGCTGAGCGCGGCGAGCAGCAGCTCCTCCTTGTTCGGCCAGCGGCGGTAGATGGTCGCCTTGCCGACTCCGGCGCGGGCCGCGACGGCCTCGACGCAGACGCCCTCGAATCCCTGCTCGGCGAACAGGTCGAGGGTGGCATCGATGATCGCCTGTTCGGCCTGCTCGCTGCGCGGCCGGCCGGGCCGGCGGGTGGTTCCCGCCGACCCGGCCTCAGCGCCAGGCCCCTGATCCAGGATCACGGGCTGCATGGGGGGTCACCCCTCTCGCGGTGAGCTCTCGAGCATGTGCTGCTCTTCCAGTATGGCAAGCTCGGCCTCGTAGGAGGGGTCGGCGTTAGCCTTCGCCGGCTTGCCTGGCATCCAGCGCAGCACCACGAAACCGCCCGCGAGCGCGAGCACCGCCGCGATCAGCGTGGTGACCCGCATCGAGCTCACGAACGCGTCGTTGGCCGGCCCGAGCAGCGACCGCCCGGACGTACCGAGCTGCTGCGCGACCGCCTGGGTGGCGGTGATCGAGGACGACGCCGCGCTCCGGGCCGCGGCCGGCAGGGCGGTCAGCGACGGGCTGAGCGCGTTCCGGTAGAACTCGGCCAGGATCGAGCCGAGGATGGCGACGCTGAGCGCGACCGCGACCTGGCGGGCGGTGTTGGTCAGCGCCGACCCGGCGCCGGCCCGCTCGCGCGGCAGCACGTCCATCACCGCGGCGGTCGCGGCCGGCATGCTCACGCCGATCGCCGCGCCCTGGATGCCGAACAGCACCCCGAGCAGCCAGATCGGCGAGTCCGTGCCGAGGGTGGCGTAGCCCGCGATGGCGGCGGCCATGACGAACATGCCGGTCGCGCCGACGGCCTTGGCCCCGTAACGCTGGACCATGCGGGCGCTGCGCGGCGACATCAGCAGCTGCCCGGCCGCGAACGGCACGGTCAGCAGGCCCGCCGCCAGCGGGGTGTAGCCCCGGACGTTCTGCAGGTAGAAGCTGGTGAAGAAGAAGACGCCGCCCATGCCGAAGAACACCAGGCCGAGCGATCCGATCGAGGCGGAGAGCCGCCGGTCACGGAACAGCCGCACGTCCAGCGAGGGATGCTGGATCCGCGCCTCGTACCAGGCGAAGATGGCGAGGATGGCCAGGCCGCCGACGATCGGGCCGATCACGCCCAGGTGCAGCCAGGAGGCGCTGTCGCCGCCCTGCACGATGCCGTACACCAGCAGCACCAGGCCCGCGATGGACAGCAGCACGCCCACGTAGTCGATCCCGCCGGCCTCGCGGTTGCGGGATTCCGGCACCAGGATCGCCGCGGCGATGATGCCCACGACGGTCACCGGCACGTTGATCAGGAAGACCGAACCCCACCAGAAGTGGTCGAGCAGCAGGCCGCCGAGCACCGGGCCGGTGGCGATGCCGATGCCGACCGCGGTGGCCCACAGGCCGATCGCGCGGGGCCGTTCGGCCGGTTCGAAGACGTTGGAGATGATGGACAGCGTCTGCGGCATGACCGCGGCACCGCCCAGGCCCATCGCGGCCCGCGCGAAGATCAGCTGCTCCGGCGTCTGCGCGTAAGCCGATAGCAGCGACGCGATTCCGAACAGCGCCAGCCCGATCATGAGCATGCGCTTGCGACCGACCTTGTCGCCGATGACGCCGAACGTGAAGAGCAGACCGGCGAAGACCAGCGTGTAGGAGTTGATGGCCCATTCGAGCTGACTCTGACTCGCGCCGAGGCCCCCGCGAGGCTCGGCGATAGTCTTCATGGCCACGTTAAGGACCGTGTTGTCGATGACAATGGCGAGCAGCCCGACGATCAGCACGCTGAGAATCACCCAGCGGCGACGGTAGATGCTCTGCGAATCCATGTGTCCCTTTCTCGGATCACTTGAAGCTTGTGCACCGGACCGGGAAGGTGCTGGCCTAGACCTGTGTTGTCTTCGTCAACAGCTTCCGGATCCCGGATCTATCGATACGGAACCGTCTCGTATCGGAATCTATTTCCGGCCTTCCTGGGCTTTCTCATGTGATCCAGGTCACATCCGGCTGAGGTCCGTGGTCGGCCGCCGGTCCCGCTCCGCTTCCCGCCGCTACGGGGGCCGAACGGCCAGCGGTTCCCGCCCTGGCGCCGGCAGCCTGCCCCGGCT
>DATIOK010000244.1:0-3888 GCA_035473255.1 Gaiellales bacterium
ATGCACATGGTGGTGCATGAAGTTGGTGACAGAACATCAAGGGGCTGAGGCGCAGCACATGCGCTCTGGATTGGACACATTATGGCCTGGCCGGACCCGATCTTGGACCGGCAAGGAGTTCAAGTCGTAGATCAGCGTCGAGGATCGTCCCTGGAGGAGTTGATCTTATACCAGGCCTACGAATTGGTGACGGACGCGGGCAGCCAAGGAAAGTTGGTGAGCGAGCGCAGCCGTCCCGGCTCGTCGAGGAGCGCGTTCCAGGCGGCGCAAGCTGCGTCCACTACGGCCTCGTAGCCGCCGGCGAGCACGCGGTGGCTGAGCCAGCGGTCGCGCAGGTGCTCCCACACCCGCTCAACGGTTTGGTCATGGTGCCTCTCTAAGCGATGTTCCTCATTGCCGGATAAACACGGTTGCTTCCGGCATCAGGTCGGTTGCCGGGCCGATCGAAGGCGGTCGATCTCCGTCTCGCAGAGCCTGGCCAGCCAGATGCGCTGACCACCAACATGGGCCAACCGGCCGTGCAGACGGCCCTGGCGCAGCCAGCCGTAGACGGTCGGATGCCCGACCCCAAGCCGGTCGGCCAACTCCTGGAGCGTCCACTCCTGCTCATCCTGCCGAGGCGCATGCCGCGTCCAGATTGGCCGCTGGCCACCAAGGCCATGGCGCTGCAGCAGACGATGCAGCATCGGCTCGTTGAAGCTCGCCCGCTTGGGCGGCCGCCAGCCTTCGCTGTTCAGGCGCGCCGCGATGGCCGCCGCGGCCAAGCCCTGCTGCCGCAGCTCGGTGATCCGCGCCAAGAGCCGGTCGAAATCGTGCAGCTGCTCGAAGCGCGCGACCGGGCGGAGGAGATCGTGGCGGGTGCGCATGCCACCGGCCCAATAGCACTCGATGACCGCGCGCTCGCTGCTGCCCTCGACCAGGATGGTGACTTGATCGAGCATCAGCCGCGCAATCGCCTGCTGGTCGGCGGCCGTGGTCGAAGCGGCCTGCCACAGCGCCGGCACATCTTCGGCCAGCCGGCGGATCGCCACCTGCTCGGCCTCGCTGAGGCGAGGCGGCTGACGGGCAAGATAGCGCTCATGCTCGCGCCGCAGCACCTGTTCCTGGGCCAGGGACGCCTCCCAGTCGCGCTCCAGCGTTCGTGCGACCAAGCGGTTGTCCGGGTCGACCGCTTCGTAGCGCCGGCGTGCGAGTGCGACCGCGTAGGCAGCCCGTTCCAGGCGTTGCGCCCACTGCCGCTGCAGGGCCGCCCGCTCCAGCTCGAGATCCTCGGCCAGCTGCAGCGCGACTTCGACCGCCGACGGTGCCAGGGCGGCCAGCATCAGCCCACTCACCAACGTGTCGATCGGCCTGCCGCTGATCGACTGGCAGCGGGCTGCGCCGAAGGTCGTCGCCAGATGGTTGCAGACGTAGCGTGCCTCACGGCCGTTGTCGGAATAGGCGAGCGCCATCCGATGGCCGCAGCGGCCACACCGGACAAGGCCGCCGAGCAGCGCCGGCCCGCCACGCGGGACGCCATGGTGTCGGGTGCGGTTGGCGGCCATCTGCTCTTGGTTCCGCTCGTAGGCCTCCCACTCAAGATAGGCCGGCCAGCAGTCGCGGCGCAGCACCATCCATGGCTCTGGACCATGCTGGATGCGACGGCCGCTGTGCGGCTTGCCGGGCAGCTGAAGGCGGTGGTCCGTGTGCCGCCGGCCATAGACATAGGCCCCGGCATAGCCCGGGTGACGCAGCATGTCTTGCAGGGTGGTGTGATTGGGGCGGTTCCAGCGGATCTCGCCCTTGTCCGAGCCGGACCGGATGCGGTCGGGAAGGCGGAGGTCATGCTCGACCAAGTAGAGCAGAACACCGCGGATCGAGCGGCGGCGCTCGAACAGGGCAAATACTAGCCGGATCACCGCCTGGACCTGCTCGTCCGGATCGAGGGCCACCTCGCCCGAGGGTCGGCGGACATAGCCGCGCGGCAAGTTCAGGCCAAGCTCGCCGCGCAGCGCCTTGGCGCGCTGCCCCGCGTGCAAGCGCGCTTTGAGCAAATGCAGTTCGGCCTCACTCATCGTACCTTTGAGGCCCAGCAGAAGTCGGTCGTTGAAATCCATCGCGTCGTAAACGCCATCGGCGTCGGCGATGAGCGTGTCGAATAGAGCGCAGATCTCGAGTAGCTGGTGCCAGTCGCGACAGGAGCGGGCGAGGCGCGACACCTCGATACCGAGGACCAGACCGACATGGCCCAAGCCGACCTCGGCAACCAGGCGCTGGAAGCCGGGCCGGTCCGCGGTGGATGCTCCCGAGCGGCCCAGATCATCATCGATCACCAGCACCTGCGCGCGTGGCCAGCCAAGCTGGCAGGCACGCTCGACGAGCGCGTACTGCAGCCGGGTCGACTCACGATGCTGCTCGACCTGCCGTGGCGTCGATTGCCGCACGTAAACGACGGCCTGCCGGTCACGATGACGGTCGTGGACTTTCCCGGGAGGCGGGCTCATGGGAAGTGGAGTGTGGATGCTCATGGTCCACCTCCTGGCGCGGCGCCCCGAGATGCTGGCAGATCAGCCTGCCGATCAGCACCGTCAACCGCCGCCGTCGGTCGAGCGGCAGATCCTGCCAGCAAAGACGTGGTTGTCTCGACCTGTACATGACGCTCTGCCATCCAGCGAGCTAGCGCCAAAAGGGCCGCATGGCCCAGTCGTGGCGTCAACGGAACCTCATCTTCAGAGGTTCCTTGGCTGTCCCTTCTCGACCGGGTTGAGTTCGGGGCTGTAGGGCGGCAGCGGGATCAGGGTCAGGTTCGCTGGCACGACCAGCTGCTTGCTGACGTGCCAGCCGGCGCCGTCGAGCACCAGTGCGACGTGGGTCCCGGCCGACACGGCCCGCGCCAGCTCGGCCAGAAAGACCTCCATGGCTGCAGTCGAGACCTCGGGCAGCACCAGGGCGACGCCGGCGCCGCGCTCGGGGCAGACCGCGCCGAACAGGTGGGCGGAGGCGAAGCCCTGCTGCCGCACCCCGCGCGGGCGTACGCCCTTCTGGTACCAGACGTGCGTGAGACCGCCCTTCTGCCCGACCCGCGCCTCATCCATGAACCACAGCTCGATTCGCTTCCCAGGGTGCTTGCGCGCGAGGCCATCGATCAGGCCGGGCATGGTTTTTTGAACCGCTCTTGCGCCTTCGGATCGGCCTCGGGATGGACCGGCCTGGTCTTCTGCCACGAGAGGTCGAGACCCTTGAGCAGGCGGAGCATGCCGCTCTCGCCGTAGTGGACCCCGAAGCGCTCCTCGACCAGGGCACACAGGTCGCGGGCCCGCCAGGCGACGCAGCCGTCACGCTCCAGGTTCGGACCCTTAAGGACCAGCGCTTTGAGCGCGGCCTGCCGGCCTTCGTCGAGCGCGCAGGGGCGACCGCGACGGGGCCGGTCCCGCAAGCCCTCGACGCCTTCCACGTTGTAGCGGTGCACCCAGTCGCCGAGGGTCTGCCCGGTCATGCCGGCGAGCTTGGCCGCCACCTCGCGGGGCAGGCCGTCCAGAGCGTTGGCCAGCGCTAGCAGGCGGGCGCTAACGCGCCCGTCGCGCTCCCGACGGGCAAAGCGGCGCAGCTCAGCCGCGTCATGGTCGGTGCGGATCGGCAAAGGTGCAGGCACGGCGGCATCTCCAAGGACAATGCCGCCACAACGCCTCAAGCGTCCGATTGATCCGTCACCATTTCGGCCGGCCGGTATGATACCGCGCCTAGGCGCGGCGAGATCGAGCCCGTGGCAGAAGTCCGCCCGCTCGCTACGGCTCCATCCCCTTGACGATTTCCTCGGTCATCTTCTTGGCGTCACCGAACAGCATCATGGTGCGGTCCATGTAGAACAGCGGGTTGTCGATGCCGGCATAGCCGGGGGCGGTGGAGCGC
>DATIOK010000245.1:0-1868 GCA_035473255.1 Gaiellales bacterium
CGTGGACGACCACCTGCTCAAGAAGGTGGACGCCCTCAACGAGTCGGGCAAGAAGACCGTGATCCGCACGTGGTCACGCCGCTCCACCATCATCCCGGACATGATCGGCCACACGATCGCGGTGCACGACGGCCGCAAGCACGTGCCGGTGTTCGTGTCGGACTCGATGGTGGGCCACAAGCTCGGGGAGTTCGCACCCACGCGGACCTTCCGGGGCCACATCAGGGACGACCGCAAGGCGCGTAGGCGATGAGCGAGCTTGCGAGCGAATCATCGACACAGCGCCCTGCGCGGAGCGCCGGGCGAGCGCCAGCGAGTCCGAGCGGGGAGCGCGGAAAGCAGAGGAACAACGATGGCTGAATCGAGCCAAGCCGCTGCCGACGCGCCCGCCAGGGCGCGTGCGGTGGCCAAGTACGTGCACATGTCGCCGACGAAGGTCCGCCGTGTCACCGCACTGGTGAAGGGCCGCCGGGTCGCCGAGGCGCTGGACATCCTGCGGTACGCGCCGCAGGCGGCTGCCACGCCGGTCTACAAGGTCATCGCGAGCGCCGCGGCCAACGCGGAGAACAACCACGCCATGGACCCCGAGTCGCTCGTGGTGGCCGTGGCGATCGCGGACGAGGGCCCGACGCTCAAGCGCATCCGGCCGCGGGCACAGGGCCGCGCCTACCGGATCCGCAAGCGCACGAGCCACATCACGGTCGAGGTCGAGTCCGTGCCCCAGAAGGCGCAGGGCGGCCGCAACCGTGGAAAGGGGAGGACCCGCTGATGGGTCAGAAGATCAACCCGCACGGGTTCCGACTCGGCATCACCACCGACTGGAAGTCCCGGTGGTACGCCGACAAGCAGTACGCCGAGTACGTGAAGGAAGACGTCGAGATCCGCCGCATGCTCTCCAAGGGCATGGAGCGGGCAGGCATCTCCAAGGTCGAGATCGAGCGCACGCGCGACCGCGTCCGGGTGGACATCCACACGGCGCGTCCGGGCATCGTGATCGGCCGCCGCGGCGCCGAGGCCGAGCGCATCCGGGGCAACCTGGAGAAGCTCACCAAGAAGCAGGTGCAGCTCAACATCCTCGAGGTCAAGAACGCCGAGTCGGACGCACAGCTCGTCGCGCAGGGCGTGGCCGAGCAGCTGTCCAACCGCGTGGCGTTCCGGCGTGCGATGCGCAAGGCCATCCAGTCGGCCATGCGCAGCCCGCAGGTCAAGGGCATCCGGGTGCAGTGCTCCGGCCGTCTCGGCGGCGCGGAGATGTCGCGCTCGGAGTTCTACCGCGAGGGTCGAGTGCCGCTGCACACGCTGCGCGCCGACATCGACTACGGCCTGTTCGAGGCCCGCACCACGTTCGGCCGCATCGGCGTCAAGGTGTGGATCTACAAGGGTGACGTCGTCGGTGGCCGCCGCGAGGGCGTTCCCGCCGCGGCCCCGTCGGCCGAGCGCGGCCCCCGTCGTGAGCGCCCGCAGCGGCGCCGCTCCGGGGCGTCGGGCACCACGGGCACGAGCACCGAGGCCGGGCGCGCCGCCGCCGAGCAGGCCGCAGGCGGGGGCACCGCCACCGCGGTCGCCGACGGCCCGACAGACGCCGGGGAGGCGTAGGTCATGCTCATCCCCCGCAAGGTCAAGCACCGCAAGCAACACCGGCCGCACCGCACGGGCGCGGCGTCGGGCGGCACGCAGGTGACCTTCGGCGACCTCGGCATCCAGGCGCTGGAGCCCGCCTACGTCACCAACCGGCAGATCGAGTCGGCGCGTATCGCGATCAACCGGCACATCCGCCGTGGCGGCAAGGTGTGGATCAACATCTTCCCCGACCGGCCGCTCACCAAGAAGCCCGCCGAGACCCGCATGGGTTCCGGCAAGGGCTCGCC
>DATIOK010000246.1:0-2160 GCA_035473255.1 Gaiellales bacterium
GCCGCCGCCGCCGGTCTCAGCGAGCAGGAGGCCGCGCGACGCCTCGCGCAGCGGGGGGATGTCCCGCCGCCGCCCTCCAGCCGCTCGGTCAAGAGCATCGTGCGGTCGAACACGCTGACCCTGTTCAACCTGATCCTGGCCGTCTTCCTGGTGCTGATCCTGGTCAGCGGCCAGTATGCGGACGGCCTGTTCGCGGGCATCCTGATCGCGAACGCCTCGATCGGGATCATCCAGGAGCTGCGCGCCAAACGCGTGCTCGACCAGGCCGCGCTGCTGGTGGCGCCGCAGGCGCGGGTGGTGCGGGATGGCACCGAGCGGATGCTGCACCTGAACGACGTTGTCCACGGAGATCTGGTCACGCTGCGCTCCGGCGACCAGGTGGTGGCCGACGGCGATGTGTCGCGCTCGGTGGGCTTGATGCTGGACGAGTCGCCTCTGACCGGTGAGTCGCTGCCGGTGCCGCGGGCCGAGGGCGAGCCCGTGCTGTCGGGGTCGTTCTGCGTCGAGGGCAGCGGCGGCTACGTCGTCACCGGCACCGGCCCCGACAGCTACGCATGGCAGCTGCTGGGCACGGCCCGGGAGGACACGGCGCAGCGCTCCCCGCTCGAGCAACAGGTGAACCAGCTGCTGCGGCTGCTGGTTGCGGTGATGGTGCCCCTGGGCGCCGCCCTGGTGTGGACGCTGGCGGCGCGCGATACGCCCTTTCGCGAGGCTGTCGCGACCGCCACGGCCGGCATCGTCACCATGATCCCCGAAGGGCTGGTGCTGCTGATGAGCCTCACCTTCGCGGTCGGGGCCGTGCGGCTGTCGCGCAAGGGCATGCTCGTGCAGTACATGAACGCGATCGAGTCGCTGGCCAACGTCGACACCGTCTGCCTGGACAAGACCGGCACGCTCACCGACGGCAACCTGGTGCTGTACGGCGTTGAGCCGCTGGGCGGCGCCGCGGCGGAGGACGTCCGGTCGCTCGTGGCCGGCTACGCGGCCAGCGCCGAGGCTCGCAACTCGACCCTGGACGCCGTCGCCGCCGGCTTGCCGGGCGCGGCCACGGCCTCGCTGGAGGAAGTGCCGTTCTCGTCGCGATGGAAGTGGAGCGCCATCCGCCGCGAGGACGGCTGGCTGGTGCTGGGCGCGCCGGACATGCTGCTGGCCGGCCGGCTGACGGCCGAGGTGTCGGGACACGAGCAGGAGGGCCGCCGGGTGCTTGCCTTCGGGCGCGCCGAGCAGGTCGTTCCCCCGGCCGACGGTGGTGGCGGCACGCCCCGGATCGAGCCGCTGGCGCTGGTGGTGCTGGAGGAGCGGCTGCGCGACGACGCCGCCGACACGATCGCCTTCCTTTACCGCCAGGATGTCGACGTGAAGGTGATGTCGGGCGACTCGCCGGCCACGGTTGCGGCCGTCGCCGCCCGGGCCGGCGTTCGCGTGGCCGGCACTCCCAGGCAGGGGTCGCACCTGCCCGAGGATCCCGCTCAGCTGGCGGACGTGGCGCGCGAAGCGACGGTGTTCGCGCGGCTCACCCCCGACAACAAGCGTGCTCTGATTGCAGCGCTGACCGGCCACGGCGCCTACGTGGCGATGATCGGCGATGGCGTCAACGACGTGCCGGCGATGAAGGGGGCGCGGCTGGCGGTGGCCCTTGGCAGCGGCACACAGCTGGCCAAGAGCGTCGCCGACAGCGTCCTGGTGGCCGATCGTTTCGGCGCCATTCCCGACGCCGTCGGCGAGGGCCGTAAGATCATCAACAACGTCCAGCGCGTGGCCAAGCTGTTCGTCACCAAGTCGGTGTTCGCCGCCTTCGTGATCGCCACGTTTGGCCTGTGGACGGCCGAGTTTCCGTTGCTGCCGCGCCACCTGTCGCTGGCCGCCACGTTCACGGTGGGAGTGCCGGGCTTCCTGCTGGCGCTGGGGCCGGGCGGCAGCACGACCGAGCAGGGGAGCTTCCTGCGCCGGGTCCTGCGGTTCGCTCTGCCGGCCGGGGCGGTGCTGGGCGCCGCCACGCTGACGGCCTACCTGGCGGTGGCCGACGTGAACGGGCACGACCAGCTCGACGGCCGCACCGCCGCGGTCACGGTGTTCGTGTTCATCGGCCTCTACCTGCTGCTGGTGCTCGAGGCCGAGCGCATGCAGGCCAGCCGGCGCTACGCGGCCGAGGTGGTGGCG
>DATIOK010000247.1:0-2054 GCA_035473255.1 Gaiellales bacterium
CCGCTCCACACCCTGCACGAAGCCATTCTCCCAGCTCAGGCCCATATTCCGGGGAGGCACGCCGATTATTCAGCGGCCTCCTAGTAGTACTTTGTTAGGTGGGGAACCGGTGGTGGCAGAGTGGGCAGGTGCCGATCCAAATGACAAGTGCGCGTTGGATTGCGCGCACGACGCCGTAGAGGGTCAGCCCTGCCCAGTCGCTTTTGGGTCGGCGACCCGCAGGGTGGTGATGAACAGGTGGGCGGCGCTGACCAGGGTGGCGTGGTGGTGCCAGCCGAGCCAGGAGCGGCCCTCGAAATGGTCAAGGCCGAGACCGGTTTTCAGTTCCCGGTAGTCGTGTTCGATGCGCCAGCGGATCTTGGCCAGGCGGACGAGCTCTTCCAGGCTGGTGTCCGGCGCCACGGTGGAGATCCAGTAGTCGGTGGGCTTCTCGGCGTCGGTGGGCCATTCGGCCAGCAGCCACACCTCGGGCAGGGCGCCGTCCTCGTCGCGGGGGATGTCGCTGTTGGCGGGGCGCACCCGCAGCGCCAAGAAGCGCGAGGACATGGCCGCGGTCGGGTTGTCCGCGTCGACCCTGGTGCCCTCGCGCCAGGTGACGCCGCGGGCGGCGGCGGGCCCGGCGGCCACGGCGAGGGCTTGCAGGTTCGACGGTTTGTCCGGGTAGCGGGGCGTGGGTGGGCGGCCGCGGCGGGACCGGGGTGCGGTGGCCGGGACCGCGTCGCCGGGGTGGGCGCTGGTCGCGGCCTTGACCGCAACGACGTAGTCGATGTCGCGCTCGGTCAGGCCCTGTCGGAACGCGGTGGTGTCACCGTAGCCGGCGTCGGCCACCACCGGTGGGGGTGTGCGCCCCCACTCGACGAGTTGGTCGATCATCGCCAGCGCCAGCTTCCATTTCGGGCGGTGACGCTCGTCGTCGGGGACCGCGGCCCACTTGCGGCGCGTGCGGATCGCCGCGGCGGTGTCGGGGTCGCCGGCGCAGCGGTCGTCCCAGCTTTCCGGCAGATACAGCCGCCAGTTCAGCGCCGCCGAGGCGGCGTCGGTGGCGGCGTGCACGCTGACCGCGATCTGGCAGTTGGCGACCTTGCCCAGGGTGCCCGAGTACTGGCGCGCCACGCCCGGCGAGGCCGGCCCGTCCTTGGCGAAGCCGGTGTCGTCGATCACCCAGGCGTGCGGCGCGATCAGATCACACGCCTTGCGGGACAGAGCCTTGCGCACCGGGACCACGTCCCACGGCGAGTTGGTCACGAACTGCTGCAGACGCTGGTGGTCCACACCCAGCCGTTGCGCCATGGGCTGCATCGACTTACGGCGCCCGTCCAGCATCAGCCCGCGGGCGTACAGGCCCGCTTTGGCCCGCTGATCCGTCCGCTTCAGCGACGAGAAGACCTCGCCCACAAACGTATCCAGTTGCTCACTGACACGGTTCAAGTCGGCTGCGTCCACACGGGCATGGTCTCGAGAATCGCCACGGAACTCGAGCCGACACGCCGGAGCTAACAAAGTACTACTAGTTGCGTCGCCGCGCTGTCGCTCGGACGTGCCTGGCGGCTCTTGGCCCGGCTCAGTGGATGTCGTAGCGGATGCGCTCGCAGACATGTCCGCGCACGGTGTAGACGAGCGGGTTCGGCGAGTCTGCGGTCGAACGCGGGATGGATGTCGATCTCGTCGGCGGCGCGCGCCCACAGGGTGATGTTCACCCCGCCGGTCATGGTGGAGATCGACCGCACCCCCTCGACGTCCGGAAACCGCTCGTAGACCGCGCGAACCCACGTCCGGCACACCGGCCGCGGCGCGTAGGCGAGTGCGTGTGCCGCACCGTTGCGCAGCGCCCAGGCCCCGGTCAGGTCCAGCAGCCGAACCGGGCGCCGTAGGGTCCACGACGTCAGCCAGGGCGCACCGTCAGTGGTGTTGACCAGCCGGTCCTGCTGAAACATTTCCGCGCTGGCGGTTGCTATGTCCTCCGCGCTGTAGTGCACCCCGACATCGGCGTGCTCCCGCGGCGGCCCGTCGGGGTGCGGGTCGAACGGCATGTCCGCCAGCGGCCCGTAGCTGCG
>DATIOK010000248.1:0-6004 GCA_035473255.1 Gaiellales bacterium
TCTGACGCGCTCGCTGGACGCACCGGGTCAGATCACGCTCTGCTCCACCGACGACTTCATCGTCTGCTGCTGCCGCCTGGCCGAGCAGGGCGCGTACGCCGCCTGGCCGTCGGTGGCTATGGCGCTGCGTCACACCATGCAACTGATGGTCAGCACGCACACGGCCATGGACGCGGCGCACCCCGACGCGGCCGGCTGACCGTTCCGGCTACGAGCTGGGCGGCGGCGCCGTCTCGGTCACGGTCACGGTGTTGGTGACGGTGCTGGGCGGCGACGTCTGCGTCTGGGTGATCGTCTCGGTGCCGCCGGTGATCACGGTCGTATGCCCTCCACCGTTGCTGTCTCCCGCGGCCAGCACACCGACCAGCACGCCGATCACCAGAGCGGCCACCATCCCGGCCACCGCCAGCGCGATCCGCTGCGACGTCCATCCGTCGTTCGACGGTGCCGCCGGCGGCGGAGGCCCGGGCTGCGGAAGTGGCGGCGGCTGGTAGGTCATGCCGGCACGATGGTACCCAAAGCGGCCGGTCTGCCTACGCCACGCAGATGGCCGAGATGGTGATGGTGGTCCGCGCCGGGTCGTCGGTCACAACCTCCGACACCCACTGGTTTCCCGACGAGGAGAACGACGCGCCCAAGGTCACCAGCGGCCGCGGGTTGGTGATGTGGATGCCGCCGCCGATGATCGCCGGAGCCCGCGGGGCACACGACGCCGCCGGAATCATTGGCCGGCCCGCCCAGATCGGTGCTGGTGGAGTTGGTGATCAGGTAGCGAGGAGGCTGCTTCCCGCACACCGCAAACGCGCTCAGCCGCTGATCGCCGTTCGAGCCGTTCCACATCACCACCTTGAACCTGTGCGGGCCCAGCGGGAAGGCGCTCAGCTGCAGCACGTCGGCCGTGTCGGCAGTCGACTGGCCACCGCCGCTCAGGAGCACCGTGCCGGTGGGGCAGGTTGCCACCGCGGCGGACTGGGAGTGGGCGGGGTTGTCGGCCGTCGAGAACGCCACCGTGTAGCCGACCGGCTGCTTGGCGCAGATCGCCTCCACCGCAAAGTGGTCGCCCAGGGTCGGCCCGCTGTTGTTGTACCGGGCCCGCCAGCTGGTGCCGGCAGGCGCCGAGCTGTTGATGTTCTCGCCGTGGCCGGCGAAGCCGCCGCTGAAGCCGGCGCCGCCGCCCCACAGCACCGTGCCGAGGGGACAGGTCGCCTGTCCGCCGAAGTCGAACTGGCTGGAGGGAATCGGGATCGGGTCGGTGAACACGCGCTTGTAGCCGGGCGGCTTCGTCGGCGTGGTGGCCGCGACCGCGCTGGTGCCGGTCGCGGCGACGATCACGACGGCGCCCAGCGCCATCACCGCCACGGCCGATCGGGTGGGGTTCCACATCTGTCAACGCTCCTTTAGGGCATGGGTATTGAGCGGTGAGTACGCGACCACCCGGCCTTCGGTTCGCGCAGCGCCGGCCGCTCAGCCGCGAGTGCGGCGAGCCGCGCGGGCCAGCTCCGCGTAGCGGTGCAGTGTCTGATCGGCCTCGCCGGCGTCGCGGTCGCGCAGCGCGGCGCGCACGGCCCTGCCGGCCGTGTCGACGTGCACGGTGGCCAGGTTCAGCCGCCGCTGCACCGGCCCCTGGACGCGCCGCAAGCTCTGCACCTTCTCAAGCGGCACCCAGCAGGTGACGCGGCGCAGGCGGCCGCTGGTGGTGACCACGCAGGTGTCCGTGCCGCCCCAGGCCAGCATGCGGTAGCGGAGCGGGCTCTTGAAGCGGACGCGCCGGGGCGGCGGCGACTGGCGCTGCGGGCGATCGGGCACGATCCGGTCGAGCACCTGCTCGACGAGCGGCCGGCGGCCGACCGGCAGCACGACGCGCAGCTGCCGCCGCTGCGCGGTGCCGTCACCGTCCGACGGCTGGCGGCCGCCGGCCAGGTCGACCTGGAGCCGGCACCACCCGAACGGCCGCCACAGCAGCGGCTCCACCATCCGCACGGCCTGCACGCGGCCGGGCCGAATCGTCTCGGACGTGAGCGAGACCAGCCCGCCGCTCAGCCGCAGCCCGTCGGGCGCGTCGGCGACGGTCAGCCGGTACTCCAGGTTGAACCGCCGCCAGGTGACGGTGATGACGCCCAGCAGCCAGACCAGGCCACCGCCGCTGATCACGGCGGAGGCGACCGCAGGGGCAAGCAGCGCCGTCACGATCAGCGCCGCCAACACCGCCTCCGCGTAGAAGCCGACGTCGCTGATCAGGATCGATGCGATCAGCCGGGCCGTGGGAACGGTCGTCAGCACGTGCTCGCCGGCCGTCACGGCGGCTGGCGTTGCCTGGTCGGGCGGCACGCCGTGCGCGAGCGCCAGCAGCTGGGTGCGGAGCGCCTCGACCTCGCCGGCCGCCACGTACGAGAGCCGGGCGGCGCCACCGGAGGAGCCACCCATTCGCAGCCGCAGCTCCGCGGCGCCCAGCAGCCGTCCCAGACCCGGGCGCAGGATGTCGATCGCCTGCACCTGCGACAGCGGAAACCGCAGCGAGCGACGCCGCAGTACCCCGGTCTCGATCCGCAGATCGTCGCCGTCGATCGTCCAGCGGGTGACGAACCAGGAGACGAACCCGAGCAGGGTGATCAGGGCGATCACGCCCAGCGGGACGAGGTCGCCCGCCGAGATGCCACCGCGCAGCAGCGTCGGCACCAGCAGGATCACGATGCCGATCGTGCCGCGCCCAACGCGCACGATCGGGGACAGCGGATACAGCCGCCGCCATACGCCCGGCTCACTCATATCCCGGCCGCCTGCGCCTCCCCCAGTTCGGCCAGCCGATCGCGCAGGCGCGCCGCCTCCTCGCGCTCCAGCCCGGGGATGCGCGCGTCGCTGGCGGCTGCTGCCGTATGCATCTTGACGGTGGCCAGCCGGAACGACCGCTCCAGCGGGCCGGCGGTGACGTCGACGAACTGCATGCGGCCGTAGGGCACGACCGACAGCCTCGAGAACAGCACGCCGCGCCGCACCAGCAGGTCGTCCTCGCGCTCGGCATATCCCCACGACGCGAAGCGGCGCCCCACGACCCGCTCTGCGGCCAGCCCTGCGATCACCGCCACCACGGCGGCGCCGACGCCGAGCAAGGCCGAGAAGTAGACCCAGCCGAGGACGACGGCGGCGATCGCAGCAGCCGCCGTCAGGCCCGCCACCTCGAGCCGGCGCAGCACCAGCAGTCGCTCCGACGGCGTCCGCCAGTGCAAGTCCGTGCGCACGCTCAGCTCCGGCCCAAGGGCCGCTACGCCTCGACGGCCTGCGACTTGCGTCCGGCGAGCACCAGCACCAGCACGGCGGCCACGATCACCGCGGTCAGGAACTGGCCGAACCAGCCGACGTCGAGTACGTCGTTCGCGATGATGCCGCCCAGCAGCGAGCCCACGATGCCGATCAGGATGGTGCTCAGCAGCCCCAGGCTGCGGTTGCCGGAAACGACCGCCCGGCCCAGGCTGCCGATCACCAGGCCGACGATGGCGTACCAGATCAGCGACCAGGCCACCGACAGGGCGAACCCGAGCAGGCCGAACCCGAACGCCATCATCAGCACGACCAGAACCAGCAGGATCAGAACCACGGACATGGCTGCAGTCTAGATCAGCCCTCCACCGATCCGCGCCTCTCTTTGCGAGCAGCATCCTACTTGATTTTCGAGTAGAAACCTTCTCGGATCGCGAGTAGAATGCGACGCATGAACCCCTTCCCCTACCAGCGACCGATTCTCCCCGAGCAGGTCATCGACCGAGACGTCGAGGTGCAGAAGCTGCTGTCCTGGGGCGACTCCGCCATGCTCGTGCGGCTGGACGCGCCCCGCCGCTACGGCAAGACCAGCCTCGTTCGCAAGGTGTTCCACGAGGCCGGCAAACACGGCACCGTCGGCGTGCTCTGCGACCTGAAGGGCGTGCTCACGCTGTCCGACGTGATCACCAGGCTGGGCCGCTCCTACGCCCAGCTGCGCGGCCCGTTCGAGAAGATGCTGCGCCCGGTGCTGACGTCGATCGAGCTCGAATTCAACGTCAGCTTCATGGGCGCCGGCGCGGGCGCGAAGCTGGGCGCGAGACCGGGCAACGAGGAGGCGGCGCTGTTCGCGCTGCTCGACCTGCCGCAGCGATTCGCCGGCAAGGGGTGGCAGGCGGTGATCGTCTGCTTCGACGAGTTCCAGGACGTGCTGGCCGTGCCCGCGGCGGACGACAAGCTGCGGGCGGCGATCCAGCACCACTCGGACGGCTGCGCCTACATCTTCGCCGGCTCGGAGCCGCGGCTGATGAACGCGCTCTTCTCCGACAAGCGGCGCGCGTTCTGGAACCAGGCCGAGCCGCTCGAGCTGGGGCCGCTGGCCCCCGCCGACGTGGCCGACTACGCGACCGCGCAGTTCGCAGCCGACGGCAGGGATGTCGGCCCTGTGCTGCGGCTGGTGCTGTCGACCGCACAGGGTCACCCGCAGCGCACAATGTTCCTCTGCTCCAAGCTGTGGGAGCGGTCGCAGCCGGGCGAGCCGGTGGCGATCGAGGGCTGGCAGGCGGCGCTCGATGCCGCGAAGCTCCAGGAGGAGCACGCGCTCGACGCCGAGTGGCGAAACCTGACCGGCTCGGCCCAGCGGGTGCTGCGCGCGGTCACGCTGAACGGCGGCCGGCCGTTTCAGAAGCAGGCGGCGGAGGCGGTCGGCGTGCCGATCGGAAGCGTCGACCGGGTCAGCGACGCGCTGGTCGGCGCCTACATCCTGCGGCAGACCGGCAAGGGCGAGTTCGCATTCGTCGACCCGATGCTCGAGCTGTACGTCCGCGACCTGGCCGGGTCGTCGCTGCCCGAGTCCGAGAGCGGCGACAGCTAGATGGTTTGATTCCACGGGATCCGTGGCTATGGGCCAGGACGAGGCGTTCCAGACGACGGGATCGACCGCAGGGCAGGCTGGATGAAGCCTGTTCAAGGGCGATCGTGGCGTCTGGGGCGACTCGGACCAGCTCCAGAGCCACGCAGCTCGCGGAATCAACCATCCGACTGTGCCTAGCGGCCGTCCTGGCGCCGCCCGGCGACCGCCTCCACCGTCTGGCGCGACAGTCCCGTGACGCGGCAGACCTCGTCATCGGGCCACCCCGCGCGGCGCGCCTCGTCGATCGCGATCTCGAAGGCGCGGCGGGTGGTGACGAAGTTCAGCGAGGTGGCGATCAGCTGGGTGGCGAGGTGCTCCGGCACGAGCCGGATACTGGCACACCGAACATATGTTCGTCAAGCGCCCTTCTGCCAGACGGAGATGTGCTTGCGGCTCTCGCTCGTGAACGGCTCGCGCTTCCAGCCGCTCCAGCGCTCCCGCAGCGTCATCCCTGCCAGCCTCGCCATCAGGTCGAGCTCGGCCGGCCAGACGTAGCGAAACGGCACTGAGAGGCCGCGGAACCGGTCGCCCTCCATCCAGTAGTGGTGCGAGACCAACCCCTGGCTGGCGATGTCGTACTCGTCGAAGCCGAGCCGCGTGGGAGTGACCGTGAACGGGTGCAGCGTCTCGCCCGGAGGCAGCCGCTGGAGCTGGGGAACGCCGACCTCGACCATGAAGCATCCGCCTGGCCCCAGGTGCGCGGCGGCGTTTTGGAAGCAGGCCACCTGATCGTCCTGCGTGGTCAGGTTGTTGATCGTGTTGTAGACCAGGTAGGCGAGCGCGAACTCGCCCGGTACGTTGGTGGTGGCGAAGTCGCCGAGCGTGACCTGGATCCGGTCGGCGCCGGGCTTCGCCCTGAGCTGCTCCACCATCTCGCTCGAGAGGTCGATGCCACATACGGTGACGCCGCGCCGGGACAGCGGCAGCGCGACCCGGCCGGTGCCGATGCCGAGCTCCAGCGCGGCGCCGTCCCCGGCCAGAGCGGCCAGGAAATCGACGGTTGGCTCGATCACGGCCGGGTCGAACATGTCCGAGCTGCTCTCGTCGTAGCGCTCGGCCACTCCCGCACCGAAGTAGTTCTGGCGTGGCTGGCTGCCCATGCCCGGCACAGTACCCCGG
>DATIOK010000249.1:0-2861 GCA_035473255.1 Gaiellales bacterium
GCCGACGCAACCGGCAACAGCCTGGTCAGCCACACCCTGGACGCCATCCGCGACGTACTCCGCGACGCGCTGCTCGAGATCTTCAGGATCCCCGAGAGCGCCGCCCGCGCCATCGACGAGCACCGTGCCATCCTGGCCGCGATCCAGGCCGGTGACGCCACCGAGGCCCGCATCGCCGCCCGCATCCACCTCGACCGCGTGGAGGCCGACGTCCATGGCAATGAGTGACGAGGCCGCGATCGTGCCGGTCGACCCGGCCGGGCTCGACCCGTGGCTGCAGCGATACCGCGAGATGGTCACCATCCGCATGTTCGAGGAACGGGTGAACGAGCTGTACCGCAGCGGCAAGATGCCCGGCCTGGCGCACCTGTACATCGGCGAGGAGGCGGTCGCCGTCGGCGTCTGCTCGGGCCTGAAGCAGGACGACCTGATCACCTCGACCCACCGCGGCCACGGCCACTGCCTGGCCAAGGGGGCTGACATCGGCCGGATGTACGCCGAGTTGCTGGGAAAGGAGGCCGGCTACTGCCATGGGAAGGGCGGCTCGATGCACATCGCCGATCACGCCAACGGCAACCTGGGAGCCAATGCCATCGTGGGTGGCTCCGCCGGGATCGCGACCGGTGCCGCCTTCTCGGCCAAGCACCGCGGCAGCGGCCAGGTGGTGGCCTGTTTCTTCGGCGACGGCGCGCTCGGCCAGGGGCTGCTCTACGAGGTCATGAACATGGCGTCGCTTTGGACGCTGCCCGTGATCTACGTCTGCGAGAACAACCTCTACAACGAGTACACCCACTACCTCGAGGTCACCGCCGGCGACGTGCTGGCACGACCCCGCGCCTTCGGCATCGAGGCCGTCGAGGTGGACGGCCAGGATGTGCGCGCGGTACGCGAGGCCACCGACCGGCTGGTGCAGCGGGCGCGTGGGGGAGACGGCCCGGCCTTCCTGCTCTGCAACACCTACCGCTACCACGGTCACCACGTTGGCGACATCGACCGCGGCTACTACCGCTCGGTCGAGGAGGAGCAGGAGTGGCGCGGGCAGCGCGACCCGATCGCGGTGTTGGGCGGCTGGCTGAGCGAGCAGGGCATCGCCGGCGAGGCCGAGCTGCAGCGGCACAACGACGACGTGCGGCGGCTGGTCGAAAACGGGCTCGCATTCGCGCTCGACGCGCCCTTCCCCGAGGTCAGCGAGGTCGACCGGCATGTCTTCGCCTGAGACCGCCGCGACCCGCGAGATCACGTTCGGCAAGGCGATCAACGAGGCGCTGGCCGAGGAGCTCCGACGCGACGAGCGGGTGTTCGTGATCGGCGAGGACGTGGCCGAGGCGGGAACGCCGTTCAAGGTGCTGTCCGGCCTGGTCGACGAGTTCGGCACCGATCGAGTGATCGACTCGCCGATCTCTGAGGCCGGCATCACCGGCCTGTGCGTGGGCGCTGCCATGACCGGCATGCGGCCGGTCGTCGACATCATGTTCGGCGACTTCCTGACGCTGGTGATGGACCAGCTCGTCAACCAGGCCGCCAAGGCGCACTACATGTCGGGGGGCAGCCTGAGCGTGCCCCTCGTGCTGCGGACGACGCTGGGTGCGACGCGACGCTCGGCCGCCCAGCACAGTCAGAGCCTCCAGGCGTGGGTCAGCCACATGCCCGGGCTGAAGGTCGTGATGCCCTCCACACCGGCCGACGCCAAGGGCCTGCTGAAGACCGCGATCCGCGACGACAACCCGGTCGTCTTCATCGAGGACAAGCTGCACTACCCGCTGGTGGGCGAGGTGCCGGAGGGGGAGTACACGATTCCGTTGGGCGTTGCCAGCATCAAGCGCGCGGGCGACGACGTTACGATCGTGGCCACGAGCTCGATGGTGCAGGCCTCGCTGGAGGCCGCCGAGCTGCTGGCGGCGGGCGGCATCTCAGCCGAGGTGATCGACCCCCGCACCACCAGCCCGCTCGACCACGAGATGATCATCCGCTCCGTCCAGAAGACCGGCCGAAGCGTGGTCGTCGACGAGGGCCACCGCAGCTACGGCGTCACCGCCGAGATCGCCGCAATGATCGCCGAGGAGGCCTTCTACCACCTCGATGCGCCGGTCCGGCGGCTGGGCGCGCGCGACGTGCCGATCCCGTTCTCGCCGCCGCTGGAGGACGTGACCGTGCCCACGCCGGAGGCGATCGCAGCGACCGTTAGCGAGCTGGTTGCGCACAGTCCCGCCGTCGCGGCCGGATCGGGGGCGTAGGCAATGCCCGCCGAGGTGATCATGCCCGCGCTGGGCATGGCCCAGGACTCGGGCATGGTGCTGCGCTGGCTGCGGGCGGAAGGCGACCAGGTATCCGCCGGCGAGGCGCTGCTCGAGGTCGAGACCGACAAGGCAACCGTGGAGTTGGAGTCGCCGATCGACGGCACCCTCTGGGGCGTTCGGGCGGGCGAGGGCGACCAGGTGCCGGTCGGCGAGGTGATCGCGGTGGTGTTGGCGGTCGGCGAGCAGCCGGCCGAGCTCACCCAGCCACGGCAGCCCGCTCCCGAGCCGGCGGCCACGCCGCTGCCGCAGGCCGCACCCATCGCCGCCTCGCCGCAGCGACGCTCGCGCCTGGCCTCGCCGAAAGCGCGGCGGATCGCGGCCGAGCATGCGATCGACCTCGACCGGATCCAGGGCTCCGGCCCGGGCGGCGCGATCGTCGCCGCCGATGTCGTGGGTACGCAGCCGTGCGCGCCCGCGGCCGCGCCGGCAACGGTCAGCGGCGCCTGGCGGATCATGGCCGAGCGGACGACCGCCAGCTGGCAGCAGGTGCCTCACTTCTTCCTGCACCGCCAGCTGGACGCCTCCGGGCTCGAGCGCTGGCGCGCCGCCGCAACTGCGTCGCCC
>DATIOK010000250.1:0-2088 GCA_035473255.1 Gaiellales bacterium
GCCTGCAGCGACAGCGCGATCCGGTTCAGCGCGGTGTGCAGCGCGAACGGACCGGCGGCGAGGAACGCAGCGCGGGGAACCCCGTCATGGATCATGTCGATCGCGTAGCCAGTACGGCCCACCGGGTCGGTGTACTGGTTCAATCCCAGTATCGCCCACACTTAGCCGGGATCCACCGATGATCTTGGTGGGTTGAGCGTGGCGTAGAACGAAGATGCCCTTGCGTGGCAGCAGGATCGGACTTGCTGAAGGTCCCGTCTACACCGCCGCGAAGGGCATCTCGTAAATGCAACTGTGCCACACGTTTTCGAGGTCGTCTGCATGCTTCGATGAGCCGGCGTTGGTGTCGTCGGCAGGGCTGGTGCCGGTGCTCGCGCTTGCAGATCGCGTCGGCCTGCGCCGCCTGGCAGATGATCACCTGACGATTCCGAGCGACAAGGGCGCGCACGCCGGGTCGAAGATGGTCGCGTTGGTCGCGGGCATGGTCGCCGGCGCGGACAGCATCGAGGACATGAACCTGCTGCGGCACGGCGGGATGGGCCGGTTGTTCACCGGCATCTACGCGCCGTCGACGTTGGGGTCGTTCCTGCGCGGGTTCGCGTTCGGGCATGTGCGTCAGCTCGACGCCGTGGCCGGGAGGCTGGTGGCCGGCCTGGTCCGGTCGTCGCCGCTGTTGCCCGGTGCCGGCCAGATCGCTTATCTCGACGTGGATGACACGGTGCGCGCGACCTACGGCTATGCCAAGCAGGGTGCCGGCTACGGCTACTCGGGGGTCAAGGGCCTGAACGCGCTGCTGGCCACGCTGTCCACCCCGGGCAGTGCCGGCGGAGCGCCGGTGATCGTGGCGACGCGGCTGCGCAAGGGCTCGGCGAACTCTGCCCGCGGCGCAGCACGTTTGATCGCCGACGCCCTGAAGGCGAGCCGCGCCTGCGGCGCCGGCGTCGACGGCGGTCTGCTGGTGGTGCGGGCCGACTCGGCCTACTACGGCCGCGACGTCATCGGCGCGATCAGGCGCGCCAAGGCCCGGTTCTCGATTACTGCCCGGCAAGACACCGCGGTGCGCCGCGCGATCGTCGAGATACCCGACGACGCCTGGACGACCATCAACTACCCGCGGGCGGTCTTCGACGAACAGCTGCAACAGTGGGTCAGCGACGCCCAGATCGCCGAAACCAAGTTCACCGCGTTCACCTCCCGCGGCACCAAACACGCAGTCACCGCACGGCTGATCGTGCGCCGAGTCCGCGACGCCAACCCCGACCACGTCGTGCCGGACGCCCAAGGCGAACTGTTCCCCGCCTGGCGCCACCACGCCGTGTTCACCGACAGCCCACTGACCCTGGTGCAGGCCGAGGCCGACCACCGCCGTCACGCCATCATCGAACAGGTCATCGCCGATCTGAAGAATGGCCCGCTGGCCCACCTGCCCTCCGGGCGGTTCAACGCCAACGGCGCCTGGCTCGCGCTCGCCGCGATCGCGTTCAACCTCACCCGCGCCGCCGGCGCACTCGCCTCCCTGTCCCATGCCAAGGCGACCACCGCGACCATCCGAGCCCAGCTGATCAACATCCCGGCCCGTGCCGTGCGCTCCGCCCGCCGCGTCCGGCTCCGATGCCCAGCGAACTGGCCGTGGGCCGACGACTGGCTCGACCTGCTCAGCGCCGCGCTCGGCCCACCAGCAGCAGCCTGATCATCCTCAGCCCGCGGGCCTCGACCGAGAACCACGTGGAAAAGCCGGGCAGACCGGCGATCCGACCACGCCAAACATCCCCGTCAACCGAACCAAGATCAACACAGCGCAACCGAAATGCGGTCGGTGCATCCGGGCTAAGCGCCTGCTCGGACAGCTCGCGCGAGCGCGCACTCGCCTCGACCAGCTGTGCATGCACGGCCGTCTGGGCGAGCAGCCGCGCCCTTAGTGCCCGAGCGTCATGGGGAAGCCGACCGAGGCCTTCCTCGCACAGAGCGACGATCTCGGCCTGGTGGGTGACGTCGTCGAAGCCTTCAAGGACGAGGGCGACCTCGGCCAGCGCGGTGCCGTCGGGTGACGCGCGAGCAATGGCCGCGGCGCCCTGGACGGCTTCGAGC
>DATIOK010000251.1:0-1702 GCA_035473255.1 Gaiellales bacterium
CACGAGCGCGCTGACCTTCTTGTTGATCAACGTCTCGACGGCGGCGATCTGCTGCGTGATGTCGTTGGTGGGGTTCACCGCCTCGAACGTGACGTCCGAGTACTGGGCCGCCTGCGCCTTGGCGTTGTTGGCGATCGCGGCGATCCAGCCGTGGTCGGCCGCGGGCGCGGAGAAGCCGATGGTCACCGCAGGCCCCGACGCCGTGCCTGCGCCCGCGGTGGGGGCGGCGGCGACGCTCCCGGCGGGCGCCGCCGGCGTGTTGCTGGTGCAGGCGCTGAGCGCGGCGCCTGCGCCGAGCCCGAGCGCGCCGAGCAGCACGCTGCGTCGGCCGAGATCAGGGAGAGGGGACGAGGACATGGGTGAACTCCTTCGCTGGAAGGTCAACCGGTGGAGAACGAGGAGCGGCGCGCGCGGCTCTGGATCAGCACGGCGGCGACGATGATCGCGCCCTTGGCGATGTTCTGGACCTCGGTGGCGAGGTTGTTGAGCACGAACAGGTTGGTGATCGTGGTGAACACGAGCACGCCGAGGATCGAGCCGATCAGCGTGCCGCGGCCGCCGGTGAGCAGGGTGCCGCCGATGATCACCGCGGCGATGGCGTCCAGCTCGTAAAGGGTGCCGTGGGTGGAGGAGCCCGTCGTGGTCAACGACGAGATCATGATCGCGGCGATCCCGCAGCAGAGCCCGGACACGACGTAGAGCGCCATGGTGTGGCGGCGCACGTCCAAGCCGGCGAGCCGGGCCGCCTCCGGGTTGCCGCCGATGGCGAACGTCCGCCGCCCGAACGTGGTGCGGTTGAGCACCACCCAGCCCACCGCCACCACCGCGGCGAAGATGTAGACGAGCAGCGGGATGCCCAGCAGGCGCGTGTTGGCGATGGCCGCGATGGTGGGGTCGGTGACGATCTGGCTGCGCCTGCCCGAGATCTGCTCGGCCAGCCCCTGCGCGGAGATCAGCATGGCCAGCGTGACGATGAACGGCACGATCCGCCCGTAGGCGATCAGCAGCCCGTTCACCAGCCCGCAGCCCGCGCCGACGGCCAACGCGCAGAACACCATCACCACGGGCCCGTACGACTGGGTGGCCACGGTCGTGCACCAGACGGAGGCCAGCGCCATGACCTTGCCCACGGACAGGTCGATGCCGCCGCCGATGATCACCATCGTGACCCCGACCGTGATCACGCCGATCACCGAGGCCGAGGTCAGGATCGTGAGCAGGTTGGAGCGGGTGAGGAACGTGTCGGCGGTGGACACGCCCACGATGCCCAGCAGCACCAGCACGGCCACGAGGCCGAGGTTGCGCGCCGGGGCGGAGTCCAGCAGCCTGCTCAGCGGGTTGGCCGACGGCGTGGCCTCGCGCGCGGCCTTCTCCACCCGGCTCTGCTCGTCGACGGCGGGCACGGCCGCAGGCGTCCGGGTCGGCGATGGCGTCGGGGATGGCGTCTGCGACGGCGTCGGGGATGGCTCAGGCATGCGCGGTTCCCTCCATCACCAGGTCGAGTACCCGGCTCTCGTCGAGGTCGGCGCTGGGCGCGGTGCGCACCACCCGGCCTTCGCGCACCACCAGCACCCGGTCGGCCAGGCCGAGCACCTCGGGCACCTCGCTGGACACCAGGACCACCGCCACGCCGGAGTCGGCCAGCCTGCGGATGAGGGCGTAGATCTCGGTGCGCGCACCGACGTCGACGCCGCGGGTCGGT
>DATIOK010000252.1:0-13910 GCA_035473255.1 Gaiellales bacterium
GGTAACCATGAAAAACGCGACCAACGGCAACACCTGGCCACCATCAGCACGCAAAGCCGACCGATCAGACATACACCAATACTCCAACCAACCACCACAACCGTCATCCCCACATCGGGTGAACCACGCCCCCCAGCCGACTGATGCCAGACGGGGGGCGCGGGCTTCAGCGGCCGATGTTGAACCAGGTGCCGCCGGGGCCGTTGTAGCTGAAGCCCTCGCCCCAGGCAGCGAAGGTCTCGCCGTGGTTGGTCACCGCCACCTCGCCATAGTCGCCGTAGATCTCGCCGAACCCGAACCTGTGGACGTAGCCGGCAGCGCCGGGCGGGGCGTCCGAGATCCGTACCGGCTTCAGCCAACGCCGCCCGCCGTCGTGCGAGCGCCGGTACCAGACGTTCCAGGCGTTGGGGTCGTCGCCGTGCGCGGTCTGCATGTACCAGATGCGGACGTCGCCACCGTTTCCGGAGGAGCCCAGCCGCGGGCCGGTGGCGTTCTCTCCAGGCACCGACAGCGGCATGCCGGGGGTCCAGGTGCGGCCGCCGTTGTCCGACCGCGAGACGTACACCCGTTGTGGGCCGTACCGCCGCACCGGCCCTTCATAGGCGAATACCAGCCGCCCCTTGCCGTCCTCCACCACCGAGGTCTGGCCCAGGTAGAAGTCCGGCGAGCATCCGGCCGCCACGCATTTCTGGCCGACAGGCACCTTCGCCACCACCACGTTATTCCAGCTTCGGCCGTGGTTGAGGGAGAAGATGACGTGGTGCCAGACGCGGCCGTGGACCCCGTTTGGGCCGGCATATAGCAGGCTGCTCTCCGAGAACATGACGGTGCCGTCGGCCAGCACGCGAGCGTCGTAAGCGTAGTAGTAGCGCTTGCTGGTGGTCAGCTTCTGCTGGGTCCAGGTGACGCCGTAGTCATGCGACTGGCCGACGTAGAGGTCGCCGTTGGACGGTCCATTCCATGAGACGTAGACGTCCTTGCCGGACCGGCTGGCGGTGATCTCGGGCTTGTCGGTCCAGGCAACCTTGCCGTACACCTTGACCGGCGCGGACCAGGTGGCGCCGTGGTCGGACGACTTCATGAAGGCGGTCGAGAACGAGTTGCCGGGTGTCGCGTTCAGGAAGGCGGCATAGACGATCCCGCTGTTCGGCACCACTTCGATGGTGGGGTCGTACTGGGCGGGATGTCCGGGGCAGATGCAGAGCTGCCGCTGCGCGCTCCACGTGCGGCCGCCGTCGTGGGAGACGGTCAGCGCCAGGAACGGGGAGGGACAGCGGACGCAGGCCTTCGGTGCCCCATACCGGGTGGTCAGCAGGTACAGGTACGGATGGTGGGGGTCGGCCGCCACGGCCGGCTCCCAGTCATCTGTCTTGGCGTTCAGCAGCCTGGAGCCGACCCATCCGGGCGCCGGCCGGGTCGTGCGGGCGACGGCCTGGCCGAACCGGCCCTGCGCGCGGGCTTCCTGCAAAGCCTGCTCTCGTTCAGCGATCAGGTCGCTCCCCGGCGCGGCCCCGCTTGCACGTGCCGCTGCCGCATCGGGATCGTGCCCGGCCGCGGCCGAGCTGTCCTGGCTGCGAGCCAGCGCGAACACGATCGCCAGCGCCACCGCCAGCAGCACCAGCGCCATCACGACCCGCAATCGCGACATGACCCCCCTCTCGGATTGTCTCCATGGTAGGACGCGTCGCAGGCCCGGTCAACGACAGCCAACACTGGCGCCGGCTCTCGCCGGGCCAGCCCGGCCGGCCTCACCGGAAGGAAGGACGTTCATCGGGCGAGCGCAGCTCGCCGATCTTGGGCCGCGCGGGTGTGTTTGAGCAGCGAGCTGGGATCCTGGACAAGGGCACGAGGTCGAGCGTTGCGAACCACGCGAAGGAAGTGTTATCGACAGCGCGAGGAAGATCCGTGGAGGCTCAAATCCCCTACGGGCGAACCTGGCCGCTGAGATGAAGTTCCAGCAAGTGGAGCGGATCGGGATCGAACCGACGACCTTCTGGTTGCAAACCAGATGCTCTCCCAACTGAGCTACCGCCCCGGGCCGCTTGAGTCTACCGTGAGCGGGCTTCCCATCCCCTTGACTGATTGATCAGTCAGCCAGTAGTGTGCCCGCACCATGCTCCGGCCGCGAACCATGCTCATGGTGCTCGCGCTGCTGGCCGCCATCTGTGGCGGCTGCGGCGGAAGCAGCAGCGGCGCGGGCACGAGCGGTAGCGGCAAGAACACGATCCTGCGGATCGGCACCACCTATTACATCGACTCCCTGAACCCGCTGCTGGCCTACGAGCCGCAGGCCTCGAACGCGTTCACGATGATCTACCCGCAGCTCGTCCAGTACGGCCCGGGCCTCAAGATCGCCCCCGACTGGGCCACGAGCTGGGAGGAGTCGAAGGACGGGCTCACCTGGACGTTCCACCTCAAGCCGGGCGGCAAGTGGAGCGACGGCGTGCCGCTGACGGCCGAGGACGCGGTGTGGTGGGTGAACACCATCTTCAAGTACCAGAACGGCGCCACCTCCTACCTGGCCGGTGAGCTGGCCGGCCTCAAGAAGATCGCCGCGCCCGACCCCAACACGCTGGTGCTGACGTATAAGAAGCCGGTACCCTCGGCGCTCGCGAACCTCGAGCAGTTCTACTTCATGCCCAAGCACGTCTGGTCGAAGTACACCGGCAACGACGGCAAGGACATGAAGTCGTTCCACCCCGAGCAGCACCTGCCGGTCGTGTCGGGTGGCCCTTACACGATCACCCAGTTCCAGGAGAAGGGCACGACCGTCTTCAAGCCCAACCCGTACTTCTACGGGCCCAAGAGCCACGTCGCCGCCGTTGCCCTCACCTACTACACGAACGCCACCTCGATGATCGCCGACCTCGAGCAGAACCAGCTCGACTTCATCGACGCCACGCCCTACACGGCCGCCAACTCGATGAAGGGCAAGAGCAACATCACCGTCTCGATCGCACCCGGCAGCGAGGTCACCAACCTCGGCATCAACTCGAACCCGGTCAAGCCCAAGAACCGCGAGCTGCTCGACCCCCGCGTGAAGGAAGCACTCGAGTACGCGATCCCGCGCCAGCAGCTGGTGGACGTCGTCTACGGCGGCCACGCCCAGCCCTGGGCCAACATCATGTCCGCCTGGTCCGGGCCGTCCGGCTGGCTCAACCCGGACGTGAAGCCGCTGCCCTACGACGTCGCCAAGGCCAACCAGATACTCGATCAGCTCGGCTACGCGCGCGGCTCGAACGGCGTCCGGGTGGCGCCCGCCACCACCGGCCAGTACGCCCAGCCGGCCCACCCGATGAGCTACAACGTGATCGTTCCCAACGACCTCGACTTCAACGGCGACCGCCAGTTCTCGGTGCTGGCAGACGCCTTCGCCAAGATCGGCGTGCAGCTGCACGAGACCTCCGGCGGCGACGTGTCGCAGGCCTACGATGTGATCACCGCCCCCAACTACACCTACAAGAACGCCGACATGTTCACCTGGTACTGGCACCCCTACATCGACCCCAACTACAACCTGTCGGTGGTGACACGGGCGCAGTGGGGGAACAGCAGCGACACCGGCTTTGACGACCCGACCTACGACGCCATGTGGCGCAAGCAGGCCGGGCTGGTCAGCTTCAAGCAGCGGCAGCAGGTGGTCTGGCAGATGGAGGCGTACCTCGCCCAGAAGCGGCCCTACATCCAGCTCGTGGACACCGACGTGATCACGGCTCACTCCGACTCCTGGACGGGCTTCGATCCGCAGCTGTGGGGCTACTGCAAGTGCTTCTACACGAGCCCGCACCCGACCGGATGACCGGCCCCTTCCGGGGGCCCGGCGGCTGGCTGCGCTGCCAGCTGCACGCGCACACCACCAACTCCGACGGCGACGCGACGCCGCAGGGGCTGGTCGACCACTACGCACGGGCCGGCTTCGACGTGCTGGCGATCACCGACCACTGGCACGCGACCTCCCACCAGCACGACCGGGTGACGGTGGTCGCCTCCAGCGAGCTGTCCGCCCGCGTGCCCGAGCAGGAGCTGGAGGAGGCCGAAGTGCTGGCGATCGGCGTCGGCGTGGTGCCCGAGCCCCGCGAGCACTTCGCCACGGTCGAGCAGTGCGCAGCCTGGGTCAGGGAGCAGGGAGGCGTGCCGTACCTGGCCCACCCCTACTGGAGCGGCCTGTCGGCGCACCACGTGCTTGACGCGCCCAGCCTGGCCGGGATCGAGCTGTACAACGGCGGCAGCGAGCTTGCCAACGGCAACGGGCTGTCCGACGAGCTGTGGGACCTGGTCAGCCACGCCGGCCGTGCCTGCACCGGCGTGGCCACCGACGACTGCCACTACCCCGGCCACGACAGCCTGCTGGCCTGGACGATGGTGCGGGCGGAATCGCGTGACCAGGCGGCGGTGTTGGAGGCGCTGAACGCGGGCCGGTTCTACGGCTCCAGTGGCGCGGCGCTGCACGACGTGCGGGTCGGGCCCGATGCGATCGAGGTCGAGTGCTCGCCGGCCGTGGCCGTGACGCTTCGATCAGGCCCGTGGGACGGGGGCCGTGTCAACGCGGATCCGCGGCGCATGAACTGGCGCGGCGAGGCGCTGTCGCGCAGCCCGCAGGGGCTGATCACGGCCGCCCGCTTCCGGCTCCCGGAGCGCTGGCCGTGGGCGCGGGTGGACGTCGCGGCCGCCGACGGAGGGCGCGCCTGGACGAACCCGGAGCCGGTGGCGCTCGATCCCGACCCGTCGGACGAGGGCGGCTGGCTGCCGGATCGCTGACGAAACCGTCGGTGGGTGTCTGAGCACGCCCTACAGCTGTGCTCAAGGCCGGGAGCCCGCACGCCGATGCCTTTCTCGATGGCTCTGCCCGACCCACGCCGTGCGCCCGTGCGCGCGAAGGGCGCCGCCTCCTCCGGAGCGCGGTGGATCGACCGCTGGCTGGAAACGGTCGCCGACCTGGCCACGCTGAAGGACTCGCACCCGATGCTGGACGCGGTGATCGACGAGATCGACGGCCGCATGATCCGCATCGGTGACCACTGGCTGGCCGACTTCGCCTCCTGCAACTATCTCGGGTTCGACCTCGACCGCGACATCATCGAGTCGGTGCCGGCCTACCTGGACGCCTGGGGCACGCACCCCAGCTGGTCGCGGCTGCTGGGATCGCCCGTCCTGTACGAGCAGATCGAGGCGCGGCTGACGGAGCTGCTGGGCTGCGAGGACGCGCTGGTGCTGCCGACCATCACCCACATCCACGCGTCGGTGATCCCGGTGCTGGCGGGCTCGGGCACGATCCTGCTCGACAGCCGCGCCCACAAGACCATCTACGACGGCTGCCAGGTGGCCCGCAGCCACGGCGCCACCCTCCGCCGATTCCGGTTCGAGGATCCCGGACACGTCGACCAGCTGCTGCGCGAGAGCAGCGCCCACCCGCGCATCATCTGCATGGACGGCGTCAACAGCATGACCGGCAACGCGCCCGACCTGCGGGAGTTCGCCCGGGTGGCCCGCGAACACGACGCGCTGCTGTACGTCGATGACGCCCACGGCTTCGGCGTGATCGGCGAGCGGCGCCCAGACGAGCTGTGCAGCTACGGCTGCCGCGGCAACAGCCTCGTGCGCCACGCGGACGAGACCTACGAGAACCTGATCCTGGTGGGCGGATTCTCGAAGGCGTACTCGTCGCTGCTGGCCTTCATCGCCTGCCCCACCGCGGTCAAGAACATGCTGAAGGTCGCCGCCCCGCCCTACCTCTACTCGGGGCCGTCCCCGGTCGCGTCGCTGGCCACCGTGCTGTCCGGCTTTGACGTGAACGAGGCGCGCGGCGACCTGCTGAGGGCTTCGATCAACCACAAGACGGGGCGCGTGCTGGACTGCATGAACCGGCTGGGCGCGCACACGCCGAACCACTCCGGCTTGCCGGTGATCGAGGTGCCGCTGGCCGACCATGAGCAGATCGGCGTGGTCGGGCGGATGCTGTTCGATCGCGGCATCTACGTGACGCTGGCCGCCTACCCGCTGGTGCCGCGCGACGAGGTCGGCTTCCGCGTGCAGATGACGGCGGCGAACACCGACGCCGAGGTCGACCGGCTGATCCTGGCTCTGACCGACCTCGCCGAGCGCGGGATCCTGCAGACCGGGACGGCCGCCCAGGAGCGCGCCGCATGACCGCCGTCGCCGACCGCACCCGCAGGCCGGCGCTGTGGATGGTGTATCCGGCCCTCGGCGCGCTGGTTTGCCTGCTCTACGCCTTCGTGCCGCCGATCGCTGGCAACGGGTTCGTTGTGCCGGGCGTCGGCCTGTCCTGCTCGGTCGCGATCATCTGGGGCACCCGCCGCAACAAGCCGGACGCGGCCTGGGCCTGGTACCTGTTCGCGCTCGGGCAGTTCATGTTTGCGATGGGCGACGCGTACACATACATCTACCCGCGCGTGTTCGGTGCGGACGTGCCCTTCCCGTCGTGGGGCGACGCCATCTACCTATCGCTCTACCCGGCGCTGTTCGGGGGCATCTTCATCCTCGCCCGGCGGCGAAACCCGTCCGGCGAGTGGGCGTCGCTGATCGACTCGCTGATCCTGACGATCGGCCTCGGCCTGATCTCGTGGCTGGTGCTGATCTCGCCGGTGATCCACGACGACAGCCAGACGCAGCTGGCCCGGATCGTCTCGATCGCCTACCCCACGGCCGACATCCTGCTGCTGGCCGGCGCCCTGCGCCTGGCGGTCGACAACGGCAAGCGCCAGCCCGCCTTCTACCTGCTGTTCGGCAGCATCACGACGCTGCTCGTGACCGACTTCATCTACGGCGTGATGCTGAACAACGGCACCTACAACGGCCAGGTGCTGCTCGACATCGGCTGGATCTCCTACTACCTGCTCTGGGGCACCTCGGCCCTGCACCCTTCGATGCGTACCCTCGAGGAGCCGGTGCCGGAAAAGGAAACGACCCTGTCGTGGCAGCGGCTGGGCGTGCTCACGGTCGCCTCGTTGATCGCTCCCGGCCTGCAGGTGCTGCTCGGCGGCCAGGATGCCGGCGTGGACGTGCTGGTCATGATCGCCGCCTCGATCGGCCTGTTCCTGCTGGTCGTGGCGCGCATGGCGGTGCTGGTCGTGCAGCAGGAGCGCTCGGTGGAACGCGAACGCGCGCTGCGGGAGGCGGGCACGGCCCTGGTCGGCGCGGCCGGCCGGGCCGACATCGGCGCCGCCGCACTGTCGGCCACGCGCACGCTGGCCGGTGCCGGCTACTCGGCGCGTCTGTGTTTGCTGACCGGCGAGCAGCTGGAGCTGATCGGGCTGGCACTGACCGGCGGCACCCTGCTCTCCCGCGGCACCACGCAGCGGCTGCTGCTGGCGGCCTCGATCCCGACCGCGACCGAGCTGCCCGAGGAGGTCTACAACGAGCTGTTGTTCTCGGAGCGCCCGCGCACGGCGCACGTGCTCTCGCTGGAGGTGCGCGACGAGGCGCGCGGCGTGCTGCTGGCCGCCGGCCCCGGCAACCTGTCGGGCAGCCAGCGCGCAGCGCTGCAGTCGCTCGCGACCAGCGTCTCGCTCGCGCTCGAGGGCGCTGCGTTGACGGAGGATCTGCACCGCCGTGAGAGCGAGGCCCGCTTCAGCTCGCTGGTGGCGCGCTCGAGCGACCTGATCACCGTGGTCGCGGCCGACGGCACGGTGCTCTACCAGAGCCCATCCATCGAACGCGTGCTGGGCTACGCCGCCGACGAGGTGATCGGCACCCGCTTCGACGACCTGATGGACGACCACGAGCGAGGGCGGCTGCTGGCGGTGCTGTCGTCCAAGAACAAGCAGCCCGACTCCGGTCCCGAGGCGATCGACTGCCGCCTGCGCCACCGCGACGGGCGCTGGCTCCAGTTCGAGGTGCTGCACACCAACCTGCTGGACGACGAGCACGTGCGCGGCATCGTGCTGAACAGCCGCGACGTCAGCGAGCGCAAGGCGTTCGAGGAGCAGCTGGCCCACCAGGCCTTCCACGATTCGCTGACGATGCTGGCGAACCGCGCGCTGTTCGCGGACCGCGTCGAGCACGCGCTGGCCCGCGCCGGCTCGCAGGGCACCGGCATCGCCGTCGTGTTCGGTGACCTGGACGACTTCAAGACCATCAACGACAGCCTCGGGCACGGCGCCGGCGACGAGGTGCTGGTCGAGGTCGCCCGCCGGCTGGCCGCGACGGTGCGCCCCGAGGACACGGCCGCCCGCTTCGGCGGCGACGAGTTCGCCGTGCTGCTGGAGGGGATCGTCACCGACGATGACGCCACCGAGGTGGCCGAGCGCGTACTGGATGCGTTCCGCCGGCCGATCCAGCTGGCCGACGCCGAGGTGTTCGTGCGCACCAGCATCGGCATCGCGATCACCCGCGACGGCGTCGAATCCACCCCGTCCGAGCTGCTGCGGAACGCCGACGTGGCCATGTACATCGCAAAGCGCGACGGCAAGGGCGGCTACCGCGTGTTCGAGGAGTCGATGCACGCCGAGGCGTTGGAGCGCCTGGAGCTGCGCGCCGATCTGCAGCGCGCCATCGACTCCGACCAGTTCGCGCTCGTCTACCAGCCGGTGGTGCGGCTGGACGACATGACGGTGTCCGGCGTCGAGGCGCTGCTGCGATGGCGCCACCCCACGCGCGGCGTGATCGCCCCGGCGCAGTTCATCCCGGCCGCCGAGGACATGGGCCTGATCGTGCCGATCGGGCAGTGGGTGCTGCGCGAGGCCTTTGCCCAGGCCGTGCAGCTGCAGACGCGGTTCCCGTCCGACCCGCAGCTGTCGATGGCCGTGAATCTGTCGCCCCGCCAGCTCAACCAGGGCGACATCGTCGGCGACGTGCGCCGCGCGATCCGCGACAGTGGCATCGACCCGTCCACGGTCGTGCTCGAGATCACGGAGAGCCTGATGATGACCGACGCCGACCTGGCCATCAAGCGGCTCGAGGAGATGAAGGGTCTGGGCGTGCGGCTGGCGATGGACGACTTCGGCACGGGCTATTCGTCGCTCAGCTATCTGAGCCGCTTCCCCGTCGACATCCTGAAGATGGACCGCTCGTTCCTGGAGGCCGAGTCGGACGCCGACAGCGGCCTGGCGGCGGCCGTGGTGGCGCTGGGCGAGACGCTCGACATGCAGGTCGTCGCCGAAGGCATCGAGCTGACCACCCAGATGACGTCGTTGCGCCAGCTCGGCTGCGAGCTCGGCCAGGGCTTCCTGTTCGCACGCCCGATGGGCATCGAGTCCGTCTCCAACTACCTCGACGACGCCAGGGGCGGCAGCTCCGTCCTGCGCCTGCCGCCGCCTGCACAGGACGCGCAGGACGAGGCGCAGAGCGATGCAGCATAGTTATGACTCGTTCGACCGCCCGGGGGGCTTCACCCGAGTAAACCTGGTGGCGCCCCTGCGCCATCGCGACTTCGCGCTGCTGTGGGGCGGGCAGACCGGCTCGCTGATCGGCGACGGCGTGTTCTTGGTCGCGATGGCGTGGCAGGTGTACGCGCTCTCGAACGCGCCCACCGCGCTCTCGATGGTGGGCATCGCGATGACGGTGCCCACCATCGTGCTGCTGCTGATCGGCGGCGTGGTCACCGACCGCTTCGACCGCCGCCGAGTGCTCCTGGCCGCGGACGTCGTGCGCGGGGTCGCCGTCGGGCTGATGGCGGTGCTGTCGCTGACCGGAACGCTCGAACTCTGGCACATGTTCGGCCTGGTCGCCCTCTACGGCGCCGGCACCGCGTTCTTCGGGCCTGCGTTCGACGCGATCGTGCCCGACCTGCTGCCGGAGTCGGAGCTGGCCCAGGCGAACTCGCTCGACCAGTTCATGCGCCCGATCTGCTTCCGGCTGGCCGGGCCCGCCCTGGGCGGCTGGCTGGTGGCGGGGCTGGGCGTCGGCACGGCCTTCGCGGTCGACACGGCCTCGTTCGCGCTGTCCGCGGCGATGGTGCTCGCGATGTCGTCGCGCGAGTCGCACGCGCGCGGCGGCCACTCGGTCGCGGCCGACCTGCGGCAGGGCTTCCGGTTCGTACGGGGCAACGTGTGGCTGTGGGGCACGCTGGTGTCGGCCGCGGTCGCCTACTTCCTGTTCCTGGGGCCGGTCGAGGTGCTGCTCCCCTACGTGGTCAAGAACAGCCTGCACGGCAGCGCCGCGGCGCTGGGCCTGGTGTTTGCGGCCGGCGGCCTCGGGTCGGTGGGCGCCGCCCTGGTGATGAGCCACGTCGGCCAGCCGCGCCGCAGCATCACGGTCATCTACGCCACCTGGACGCTGGCCACGCTGGCGGTGGCCGGATACGGCCTGGCCAACTCGGCCTGGCAGCTGATGTTCGCGAGCTTCGCGTTCAACGCGCTGGAGACGGCCGGCACCATCGTGTGGATGACGCTCAAGCAGCGCGAGGTGCCGGCGGCGATGTTGGGCCGCGTGTCCAGCCTGGACTGGCTGATCTCGATCGGCCTGCTGCCGATCTCGTTCGCGGTGACGGGCCCGGTGGCGGCTGCGATCGGCGCCCAGACGGCGCTCGTCGCGGCCGGCGCGGCCGGCGCGCTGGTCACGGTGTCGGCGCTGCTCCTGCCGGGGATGTTCGCCGTCGAGCGCCCCGCCGCCGGCGCCACACGGATGCCTGAATCCGACCGCCCGGCCAGGACGCAGAAGCGCAGCTCCAAGGCGGCCTGAACACGCCGGATCCTGGCCGCTGCCGTCATGGCGCTCCGCTACCCTCTCGGGGTCTGGCGGCGGCCCACGGGAACGAGAAGGAGCGGTCAATGCTGCGCATTCTGGGACGAGCGGCTGCGCTCGCACTGATCACAGGGCTGTGCGCGACCATCCCCACCGCCGGCGCGTCCTCACGCGTGCACACGGTGCCCGCGCTGACGCTTCCCACGCACCCCGATGGCCTGTCACGGGCGCTCGCGTCCGGTCGCATCTCTCCCGCCAAGGAGGCGTTGCTGCGAGCCCAGGCGCTGTTCCACCCGGCCACGGTGGTCGCTGCGTATGGGCCGGTCGCACCCCCCGCCGGCCGGGACGCGACCATGATCCTGCGCGACCTGGCCCTGCGACTCGACAGCCTGTCGCCCGCCGACCGCAAGGTTGCTCACGGCATCCTGGCACGGCCCGCGACAGATGCACCCACAGTTCCAGGCGCTTGGGAGGATGGCGAGAATCCCCACTCTCCCGAGTGCGGGACGAACGTGTGTGTCCACTGGGCCGCGCCCGGCAACGATGCACCAGTGGCCACCGACGCCGACCTGAACACGTATCCGGATTGGGTCGACGCCGCGTTGGCGACCGCGAAGCACGTCTGGGATGTCGAGGTGAACACCATGGGCTACCGGGCACCGCTTTCCGATCTGAGCTCCTCCGACCACGGGCCGGACGGCAAGCTCGACATCTACATCAGCAACCTGGGCCACGACGGTCTGTACGGCTACTGCACGAGCGACGACCCCGGCCTCAACACCCCGGGCACATTCACGGGGTCCGCCTACTGCGTGGTCGACAACAACTACACGGAGGGGATCTTCCAGAATCACACCCCGATTCAGACCCTGAGGGTGACCCTCGCCCACGAGTTCTTCCACGCGGTGCAGTTCGCGTACGACATCGGCGAGGACACCTGGCTGATGGAGGGCACGGCCACCTGGATGGAGGATCAGGTCTACGACGGCATCAACGACAACCGCCAGTACCTCCAGAACAGCCAGCTGAAGTACCCGTGGATCCCGCTCGACCACAGCGCCAGATGCTGCTTCCAGTACGGCTCGTGGATCTGGTTCCGGTTCCTGAGCGAGACCATAGGCCCCGGCGTGATCCAGGAGATCTGGGATCGGGCCGACGCCGCGCCCGGCGGGCCGGACGACTACTCGACCCAGGCCATCAGCCACGTGCTTGCCGCCCACGGCACCACGTTCCGCAAGACGTTCGCATCCTTTGCGGTGTGGAACACGATCTCGCGGCAGCGCTACTCCGAGGGCAAGGCCGGCCACTACCCGACGCCGGTCAGCTCGGGCAGCTTCGCGCTCGGCCCCAAGAACACCAGCACCGGCTGGCTGGGGGTGAAGCTGAAGCACATGAGCAGCATCTACGTGACCTTCAAGCCGGGCCGAAGCGACGGTCCCCGCGCCCACCTAACGGTGCAGTTCGACGGTCCTCGCTACAGCTTCGGCCCCGAGGGCCGGCTGATGGTCTTCTCCAGGTCAGGCGCCGTCGCAGTCAAGGCCTACACGCTGAACCGAAGCGGTGCCGGCTCGCTCCGGGTCGGATTCGGCCGCGGCCACGTCGCCAGGGTGGTGCTGATCGAGACCAACGCCAGCGACCGCTTCACCTGCTGGAAGGGATCGCAGTACTCGTGCATGGGCTCGCCACGCGACGACGGCCGCGTCTATCAGTTCCGCGCGCGCATCAGCTAGTTCACCCATCGCTTCAGGATCAATCCATTGTCTTCATGGATTAGTTGAGTCTCGTGCGCGAGCATGCGCAGCGTGAGCGCATCCAGCCATGGTCCGCTGTCCGGCCTGGTCGTCCTCGACCTGGCCACCATCTTCGCCGGCCCGACCGCGTGCCGTCACCTGGCCGACTTCGGCGCAGACGTGATCAAGGTGGAGCGGCCGCACGCCGGTGACGGCGCCCGCCACCTGGGCGAGTGCGACGGAGACGACAGCTTCTACTGGCGCCAGGTGGGCCGCAACAAGCGGCCGATCGAGATCGATCTGAAGTCGCCTCAGGGCCGCGAGGTGCTGCTGCGACTGGTGCGCGACGCCGACGTGCTGGTCGAGAACTTCCGGCCCGGGGCGCTGGAGCGGCTGGGTCTCGACCCCGAGACGGTGCTGCTGGCGGAGAACCCGGGCCTGGTGGTGTTGCGGGTGACGGGCTACGGGCAGACCGGCCCCTACGCCGACCGCGCCGGGTTCGGCACCATGGCCGAGGGCATGTCCACGCTGGCGCACACCACCGGCCAGCCGGACGGGCCGCCCACGCTGCCACCGATCGCCCTGGCCGACGAGGTGACCGGCATGCGGGGCGCGTTCGCCGTGCTGGCAGCGCTCCGCCACCGCGACCTGACCGGCGACGGCCAGGTGATCGACATCAGCCTGCTGGAGTCGCTGGTGGACATGGTCGGACCGGGGCCGGCCATCTACCACCGCACCGGCCAGTCGGACGGGCGGATCGGATCGCGACTCTGCTTCTCGGCGCCGCGCAACATCTACCAGTGCAGCGACGGCTACATCGTGCTGTCCGGCTCGGCCAACCAGGTGGCGCTGCGGGTGTTCGACGCGATCGGCCGCAGTGACCTGCGCACGGACCCCCGCTTCACGACCGGAAGGGCCCGCATCGAGCACGTGGAACAGCTGGACGCGATCATCACGGAGTGGACGGTGCGGCACACGGTCGAGCAGGCGATCGAGACGATCGCAGCCGCCGGCGCCGCCGTCGGGCCGGTCTACGACGCGGAGGCGCTGGTGCGCGACCGCCACGTGCGCGAGCGCGGCTGTTTCGTGGAGGTCGAGAGCCCGGCCGGCAACGACCCGATCCTGCAGCTGGACGTGCACCCGCGCATGTCGCTGACGCCGGGGCGGATCCGCCACGCCGGCCTCGAGCCGGGAGCCAGCACCGACGAGGTGCTGGCCGAGCTTGGCTACGACAGCGAGCAGATCGCGGCCCTGCGGGCGCAGGGCGCGTTGGGCGGCGCGGCGGCGCCGGCAGTCGCCGTGGCCTAGGTCTAGGCCCCCGCCAGAACCTCCCCCACCTCGCGCGCGATCTCGACCAGCGCAGCGACATCGGCGTCGCTGGTTCGGAAGTTGACGATACACGGGCGCAGGTACACGCGGCCGTCGATCGCGGCCGGGGCGACGTAGACGCGGGCGTCGCGCTGCAGCTCGACGGACAGCCGCGCGTTGTGCGCGTCCAGGTCGGCGACGCCGGCGGGGACGTGCCGGAACGGCACGATC
>DATIOK010000253.1:0-2488 GCA_035473255.1 Gaiellales bacterium
CTGCCGGTACCTTGCCGAACTTCGCCATCGTCACGCCATCATCCAAGCTCTCCCAACACAACGGCTACTCGATGCTGAATGGCGACAACTACATCGGCCAGATCATGTCCGCACTGATGCACAGTCCCGAATGGAACTCCACCGCCGTCATCATCACCTACGACGACTACGGCGGCTTCTACGACCACGTGCCGTCTCCAGACGGAACTGACGCGATGAGGCTGCCCTTCGTCATTGTCTCGCCTTGGGCGAAGCCCGGGTACACCGATCACACGTACGGATCGCTGAACAGCATTGATGCCTTCGTCGAGCACACGTTTGGCCTTCAACCGCTTACCGCGCGCGATGCCAAGGCCTACGACCTCCACAACGCCTTCGACTTCGCACAGTCACCACAGCCAGTCGTGCCGATGACGCACACGCCCGTACCGAGAGATGAACTGCGCGCCATCCGACGCCACCCGCCGCCAGCAGACGCCACCTAAGAGCGTCTGAACGGGGCCGTCGGAAGCTTCTACGTTCGGAACTCTCGCCAAGGCCGATCCGCGGCCGCCACACCCGGCACTCTCCAACTTGGCCCCAGATACGCCGCGCCCCGGTGCGCGGATCGCTCACCGGGGCGAACGTGCAGACCTGCACGCCTCTACTTAGCGTGTCCTGATGAGGGGGTAAGGCTCTTCAGGACGACCTCCAGAATAGCGCGAATTGCAGGCCTTTGTGAAATTTCTCAAACCCGGCTTGTGCCCATCGCATCGACGGCCGATTGCAACCCGAATGCAACACCGGCGCCTGGCACCGGTGTTGCGCCCGATTCTACGAATTTCGTAGAAAACGACCGCCAATTCTACGAATTTCGTAGCTGCAACCTCGTTTTTCTATCGGAATTCGTGCAACGCGGGTGCCAGACGCACGTGTTGCGCCACCGCGCTGTGACCGCGCCGTGACGGGCTCGCCTGGCCGCCTGGCCCGCTCAGCCGACGCGCTCGAACAGCGCGGCCTGGCCCTGCCCCACGCCCACGCACAGCGTCGCGATCCCGTAGCGGCCCTGCCGCCGGCGCAGCTCGTGCAGCAGCGACACCACCAGCCGCGCGCCGCTCATCCCCAGTGGATGGCCGAGCGCGATCGCACCGCCGTTCACGTTCACTCGCTCCGGGTCGAGCCTCAGCTCCCGCACCACCGCCACGCTCTGCGACGCGAACGCCTCGTTCAGCTCGACCAGGTCGATCTCCTCCACCCCCACCCCGGCCCGCCCCAGCAGCTTGCGCACGGCCGGGATCGGGCCGATCCCCATCACGCGCGGGTCGACCCCCGCCACCGCGCTTGCGCAGAACCGGCCCAGCGGCTCCGCGCCCAGCGCCGCGGCCCGCTCCTCGCTCGCGACCACCAGCGCCGCCGCGCCGTCGTTGATCCCGCTCGAGTTGCCGGCCGTGACCGACCCGCCCTGACGAAAGATCGGCTTCAGGTCGGCCAGCCGCTCCGCGCTCGTGTCCGGACGCGGGTGCTCATCCACCTCCACCTCGCCCACCGCCACCAGTTCGTCCGCGAACCGCCCGGCCGCCTGCGCCTCCGCCCAGCGCCGCTGCGAGCGCAGCGCGAACGCGTCCTGATCCTCGCGCGACACGCCGCACTGCTCGGCCACGTTCTCGCCAGTCTCGCCCATGCTCTCCAGCGGAAACATCGCCTCCATGCGCGGGTTCGGGAAGCGCCAGCCGAGCGTCGTGTCATACATCGTGCGGTCGCCGCGCGGGAACGCCTTGTCGGGCTTGCCGGTGACCAGCGGCGCCCGGCTCATCGACTCCACCCCGCCCGCCACGAACAGGTCGCCGTCGCCGGCCACCACCGCGTGGCAGGCCGACACCACCGCCGCCAGCCCCGACGCGCACAGCCGGTTCATGGTCACCCCCGCCACCGACTGCGGCAGCCCTGCCAGCAGCACCGCCATCCGCGCCACGTCGCGGTTGTCCTCGCCGGCCTGGTTGGCGCAGCCCAGGTAGACGTCCTCGATCTGCGCCGGATCGACCCCGGCTCGGTCGACCGCCGCCCGCACCGCGATCGCGGCCAGGTCGTCGGGCCGCACGCCCGACAGCGCGCCCCCGTAGCGCCCGATCGGCGTGCGCACCGCCGACAGGATCACCGCCCGGCTCACGACTCCTCCGCCGTCCGCAGCGACCGCAGCGCCGCCAGCTCGGCATCGGTCGGCGCCGGGCTGACCTCGACCCGCTCGGCCACCTGCAGCGGCCAGCCGGTGGCGGCCACCACGTCGGCCACCTCCACCCCCGGGTGCACCTGGCGCAGCACCAGCTCGCAGCTGGCCGGGTTCGGCTCGAGCACGCCCAGGTCGGTGATGACGGCGCTCACCCCCCGCCCCTGCAGGCCCAGCCGCTCGCGCCCGCCCGGCCCGTCGCCGTAGCCGACGGTGGTGCGGAAGTCGAGCCGCTCCACGAACGCGCGCGCCGAGTGGCGCAGCATCACCAGCGTCTCCTTGCAG
>DATIOK010000254.1:0-1873 GCA_035473255.1 Gaiellales bacterium
GTGGAGAAGTAGGTTCCCACGAACTGCTGGATGACGCCCAACACCAGCCCGCCGACGAAGGTGCCGATGAGCGAGGTGAACCCGCCCATGGTCGCGGCCACGAACCCGTAGATGATCAACGACGTCGGCGACAGCGTGGACACCAGCGCCGACTGCGCCTGCAGCATCACCGTGACCGCGGCGATCAGGCCGCCGACGCCCCAGGCGATCGCCGACAGCCGCCCGGCGCTGACGCCGACCAGCCGCGCGGTGGCCCGGTTCTCGGCGACCGCGCGCATCTGGGCCCCGGTCGACGAGCGGAAGAACGCGCTGATGGCCAGAGCGCCCAGCAGCCCGACGACGATCGAGACGATCTGCGAGACGCCGATCTCGACCCCGCCGCCGACGCCGACCGACGCCCCGCTCCACGGCGCCGGGAAGCTGCGCGGGTCGTGCCCCCAGATCAGCCCGATCAGCGCGTTGAGCGCCAGCGACAACCCGATCGTCATCAGCAGCAGCGGGAAGTGGCCGAAGCGGGACAGCCGCCGCATCAGCGCCACGTCGATGAGCACGCCCAGCACGATCCCGAACAGCAGCGTCGCCAGCACCGCCAGCCAGAACGGCGCGCCCGCGCCTGCCACCGAAATGCCCACGTACGTGGCCACCAGGCCCATCTCGGCCATCGCGAAGTTGGGCACGTCGGCGGCCTTCATCACCACCACGATGGCCAGCCCGAGCAGGGCGAACCAGCTGCCCGACTCCAGGCCGCTCACGATCGTCTGCAGCACGGCGACCTCAGATCGTCACTGCGGTTGTCACTGCGGCCCCGTGAAGGGCTGCTCCACGGTCCACTTGCCGCCGGTGAACTTCGCGATGCCCGCCTGCACGGCGCAGGTGTGGCCGTCGGGCAGCGGGCCGCACTCGATGTCCGGGATGGACCCCAGCTTGATCGGGTTCGACTTCAGCCCCTCGGCGGTCTTGGTGAAGTTCGCGTAGGACATGTCCGGGCCCATCCGCTTGACCAGCTCGGCGAACGCCTTGACGAAGCTGTAGGTCTGCAGCGAGAACCCGCTCTCGGCCTGCGGCTTGCCGCTGGCCTTCGCCAGGCTCCGCCAGTGCTCCACGTCGGGGTTGTTCGTCGAGACGGTGTCGGCCTGCATGCCTGCCAGGAAGCCCTCGGCCGCCGCGCCCGCCGGGCCGACCGTGCTGGTGCCGCCGGTGCCTGCGCCGCCTTGGTCGGCGAAGACCGGGCCGGTGAAACCCTGCGCGCGCAGCGCCTTGAGGATCAGCGCGACCGACGTGTTGTCCTCGGCCAGCAGCACCGCGTCGGGCTGGGCCGCGACCACCTTGTTGACCGCCGAGCTGACCTCGGTGTTGCCTGCCTGCGTGGTCTCGTTGGCGACGATCTGCAGGCCCGGGTGCTTGGGCACCTGGGAGTCCAGCGCCGCTTTGGCCGAGACGCCCAGGTCGTTGTCCTGCTGGATCACGGCGAGCTTCTGCACGCCCTGCTTGGCGAAGTAGTCGATGGCGACCTGGTCCTGGCTGGTGCGGGTGGCGCTGAGGAGGTAGACCTCGCTCTGCTTCGGGTCGGCAGGCGAGATCGGGCCCCACACCGGCGTCTTGTTCTGCGCGATGAACTGCCAGGTACCGGGCAGGCCCTGCGAACCGGCAGGCGCGACGACGGCGTAGACGCCCTCCTGGGAAACGAGGCGACGGACGTTGGTGACGACCCGGTCGGCGGTGTAGCCGTCGTCCAAGATGATCGCGTTGAGCTTGCGCCCCTCGATCCCGCCCGCCTCGTTGATCTCGTCGCGCAGGATCTCCAACGCCCGTTCCACGCCCGCGGTGCCGCCTGCGGCGAGCCCGTACACCCACGGCCGTCCGACCAGACAGG
>DATIOK010000255.1:0-1830 GCA_035473255.1 Gaiellales bacterium
GATCTTTACACCCGCCGAGTGGTGGGCTGGGCCATGGCCGACCATCTCAGGCATGAACTCACTCTTGCCGCGCTCGACATGGCGATCGTGCGGCAGCGGCCCGCGCCCGGCCTGGTGCACCACGCCGATCGCGGCGTGCAACTTGGCTTCAACTGGTCGTCGCAACACCTGTCTGCGCTGATCGCAGCACCGCATCAAGAGCTTCGGCTGGCGTTCTCCAGCCGAGCGTCTTGCGCGGCCTTGCGTTGAGCGCCGCTGCCACGGCCGCGAGGTCATCGGCGCTGTGCGCGGCCAAGTCCGTCCCTTTTGGGAAGTACTGCCGCAGCAGCCCGTTCGTGTTCTCATTCGTACCGCGCTGCCATGGGCTGTGTGGATCGCAGAAGTACACCTGCAGCCCGATGTCGATCCGTAGCCGCGGATGCTCCGTCATCTCCGCTCCCTGATCCCAGGTGAGTGACCGCCGCAGTGCCTCCGGCAACATGGTAATCGTGCGCGTGATGGCGTCGCGCACCGCCTCCGCGCCGTGCCCGGCCAGTGCCGGTCCATTCTTTGCGCGACATCCCTCGCCGTGGCCCGGCATGCGTGGCAGGTGCAGCAGCATCGTGAACCGTGTCGTACGCTCTACGAGCGTCCCCACCGCTGAGCTGCCAAGCCCGAGAATGAGGTCACCCTCCCAGTGCCCCGGCACTGCCCGGTCTTCCGCCTCAATCGGACGCTCACTGATCATGACCTCAGGGCCGACATGCGACTTGCCCCGGTCTCGCGTCCGCGCCCGTGGCACCCGCAATGCCCGACCGGTGCGCAGGCAGGCCGTCAGCTCGCGACGCAGCGCGCCGCGGCCCTGAACGTAGAGCGCCTGGTAGATGGCCTCATGGCTGACCCGCATCGTACCATCGCCAGGAAAGTCGAGCCGCAGCCGCCGCGAGATCTGCTGCGGGCTCCAGGCCCTCGCCCAGCGCCGTGGTTGCCGCGGCCCGTGCCGACGGCCCTTCCACGGCACCACCGGCCCAGACACCGCGGCTCCGTTCGGAGCGGTCACGGCACCCGACAGTCGCTCTTGCACATACGCCCTCAGCGCCGGATGCGTCACGAGCTTCGCCGGCTTCGGGCGCCGCGCCGCCCGCTCGGCATGCCACTGCGCCGTCGTGGCCCGATACTCCAGCCCGCCGCTGCGCGTCGCCGCGTTGCGCCGCAACTCGCGTGAAACCGTCGAGGCCGCCCGCCCCAGGCGCCGGGCAACCTCCCGCACACCATGGCCCTGCGCACGCCACAGCGCGATCTCCTCGCGCTCCGAAAGCGACAGGTACCGTGCCGAGAGTGGCTTGGACGACCGCCTGAGCGTCGATGGTGGCATTCCCCCTGCCTCCCGAAACCAGCGGGACCCGACCGCCTCCGACACTCCCACGCCGATCGCCGCGTCCCAACTCGACTGTCCTGCCGCAATCAACCCCCAGAAGTGTCGCCGCTCCTCACGCCGGGCTACGCCCGGGCGGCCAGGTGAGGGACACTTCGCCCGTAAAGCCCGATCTGAACGTCGCCGCCCAGCCATCGCAACTGCCCTCCGACCATGCTGTTGCGACGACCGCTTGAATCCGCCCAATATGCTGCCGGCTCCTACCGAGCGCTGCTCGAGGCCTGGGGCATGCGGCAGTCCATGGGCCGCAAAGGCTGCTGCTACGACAATGCGCCGATGGAGAGCTTCTTCCACACGCTCAAGGTCGAAATCGTCCACCAGGGCCGCTTCGCCAGCCGGGATGAGGCCCGGCGCGAGCTGTTTGCCTATCTCGAAGGCTACTACAATCGCCGGCGACTCCACTCGGCTCTGGGCTA
>DATIOK010000256.1:0-3517 GCA_035473255.1 Gaiellales bacterium
TCTGGCGCTGAGCGGCCATCCGCATGGCGACGTCGTACTTGGCAACCCCGGTGCGACTACCCGGCGTGTCGGACGCCGGCATCGCGTTCAGGGCGGCGTCGGCGCGGCGGTAGTCGTCCTCGGTCTCGAAGAACATGATCGCCATCGACTGCTCCGCGTCCGGGTCATGCAACAGCACCATCTCGGTGGCCGGGATCTCGTCGGGCGGCCCCTCGCCGCTCATCTCTTCCTTCATCTGCTCGATCCGCTGCTTGCTGACCCCGTCAAATGACACAACTCGTGCGAACGCCATGGTCGACCCCCTTGAGATGGTTTGTGGCGAACGTCGCGAGCCTACCACTCCGGTCGTGGCCGATGCCAGCCGGCGGCTCTTCTACGCGGCCGGCGTGCCGTTCTCGAGCCGCTCCTTCAGCCGCGCCTGATCCTTCGGCACCTGCTTGGCGGCCTGGCTACGCACCAGCGGCAGCAGCAGCTTGCCCATGCCGTGGCCCTCGAAGTCGAGATCGAGCGTGACTCGAGAGCGAGCGCCGCCGTCGAGCGGCTCGATGGTGGCGCGGCCGTTTGCGCGGACGGAGCCGTCCACGCCCCGGAATGCGAACAGCTGCGGCGGGTTGTGCTCGGTGACCTCGTAGGTCATCTGCTGCTCGCGGCCGCCGATCTTGCGCGTCTCGGTGGATCTGGTGCCAACCCTGGTGGGATCGCCTCCGTCGACCTTCGCGCTCACGACCTGCTCCTGCCACTCGCCGTGCGTGGCGAGGTCGTCGATGTAGGCGAAGACGTCCTCCGGGCTCCGTGAGATCTCGATGCTCTCCCTGATGGCCACGCTCTACCTCCTGATGGGGCACCCATCATGACACGTGCCGGCTCGCTCAGAACAACGGCCGCTCCAGCTCGGCCACGCCTATGTCGACCGCGTCCTCGCGGGACAGCCGCGGAGAGCCGTTCAGCAGCGACATCGAGAGCCCGTCCAGGAACCAGAGGCCGCGGCGCGCGAACTCCTCCAGCCCTGGCGACGGCTCGGCGAAGACCCCATCGTCGATGCCATCCTTCACGACCCCGATCAGGTCGTCGCGCCAGAGGTCAGTCAGCTGCTCCAGCAGCTCCCGGGTCTCCTGGTCGGAGGGCGGGTGGATCCCGACCTGCATCCAGAGGTTCCAGCGTGCGTCAGCCGTCCCCCGTGGCAGGTAGTCGTCGACCAAGGCCCGCAGGCGCCTGCGTGGGCCGCGCCGGGCCGGAGCGGAACGCCGGCTCTCGGCCAGGTCGTGTTCGCTCCAGCGCAGGGTCTCGATCAGGATCCGGTCCTTGTTCCCAAAGTAGTAAAGGATATGACCCGGCGTCATCCCGGCCCGCTCCGAGATGTCGGTCATGCGCAGCGCGTCCACGCCCACGTCGGCAATCGCCGCGATCGTCGCCTCGAGCACCCGCGCCCGACGCTGGTCTGCCCTTGAAGCCGTCGCCATGACCTGTTAGTCTAGCATTCTAACTTTTTAGAACGTCATACAAAAGGAGGCTTCGACCATGTCCATCCAGCAGACGACACTCCCCCAGACCGAGGGCCGCACCCCGCGGGAGGACGGATTCGCGATGCCCGGCCGCTGGGTCGAGCACGCTCGCACATTCGTGTCCTGGCCCTGCTGCGAGTGGCCGGCCGCGCCCGGGCATCTGCAGGACGCCCGCGACGAGTGGGCCGAGGTGATCCGCACCATCAGCGGCTTCGAGCCGGTCACGGTGATCGCGAACCCGGGCTCGCGCGCTCAGGTGCTGGAGGCATGCGGCAGCTCGGTGGATGTGGCCGAGATCCCGATCGACGACTGCTGGATCCGCGACAACGGCCCGATCTTCGTCGTCGACCGAGACGGCATCGTGGCCATGACCCACTTCGGCTTCAACGCGTGGGGCGGTAAGGCGCCGTCGTGGGCCAACGATGCGGCGGTCGGCGAGCGGCTCTCCGAGCGGCTGGGCATGCGCAGGTACGTCGCGCCGATCATCGCCGAGGGCGGCGGCATCACCAGCGACGGCGAGGGCACCGTCATCACGACCGAGTCGGTGCTGCTCAACCCCAACCGCAACCCCGGCCTGGGCAAGTACGACATCGAGGCCGTGCTGCGGGACTACCTGGGTGCCGAGAAGGTAATCTGGCTGCCGTTCGGCCTGGCCGAGGACTCCGGCGACGCCGGCACCGATGGCCACTCCGACAATGTGGTCCAGTTCATCCGGCCGGGGCTGGCGCTGTTCCAGGCGGCGCCCAACCGGGCGAACCCGAACTGGGAACTCGCCGAGGCGAACCGCGCCGCGCTGGCCGGCCAGACCGACGCGCAGGGGCGGCCGATCGAGGTGGTCGAGATCGAGCTCCTGTCCTACACCCGCGAGCTCGAGGGCGAGCGGCGGGCGGCGCCGTACACAAACTTCTATCCGGTCAACGGCGGCATCATCGCGCCGCGACTGGACGTCCCTGAGGACGACGTTGCCTACCGGCTGCTGGCCGACCTGTTCCCCGGCCGCGAGGTGGTCGGTGTGCCCACCGATTTCCAGGCCTACGGTGGCGGCGGGATCGGCTGCATCACTCAGCAGCTGCCGGCCGGCGCCTTCGCACCGTAGGATCGTCAGCCCGTGCGACTGCTACCCCGCGAACAGAACCGCCTCCAGGTCTTCGCCGCCGCCGAGCTGGCGCGGCGTCGCAGAGCACGCGGGCTGCTGCTCTCCCAGGCCGAGGCCGTTGCCCTGATCTCGGACGAGGTGATGGAGGCCGCCCGGGACGGGCTCGATTACGCGGCAGCCGAGCAGCGCGGCTACGAGATCCTCTACCCCGCCGACGTGCTCGAGGACGTGCCGCGACTGGTCGGCAGGATCGAGCTCGAAGCGCTGTTCGCCGACGGCCATCGGCTGATCGTGCTGCACGATCCGGTCACCAACGGCGGGCCGCCGCCGATCGACGCGGGCAACGCCGAGCCGCAGTGGCTGGAGGGCGGCACACCGCTACAGGTCGCGAACACATCCGACGTCCCGATCGCGCTCACGTCGCACTTCCACGTGTTCGAGGCCAACCGGCGACTGCTGCTCGACCGCAGGGCGGCCTGGGGCATGCGGCTGGCGGTGGCGGCCGGGGTGAAGGTCGTGATTGAGCCGGGCCAGACCCGCGAGGTGCGGGTGGTGCCGTTCGGCGGCGCCCGCATCGTGCGCGGACACGGCGGCTTGGTGGACGGCCCGCTGGACGCGCCGGACGCGCTGGAAGCGGCGCTGGCGCTGGCGCGGGAGCGGGGCTACGGGGGTGCCTGATCCGCCTGCGCTCAGGCTCGGCGACAGCGCCCTGCGGGTCGCACCCGAGAGCGACGCCGTCTCCGGGCCCGACGAGATCATCGCCGGCTGGGGCAACACCATGCGCGACGGCCTCGGCGTCCGGGCCGAACGGGGCGGAGTCGAGGCGGCCGTCGTAGGCGGCCTGGTGCTCGACCCGGTGCTGGGCGTACGAGCGACATCGATCGGCATCAGCGACGGCCGCATCGTGTCCATCGGCCGG
>DATIOK010000257.1:0-1584 GCA_035473255.1 Gaiellales bacterium
TGATCCCGCTGGGGGAAGCGTTGCGGCCGCTCGGTCTTTCAGGGCCGTCCACCTGGTGGTGGCGGCAGGAGCCTGCCGGGAGCCGGCCGCGGCGCATCGGTGTGAGCAAGGGCTGTGCGCGCACGGGGAAGCTCATGCGGGCTGGAGCGCGTCCTCGCCGAGCTCGCGCAGCGTGTGGTATGAGCGCTTGAGCAGCTTGCGCGCGATCGACAGGCACGCACGGTTGTGCCCGAGCCGTTCGGCCGTCTCGCGGTAGTAGTCACGGTCCGGGCTGCCCTGCCGGCAGGCTGACTGGGCGGCCTCGAACAGCGCCCACCTGAGCGCTGGCGGCCCTTGACGCGACAGGTGCCCGGGCGCGCGGCGTTGATCGGACTGATACACGGTGATGTCCAGCCCGGCGTAGCGGACCGCCAGCCGCGAGGAGGAGAACCGGGTGCAGTCACCCAGCTCGGCGAGGATCGTGACCGCGACCAGCGGCCCGATCCCGTAGTGGGCCATCAACGCCTGGCAGCCGGCCTGCCGCCGCGCGTACGCTCGCAGCTCCTTATCCAGTGGCGCGATCTGCGCCTCGATCCCGTCGATCATCGCCAGCGCGACCGTCACCTGCTCGCGCGCAGCGGCGGGCAACGGCTGGGCGGCCAGCCACTCGCGCCCGTCGCCGACCATCAGCTGCCGGCGCTGCGGACAGCCGTGGTGATACAGCGTCGCCTGGATCCGCTGCTGCCACTCACCGCGCTGCTCAGACAGCGTGTGCCGCAGCCTGACTCGCGCGCGCAGATCGAGGATGTGATCGGGCGGGATCCACGACTCCGGCAACCGACTGACCATCAACAGCTCCCGCAGATGCCGGGCGTCCGCGCGATCACCCTTCGCCCGCTTCTTCGGACCCCGCAGCCCGGCCGTCTCCGCCGGCTCGGCCAGATGCACCACCGCGCCGACGCGGCGCAGCTCCTCGACCACGAACCGCCAGCCGGTCGTCGCCTCCAGCGCCACCTCCAGCTCCCGGCCGCGGAAACGCGCCAAGAACTTCCGCACCGCGGCGCGATCAGCCGGCGCCACGCGCGTCCGCTGCACCTCACCGGTCTCGGTGTCGAGCCATTCGCCGGTGATCTGTCCTCGATGCTGGTCAAGTCCCATTACGATGCTCACTAGGGGCCTCCTCAAGCTCCACGGTTTGAACGCCTGCGCGGACACGCTCCGCGCTTGAGCTGAGGAGGTCCCTACACGTTCGGTCAGACGGACTGCTCATGACATCTTTCATGCGGGGGCGGTGGTCCGAGCTGACTATCGCTTCCGAGCAGGCTTCGGCGTTTCGTCTGCGATCGTTTTAGGCGACGGACCACTCGTCAGCCACAGCCGCCGCGCACGACCGCCATGCCACGCACCCAGCTGTCTTGGCGCGCGCGGCGGACGGCTGCATAGCCCGGATGATGCGCAAGCCCAACCGCGTGAGGCTGCCATCAGCCGCCGCCCTACTGCTTTCGTAGGACATCGGACTGCTGGCTTGCCACGCTTGCGGTAGTCGCGTCGACCGCGTGGCCGTCACCGTCGGCGATCGCCGAATTGTGCCTCCCCACAACTGGC
>DATIOK010000258.1:0-23738 GCA_035473255.1 Gaiellales bacterium
AGCGTGATGGGCGCCCAGCCGCCCGCCGCGCCGCCGCCCCCGCAGGCCAAGCGCAGCGCCGTCCCCTGGCTGCTGGTGGCGCTGCTCTTGCTGGCAAGCGCGGTGGTCGGCTACGTCGTCTACCAGCAGCTGCAGGGCAGCAACCAGGTGAAGGTTCCGGACGTGCGCGGATTCACCCAGCAGCAGGCCCAGACGCAGCTGATCCAGGCCGGGTTCACGACCGCCGTCGAACACAAGGCGAGCAAGAAGGTGGTCAAGGGCCAGGTGATCGACACCGATCCCACGCACGGCACGCAGGTGGACAAGGGCTCGAAGGTGACCATCATCGTGTCGAAGGGGCCGAAGAGCGTGACGCTACCGAACCTGCGCGGGAAAACGGCGAGCCAGGCGACCCAGACGATCGTCGGCCTGAACCTGCCGAGCCCACAGCAGCAGCTGATCACGTCCAAGCTGCCGGCCGGCCAGGTCGTGCGCACCAACCCCGCGCCGGGGCCGGTGCCGCCGAACACAGTCGTCACCCTGTTCGTCTCCAACGGCAACGTGAAGGTGCCGAATGTGGTCGGCATGACCTGCAACGACGCCAAGAACACCCTGTCCGGCGCGAACCTGCAGGGCAGCTGCACGAACACGCCCAGCGATACCGTGCCGGCCGGCCAGGTGATCAGCCAGACGCCCGGCGCCGGCAGCCAGACCCCGCAGGGCAGCACCGTGTCGCTCCAAGTCTCGTCCGGCCCGTCGCAGGTGCAGGTGCCGGACGTGACCAACATGGACTACCAGACTGCCAAGCAGACGTTGCAGGGCGACGGGCTGCACGCCCAGCGCTCACGCTGCCTGGCGTCAGATCCCACGATCCCAGACGGCACCGTGGTCGGGACCGACCCGCCGGCGGGCACGATGGTCGACCCCAAGTCCGACGTGACCGTGTTCGTGGCCGACTCGACGTCGACCACCACCTGTCCGTGAGCGAGCGGCCGCGCATCAGGGTGGCTGTGCTGGGCGGCGGCCGCAGCTCCGAGCATGAGGTGTCGCTGCGGTCGGCGGCATCGGTGGTGGCGGCGCTCGATCCCGAGCGCTTCGACGTGGTGCCGGTGCAGATCGACCGCGGCGGCGCCTGGCAGATCGAGTCATCGGCGCAGCCGTCTCTGGAGCCCGGGCACCGCCAGATCGAGTCATCGGCCCGGCTGTCGCTCGAGCCCGGCGCCGAGAGCCGCTCGCTGGTGCCCACCGCGCCGGCAGGCTTGCCCGCTCCGGCGGGGATCGGCCCGATCGACGTGGTGCTGCCGATCCTGCACGGCCCCTTCGGCGAGGACGGGCGCCTGCAGGGGCTGCTGGACATGATCAACATCCCCTACGTCGGATCCGGCGTGGCCGCCTCGGCGCTGACCATGGACAAGGACAAGGTCAAGTACGTGCTGCGCGGCGTGGGCATCGCCGTGGCCGACCACGTGGTGCTACGTAACCGAAGGTTCGGCGCAGCCGATGCCGAGGCGGTCGAGCGCCTCGGCTACCCCTGCTTCGTCAAGCCGGCCAACCTCGGCTCCAGCGTCGGTATCAGCAAGGTCACCGCGCCGGACGGGCTGACAGCGGCCGTCGAGCTGGCGTTCCGGCACGACCGCACGGTGCTGGTCGAGGAGATGATCGCGGGACGCGAGGTGGAGCTGGGCGTGCTCGGGAACAGCGATCCGCTGGTCAGCCCGCCGGGCGAGATCGTGATCGCCAACGACTCCGACTGGTACGACTACTCGGCCAAGTACGACGATGGCGCCATGCGGCTGCGGGTGCCGGCCGACCTGCCGGAGTCGGTCGCGGCCGAGCTGCAGGACGTCGCCCGCCGCGCCTTCGAGGTCTGCGGGTGCAGCGGCATGGCCCGCATCGACTTCTTCGTGACGCCCGAGCATCGGGTGGTGCTGAACGAGATCAACACCATCCCCGGCTTCACCTCCACCAGCGTCTACGCGGAGCTGTTCGAGGCGATCGGCATCGGCTACCCGCAGCTGCTGGAACGACTGATCGAGCTGGCGCTCGAGCGGCACGCAGACGACCAGACGTACGCCTACTAGCTCCGGGCGAACGCACCCGCTCCTTTGACAAGAACTCTTTCGAAAGATATCTTTCTATAGATGGACGACAGACGCACGCTCCGGCTCACCGACCCGCGGGCACTGCGCGCACTGGCCCACCCCACGCGCCTGCGCCTGGTCGGGCTGCTGCGCCGCGAGGGGCCGCTGACCGCGACGCAGGCGGGTGCGCTGATCGGCGAGGTGCCGGCCAGCGCGTCGTTCCACCTGCGGCAGCTGGCCAAATACGGGCTGGTCGAGGAGGCGGCGGGAGGGCGCGGTCGCGAACGGCCCTGGCAGGCGACGGCGATGTTCACCAGCTGGTCGGCCGCGGGCGGATCGCCCGACCTGGCTATCGCCGACCAGATGCTGACCGCGGTGGTGGCCGAGCGCTACGCGGAGCAGCTGCAGGGGTGGCTGGCTGCCAAGCCGGGCGAGCCGGTCGAGTGGCAGGAGGCAGCGGGGCTGGGAGACGCGCTGCTGTACGTCACCGCCGACGAGCTGCAGCAGATCAGCGAGGGGCTGGACGACCTGCTGCAGCCCTATCTCGACCGGGTCGGCGACCGCAGCAAGCGACCCGACGGCGCCCGGCTCGTGAACTTCATCCGGATGGCGCTTCCCAGCGACGAACCGGATGCGCGTTGAGCTTCCCGCACGCCGCCTGATCCCGGAGCTGCTGGCCGAAAACGGCGGGTTCCGGGGCCTCTGGATGGCGCAGTCGATCTCGCTGGTGGGCGACCAGGTGTCGTTGCTGGCGCTACCGCTGGTGGCGGTGCTGACGCTGCACGCGGGGCCGGCCGAGATGGGCTACCTGGTCGCCGCCAACCTGGTGCCGAGCCTGCTGTTCTCGCTGCACGCGGGCGTCTGGGCCGATCGCCGCGGCGACCGGCGCGGGCTGATGATCGCAACCGACGTGGGCCGGGCCGCGCTGCTGGCCACGATCCCGGTCGCGGCCGTGCTGGGCGCGCTTTCGATGACACAGATGTACGTCGTGGCGTTTCTGGTGGGCAGCCTGACCGTGCTGTTCTGGGTCTCCTACAACGCCCTGTTCGTCGTGCTGGTGCCGCGCGAGCAGTTCATCACCGGCAGCTCGCTGCTGAACGGCAGCCGGGCGGTGTCGTTCATGGCCGGCCCCGCCATCGGCGGCCTGCTGGTGCAGGCGCTGACGGCGCCGCTGGCGGTGGGCGTGGACGCGCTCTCGTTCGTGGCTTCGGCGCTGTTCATGCGCGGGATCGACTCGCCCGAGCCCGAGCCCGACCCGGACGCGGGCAGCGGCGGCGTCATGGCGGGACTGCGGTTCATCGCCCGCGACCCGATCATGCGCGCCTCGCTGGGGGCGACGGCCACCATCAACCTGTTCAACTTCATGTTCTTCGCGCTCTGGATCCTGTTCGCGACAAGGACGCTGCACGTGAGCGCCGGCGCGCTGGGCCTGGTGATCGGGGCCGGCGCGGTCGGCAGCGTGATCGGGTCGGTGGTGACGGGGGCGGTGCAGCGCCGGGTCGGCGTCGGGCCCACGTTCGCCATCGGCTGCTTGCTGTTCCCGGCGCCGCTGATGCTGGTGCCGGCGGCGGGCGGCGGGCGGCCGCTGGTGCTGGCCATGCTGTTCCTGGCCGAGTTCTTCAGCGGCTTGGGCGTGATGATGCTCGACATCACGGGCGGGGCGATCTCGGCGGCGCTGGTGCCTGCCGGGCTGCGCTCACGGGTCGCGGGGTCATACATGGTGGTGAACTACGGGGTGCGCCCGATCGGCTCGCTGGCCGGCGGCCTGATCGGCGCATCGCTGGGGCTGCGGCCGGCCGTGTGGCTGGCCACCGTCGGCGCCGTCGCCGGCGTGCTGTGGCTGCTGCCCTCGCCGATTATGCGGCTGCGAGAGCTGCCCCAGCCGGCCGAGCAGCCGGCCGACCTACGATGAGGCGGCTGCGGTCAGCTCGGCGAAGCGGGCGGCGCCGACGTTGCCGCCGGAAAGCACCACGCCCACGCGGCGTCCAGGCCGGTGCACGTGACCGGCCAGGAGCGCGGCCAGCGCGCATGCACCGCTGGGCTCGAGCACCACCTTCATGCGGTCGAAGGCAAACAGCATCGCGTCGATGATCTCGCCGTCTGAGACCAGCTCGACCGAGTCGGCCAGTCGCCGGTTGACCTCGAAGGTGAGCTCACCCGGCGTCTCCACCTGCTGCCCGTCGGCGATCGTGTGCGGCACCGGGATTCGCACCCGTTTGCCAGCCGCCAGCGAGCGGCGGGTGTCGTCGCCCTGCTCGGGCTCGACCCCGATCATCTCGATGTCCGGCACGAGCGCCTTGGCCGCGGTGGCGCAGCCGGCCATCAGGCCGCCCCCGCCGACCGGCACCAGCAGCGCGTCCAGGCCCGGCGACTGTTCCAGCAGCTCCAGCGCAGCGGTGCCCTGGCCGCTCATCACCAGCGGATGCTCGTAGGGCGGCACCAGGGTGAGGCCGCGAGACTCGGCCAGCTCGCGGCCGAGCTGGTCGCGATCCTGGGAGTAGCGGTCATAGGTGACCACCTCGGCGCCGTAGCCGCGGGTGGCGTCCAGCTTGGCGGCCGGCGCGTCCTCCGGCATCAGGATCACGGCCGGCACATCGAGCATCGCCGCCGCGATTGCGACCGCCTGGGCGTGGTTGCCGGACGAGTATGCGGCCACGCCCCGGGCCCGCTCGTGCAAGGGCACCCGTGAGATCATCGAGTAGGCGCCGCGGAACTTGAACGCACCCCCGCGCTGATAGCACTCCGCCTTGCAGAACACCGTGGCGCCGGTGGCCGCGTCGAGCGTGCGAGACGACAGCACCGGCGTGCGGTGCGCGACGCCGTCGAGGGCAGCCGCGGCGGAGCGGACGTCGTCGATGCCGATCATTGCCGCGGAAGACTAGAGGCTAGATGGTTGATTCCACGGGATGCGTGGATGCTGGGCGCAGGATGGGGCGCGTTGGACGTCGGGAGCGTCCGCAGGGCAGGCTGGAGATGTCCTGGCCAAGGACGATCGTGGCGTCCAGCGTGTCCCAGACAAGCACAGCGCCGTGCAGCTCGTGGAGTCAACCGTCTTAAAAGTCGAACGGCATGATGCCGTCGCTCTCGAGCGCGGAGCGGAAGCGGTCGACCGCCTCGTTCATGTTCTCGCGGGTGACGCGGTCAAGCTCCTCGATCAGGCGGTCGGTGGCGTCGTTCAGCACGTCGTCGAACCGTTCGACCTCGTGCGCGTCGAACGTATCCGTGTGGCGCCACTCGCAGTCGGGGCAGCGCAGGGCCAGCTGCCAGCGCATCTCCTCGACCTCGTTCCACTCGGTGGGATGCACGCGCTCGCCGCCGCACCCGCCGCACAGCTCGAGGCGGCGGACGTGCAGCTCGGCGCCGGCCTCGATGTCGCGCAGGTCGCTGACGGGCCGCTCGCCGTCGCTCGCCTGGTAGTAGACGATCTCAACGGTCTTGCCGCTCGGCAGCACGATTCGCTTGATGTGAAACTCACCCATCGTCCCGATGTATCGGGCGCGGCAGGGCACTTCTTGAGGGGCAAAATACGCGAGCGAATCAGATCATGTTGATCCGTGTGCAAACAGGATCAGGGGCCGCCGAAATCGTTGGTCACGTAGTAGGCGGCGTTGCCGCTCCAGATGCCCCGCGAGATGCCGATTCCGATCCACCGGTAGTGCCTGCCCAGCAGGTTCGCGCGGTGCGGTGCGCTCGCGATCCAGGACCGCAGCATCCTGCGCGGGCTCCACAGCCCGATCCCGAGGTTCTCGCCCGCCCAGTTCCCGTGGAAGCCGAAGGAGCGCAGGCGCGTGAGCCAGGTGGCGCCCGAGGACGAGTAGTGCGTCATCAGGTGGTGACGGGACATGTACAGGCTGTGCGCCCTGGCCGCGTCTCCCAGATGCGGGCCCAGCTTCAGCCGGTGGACCCCGTGGGCCGACCGGTAGTGGTTGATCCGGTGCAGCAGTTCAAGCCGCCATGCCTTGGCAGAATGCGTCGCCTGCGCAGGCGCCGCGACCGACCCCAGCAGCACCACCGCGAGCAGACAGACCATCAGCTTCGCCTTCACCCGTCACCTCCTGTACGCGTTGCAGCGAGTCCGATGCTAGAGCAGTTCGCGCAAGGCGAGAGGGTGCTTACAAGCTTTTTACGTGAGTCAAACAGACGTATGTTCGACCCGTGACCAAGGCTGGCGGCGGCCCACCGGCCGCCGCTGTCCACGTGCCTAGCGCCCCGTCGCGGCCGCCGCCAGCGGCACGCCCAGCGCCTCGTCCACGGCTGCCTCGAACACGTCAAGTGACTCCTCGACCTGCTCGTCGGTGGCGACCAGGGACACCAGCACACGCAGGCAGTTGCCGTTCATGCCGGCCTTCAGGATCAGCAGCCCGCGGCGCATCGCCGCCTCGGCCACGGCTGTTGCCAGATCAGACGCGGGCGCCTTGGAGATAGGGTCGTCGATGAACTCGGCGGCCAGCATCGGGCCCAGGCCGCGCACGTCGCCCAGGCGCGGGTGCCGCAGCTGCAGCGCCTGGAACCGCGCGCGCATCCGTTCGCCGATCGCGGTGCCGCGCGCGAGCAGGTCGCGGCGCTCGATCTCGTCCAGCACCGCGATGCCGGCAACGCAGCCCAGCGGCGAGCCCACGTAGGTGCCGCCGATGGTGGAGTCGCCGGCCGCATCCATCACGGCAGCGCGCCCGATCACGCCGGAGATGGGAACGCCTGCTGCAATCGACTTGGCCACGGTGATCAGATCGGGCTCGATGCCAAAGTGCTCGATCGCGAACATCTTGCCCGTGCGCCCATAGCCGGACTGCACCTCGTCCGCGATCAGCACGATGCCGTGGGCGTCTGCGATCTCGCGCAGGCCCCGCACCCACTCGGCCGGGGGCACCACGAAGCCACCCTCGCCCTGCACCGGCTCGAAGATGATCGCGGCGACCTGCTCGGCCGCGACGTGGGTGCTGAACATCCCCCGCAGCTCGGCCAGGGCGGCGGCGGCCGGATCGGCCGATTCGTCCCGGTAGGGGTACGGGTAGGGAGCGCGATACACCTCGGGAGCGAACGGGCCGAGGCCGGCCTTGTAGGGATGCTGCTTGGAGGTCAGCGACATCGCCATAAGGGTGCGGCCGTGGAAGGCGCGGTCGAAGCAGATCACGGCCGGGCGGCCGGTGGCCAGCTTCGCGATCTTGATCGCGTTCTCGACCGCCTCGGCGCCGGAGTTGAAGAACGCGGCCTTCTTCGGGCCGGCGATAGGCGTCCGTGCGAGCAGCCGCTCGGCCAGCTCGATGTAGGACTCGTACGGCACCATCGTGAAGTCGGTGTGCAGGAAGCGGTCGACCTGGGCGTGCAGCGCGGCCGACACCGCCTCGTTGGTGTGCCCCACGTTCAGGCAGCCGATGCCGCCGGTCCAGTCCAGGAAGGTGTTGCCGTCCACGTCGGTGACGGCCACGCCGTGAGCGTGGTCGATCACGATCGGCAGGTAGATGCTCTTCGCATCGGCGATCACGCGCTGCTTGCGCGCCAGGATCTCCGTGGAACGCGGTCCCGGCAGCTCGGTGCGCAGGTCGATCGTCGGTGCCATCTGTGTCCTTTCCGCAGCCGCCGCGGCTGCGGCGGGCAAACTGCAAGAGGATACCCAATCCGCTGGGCGCCTTCCTGCGCATACACTCCGCCCGATGGTGCTGTCCGATCACTCGATCCGTGAGGAGATCGCCGCCGGGCGAATCGTGGTTGATCCCTTCGTCGATGCGATGGTGCAGCCGTGCAGCATCGACGTCACGGTCGGGGACAGTTTCCGCGTGTTCCGCAACTCACGCTACCCCTACATCGACGTCAAGCGCGAGATGGAGGATCTCACCGAGCTGGTGCGGGTGGGCCGCGACGAGCCGTTTATCCTGCATCCGGGCGAGTTCGTGCTGGGCGTCGTGGCCGAGCGGGTCGCGCTGCCCGACGACATCGTCGCCACGCTCGACGGGAAGAGCTCGCTGGGCCGGCTGGGACTGGTGGTGCATCAGACCGCCGGCGTGATCGACGCCGGGTTCGACGGCCACATCACCCTGGAGCTCGCGAACATGGCGAACCTGCCGATCACGGTCTACCCGGGCATGCGGATCGCGCAGCTCAGCTTCCTGACCCTGTCCACGCCGGCCGACCATCCCTACGGGTCGAGCAAGCTGGGCAGCAAGTACCAGGGCCAGGCCGAGCCCACGCCCAGCCGCTATTACTTGAACTTCGCGGAGCGCCCTTGAGGGTGCTGGTTGCCGGCGGCACCGGCTACGTCGGTGCCGAGGTGGTCGCATCGCTGGCATCGGCCGGGCACTCGCTGCGGGTGCTCGTGCACGAATCCGAGCCGGCCCTGCCGGAGGCGGCCGAGGCCGTGCGGGGCGACGTCACCGACGCGGCGTCGCTGGAGGCGGCGGCCGCCGGATGCGACGCGATCGTGAACCTGGTCGCGATCCTGGACGGGCCGGACGCGGCCTTCGAGGCGGTCAACGCGGGCGGCCCGCGAAACGTGGTGGCCGCCGCCAACGCGCATGGGATCCGGCGGGTCGTCCACATGTGCGCGCTGGGTGTGTCGGCCGAGCACGCGCCGCTGACGCGCTACTGGGGGTCGAAGTACGCCGGCAAGCAGGCGGTCACATCCAGCGGCCTGGACTGGACGGTGCTCGAACCGAGCTTCGTGTTCGGGCGCGGCGGCGGCGCCCTGAAGGCATTCGAGAGCCTGATCCGGATGCCCCTGGCGCCGGTGATCGGCAACGGCCGCTACCGGCACCAGCCGGTCTGGGCCGGCGATGTGGCCACGGCGTTCGTGCGGGCGCTGGAGCGGCCGGAGACGGCCGGCCGGGTGATCCCGCTGGGCGGCCCGCAGGTATTCACGTTCGACGAGCTGCTGGACGAGCTGGCCCGGGTGACGGGCCGGGCGCCGCGGCGAAAGCTGCACATACCGGCCGGATTGATGAAGGCACAGACGCCGCTGTTGTCTCGGCTGCCACCGCCGCTGAAGGTGACGCGGGAGCAGATCGTGATGCTGCTCGCGGGCACGGAGTGCGATCTCGGCCCGATGCGGAGCGCGCTCGGCATCGAGCCTGCCGCGATCGCCGAGGCCTACACGCGCTGATCACCCGAACCCGGGGGTTTGCGTCGTCGCCCTTCGTTGCTACACTCGCCCTACCACGGAAAGGAGGTGGTCCGACTTGGTAGATGGTTCAAGACGGGCGAGTGGAGGTGCTCGCGGGTAGTCGCGAGTCCCTGAACCTACGGGGAATCGCTGCAGCCGGCGTTGGGACAGCCGCCGCCACCTGCTAGGTGGACGGCAGGCACTCGCCGCTACCCAATCCACGCGAAACGCCGTTAGGGGCGCGCCGGGCATACCCGGCGCGCCCCAATCATTTAAGCGGCTACATGCCCCAGCGGTCGGGGCCGACCAGCTGCAGCTCGGCCGCCGCGGCGCCCAGCGCCGAGATCTCTCCCTCGCCGCGGTCGTCCACCCGCACCGAGACCGTGCGTGCCAGGGCGTCCTGCACCCAGACGCTGCCTGACTCGCCGACCAGCTCCGTCTCGGCTTCCTCGCCCTCGCCGCGGCGAGCGCCGACCGTGTAGGTGTGGCCGGGCTCGACGGCATGGCGCTTCATGTAGTGGAGCATCTCCTCGGCCTCGTTCTCGAGCCGCAGGACGACGATCGTGCTGCCCACGGGCACCGACGGCAGCGGCTCACCGGGCTCGCGCGGGTAGTCGCCGATCGGGTGGCCGTGCGGGCAGGTGTGCACGTCGCCGATCATCTCCAGCATCTTGGCCTCGAGCCGCGGCGAGATCGAGTGCTCCATCGCGTGGGCCTCCTCGTGGACGTCGTCCCAGGGGATGCCCATGACCTTCACGAGGTAGGCCTCGACCAGGCGGTGGCGCGCGACGATGCGCTCGGCCACCTCGCGGCCGCGGTCGGTGAAGTTGATCAGCTTGGCTTCATCGCGGCTGACCAGGTCGTCGTCGACCATGCGGCGCAGCATCTCCGAGACCGACGGCTGCGAGACCTGCAGTGCGCGGGCCAGGTTGGCCTGCGTGCGCTCGATGCCCGACTCGTACAGCCAGTAGATGCTCTCGAGGTATTCCTGTGTGGCCTCGGACAGCGACTCCATGACGGCATCCTAGCCCGGCGAGGTTTCGATCAGGATGTCGCCGTCGCGCATGATCACGGGGAACGTCTCGACACCGGAGGTTGCCGGAAGCGACAACGCATCGCCGGTGCGCAGGTCGAACGTGGCGCCGTGGCGCGGGCATTCGACGGTGAGGCCGTCGCGGTCGCCCTCGCAGAGCGGGCCGTCGTCGTGGCTGCAGCGGTCCTCGATCGCGTAGTAGCGCCCGTCGATCAGGTAGACGCCCACGAACAGGGAACCGGCCTGGATGATCTTGACGCCGCCCTCGGAGATCTCCCCCTCGGCGGCTACGCGGACTTCCACTCGATCCCGTCGGAGGGGTCGTTCCACTCGGGGGGCAGCGGCTCGCCGGTGAGCTCGCTGAGCGCCACCTTCAGCACCCCCACCGAGAGCATGGCGCACTTCAGCCGGATCGGCGAGAGCGGGATGCCCAGCTCCTCGAGCACGTCCTCCTTGCCGATCTGCGCCAGCTGGTCGACCGGCTTGCCCTTGACCACGTCGGACAGCATCGATGCGGCGGCCTGGCTGATGGCGCAGCCGCGACCGCTGTAGCGGATGTCGGTGACCACGCCGTCGTGCACCTCCAGCTCGACCGCCAGCTCGTCGCCGCAGAGCGGATTCACGCCCTCGGCGGCCGCCGACGGATGGTCGAGATGCCCGTGATTGCGCGGGTTGTTGTAATGATCGAGGATGTTTTCCCGGTAAAAGTCGTCCATCGCCGCCCTTGAAGTGTACCGGCGCCCCGCGAGCCGCCTGTCTACACGGAGAAGGTGCGCTTGACCTTCTCGATACCGAGCGCGAGAGCGTCGATGTCGTCACGGCCGTTGTAGAGGTAGACGCTGGCGCGGGTGGTGGCCTGCAGGTCGAAGCGGCGCATCAGCGGCTGGGTGCAGTGGTGGCCGGCGCGGACGGCGATGCCCTCCGAGTCGAGCACCTGGGCGACGTCGTGGGGATGGACGTTCCCGACGTTGAAGCTGAGGATGCCGGCCCGGTTGGGCGGCTTGGGCCCGTACTGGGTGACTCCGCTGATGCCGTCGAGCACGTCGTAGGCGTAGGCGGTGAGCGCGTGCTCGTGCGCCTCGATCGCCTCCATGCCGATGCCCTGCAGGTACTGGGCGGCGGCGCCCAGGGCGATCGACTCGGCGATCGCCGGAGTGCCGGCTTCGAACTTCCAGGGCAGGTCGTTCCAGGTGGTCTTCTCGAGCGAGACCGTGCGGATCATCTCGCCGCCGGTCAAGAACGGCGGCATCTTCTCGAGCAGGTCTGCGCGGCCCCAGAGAATGCCGGCGCCGGGGCCGCACATCTTGTGCCCCGAGAGGGCGTAGAAGTCGCAGCCCAGCGCCTGGACATCGACCGGGCGGTGGGGGGCGGCCTGGGCGCCGTCGACGACCAGGACGGCGCCGCGATCGTGGGCCCAGGCGGCCAGCGCCGGGATGTCGTTGATGGTGCCGAGCGAGTTGGAGACGTGGGCGACGGCGACCAGCTTGACGTTCTCGATGGCGGCCAGGCGCCGCTGCGAGTCGGGGTCGAGACTGCCATCGTCGGTCAGGCGCAGGTAGTGCAGCGTGGCGCCGGTCTGCTGGGCGAGGAACTGCCACGGCACCAGGTTGGAGTGGTGCTCCATCTCGGTGGCGACGATGGCGTCACCGGGGCCGACGAAGGTGCGTCCGTAGGCATAGGCGACGAGGTTCAGGGCCTCGGTCGCCTCGCGCACGAAGATCACCTCACGGCGATCGCTGGCGTTGATGAACCCGGCCATGATGTCGCGGGCGCCCTCGTAGCGCTCGGTGGCGCGGGCGCCGAGGTAGTAGACGCCGCGATGGACGTTGGCGTAGGAGGTCTCGTAGACGTCGACCAGGGTCTCGATCACCTGGCGCGGCTTCTGCGAAGACGCCGCGGAATCGAGGAACACCAGCCGCTTGCCGTGCACGGGCTGGGCCAGGATCGGAAAGTCCGCGCGGATCTTCTCGAGGTCGAGCGGGGTGGTGAACTCGGCGACCGCCATACCGGGAGTGTAGATGCGCCCGCTCCCCGCCCATCGCCTGTCACGGCCGCGCAACGATCCTTACCACGCGCAAACCCCCACGCTTCGTGCCGGTGGTCCCCGGCATTGCCACGGTCCAGCGACGAACCGCCAACGGCAGCCGGGTCGTAGTCAAACCCCGATCCGGGGCGCATCCCTGCGTTCACGCCAAACCGGTGATACGCCCGGATCACGACCTGCTACGGCGATGTGGCGAAGGTCTGTCGAGGGCCGAGGCGGGCTCTGAGCCCGGATCGGGTGGCGGACGACCACGCGGGTGTGACAAGACGGTGACGGCCGTCGTTTCAGAAGCCCGTCAGATGGTCTGCGGCACTTCGGTGGCGGCGATCGCCATCGCCAGCACCAGCGGCGCGCCCGCCAGGCGCGGCGAGTCCGGATGCTGTTCGAGGAACCGCTGCGAGTGCTCGAGCAGCGGCGCGATCCGCTCGAGAGCCGCGCCGGCCGCACCGGCGTTCGCGTCGCGGCAGGCCATCTGCGACAGCCACAGCATGTCCAGCGCCCGCTCGGCGGTGCCGGTGAACATGATCCCCAGCACCAGCATCAGGTTCGCGTGCAGCCGCGCCAGCTTCGCGTCCAGCAGGATCTGCTGCGGCGCCCGCGGCGCCGTCGTGGGCGCCAGCGGCTCCCCCGCCACCATCCGCGTGACGGTGCCGCCCACCACCGCCCGCCGCGTCTCGGCGTCCACCCCCAAACAGGCCAGCATCCGCAGCACCAGGTACAGCCCCACGAACGTGCGCCCGTAGGGCGGATCCGAGCCAAAAACGATCCGTTCGGCCGGCACCCGCGCAAACAGCGCCATCGTGTCCATCATGTTCATCCACGACGTGTCGAACACCGCCGACGGGTGGTCGCGCAGCCCGTCGGCCAGCACGCCCTGGTCGGCCACGCCCACGTGCGCCATCACCAGCGGCGCGCCCGGGTGGCGTTGCGCCAGCTCCACCAGCTCGGGGCCGAACGCCTGGGGCAACCCGCGGCCGGCGTGGATCAGGATCGGCACACCCGCCTCCTCGGCCAGCCAGAAGATCGGCTCGCACAGCCCGTCCAGCGCGAACGCCTGCGCCCGCGGATGCAGCTTGATCCCGCGCGCGCCCGCCGCCAGGCAGCGCTCGGCCTCGGCCGCCGGCGACTGCTGTGGATCGAGCCGGCAGAACGGGATGAACCGCCCGCCGCTGTCACGAGCCCACTCGAGCACCCGGTCGTTGGGCAGGCTGTAGGCCGGATCCCGCTCCGGGTCGTGCAGCGGGAACACCACCGCCCGCTCGGCGGCCGCCGCATCGAGCATCTCCACCAGCCCGGCCGGGTCGAGCGACATGCCGTCCTCGTCGTGACCGAGATGCGTGTGCACGTCGATCACCTCGGCGCCGCCGGGGCGCAGATGCATCAGCTCCTGCTCGAGCAGGTCGAACACGGGCTGGTGTGGGTCGCTCACCTGCCCGCTTCGCTCAGGCGAGCTCGTCCGTGGCCATGCGCGCCTCCAGCTCTGCGGCCAGCGACTCGCGCACCTCGTCGGAGCCGATCCGGTCGAGGATCGGCTGGAAGAACCCGCGCACGATCAGCCGCTCGGCCTGCACCCGGCTGAGCCCGCGGCTCATCAGATAGAACAGCTGCAGCTTGTCGATCTGCCCGATCGTGGCGCCGTGCGTGCAGCGCACGTCGTTGGCCTCGATTTCGAGTCCCGGGATCGAGTCGGCGTGGGCGTCGTGCGACAGCAGCAGGTTGCGGTTCTCCTGGTAGGCGTCGGTCTTCTGCGCGCCCTTGTCGACCCGGATCACGCCGCGCCACACGGCCCGCGAGTGGTCGGCCAGCACGCCCTTGAAGAACAGATCCGAGGTCGTGTTCGGCGCCGCGTGCTCCTGCGTCGTGTCATAGTCCGCGTGCTCCGTGCCGGTCAGGAAGTAGGCGCCCGTCACCTTCGCGTTCGCGCCGGGGCCTGCCAGGTAGCTCTCGATCCGCGACTTGGCGCGCGTCCCGCCCAGCCCCAGCACCACCCAGTCGACCTCGCCGTCGCGGTCGATGGTGGCCCGGTGCGTGCCGAACTGCCGCGTCTGCGCATGGTGCTTCTGCGTGGTCACGTACTCCAGCCGGGCGCCCTCGCCGATCACCAGCTCGACCACCGTGTTCACGTAGCCGGGCACGGTCGAGCTGTAGTCCTCGGCGAAGGTGGCTCGCGCGCCCCGCTCTAGCACCACCAGGGTGCGGTGGTGGATGGCCGCGCCCTCGGCCGGCACCTCGATCGACGCTCGCAGCGGCACCGTCAGCTCGACGCCGGCCGGCACCAGCAGGAATACGCCATCCGTCCAGTTGGCAGCGTTTCCGGCCGCGAACTTCTCCTCGCCCGACACCACCGAGCCGAGGTAGCGCTCCACCAACTCCGGCCGCTCCGCGACCATCCCCGCCAGGCCGCCGAACACCACCCCGTCTGGCAGCTCCGCGTCGCTCAGAAGCAGCGCACCCGGCTGCTGCTCGAGCTGGTCGGGATCGAACCCGCGCAGGTTCGTATACCGCCAGGCCTCGTCGCGGTTGGTCGGCACCGGCAGCGACTGATAGCGCTCGAGCGCCGCCGCGCGCCGGCCCGCAAGCCAGGCCGGCTCCGACACCGTCTGCGTCATCCGACCGAGCCCTCCATCTGCAGCTGGATCAGCCGGTTCAGCTCGACCGCGTACTCGAGTGGCAGCTCCTTGGTGATCGGCTCCACGAAACCGGAGACGATCATCGCCGAGGCCTCCTCCTCCGACAGCCCACGGCTCATCAGATAGAACAGCTGCTCCTCGCCGATCTTCGAGACCGTCGCCTCGTGCCCGATCTCGACGTCGTTCTCGTCGATGTTGATGTACGGGTACGTGTCGGTGCGGCTCTCGTCGTCGATGATGAGCGCGTCGCAGACCACCTTCGAGCGGCTGCCCACCGAGCCCTTGTTCACCTGCAGCAGCCCGCGGTAGGAGCTGCGGCCGCCGTCCTTGGAGATCGACTTGGAGGTGATCACCGAGCTGGTGTTCGGCGCGGCGTGCGTGATCTTGCCGCCCGCGTCCTGGTGCTGGCCCTTGCCGGCGAAGGCGATCGACAGCACCTCGCCGTGCGCGCCGTCGCCCTTCAGGATCACGGCCGGATACTTCATCGTGATCTGCGATCCGAGGTTGCCGTCGACCCACTCCATGGTCGCGTTGCGCTCGGCCACCGCCCGCTTGGTGACCAGGTTGTAGACGTTCGTCGACCAGTTCTGGATGGTCGTGTAACGGCAGCGACCGCCCTCGGCGACGTGGATCTCGACCACGGCCGAGTGCAGCGAGTCGGTCGAGTAGATCGGCGCCGTGCAGCCCTCGACGTAGTGCACGTAGGCATCCTTGTCGACGATGATCAGCGTCCGCTCGAACTGGCCCATGTTCTCGGCGTTGATCCGGAAGTAGGCCTGCAGCGGCAGCTCCACCTTCACGCCCGGCGGCACGTAGATGAATGACCCGCCGGACCACACCGCCGAGTTCAGCGCCGCGAACTTGTTGTCGTTGTAGGGGATGATGGTGCCGAAGTACTGCCGCACCAGCTCCTCGTGCTCGCGCAGCCCGGAGTCCATGTCCAAGAAGATCACGCCCTGCTTGGCGAGATCCTCCTGCAGGCTGTGGTAGACGACCTCCGACTCGTACTGGGCGCCGACGCCGGCCAGGTACTTCTTCTCAGCCTCGGGGATGCCCAGCTTGTCCCACGTCTCGCGCATGCCGTCGGGCAGGTCGTCCCAGGACGCGGCCTGCTCATCGACCGGCTTCAGGTAGTAGTAGATGTTGTCGAAGTCGATCGTGCTGAGGTCGGCGCCCCACTGCGGCATCGGCCGCGACAGGAAGTGCTTGTGGCTCTTCAGCCGGAAGTCGAGCATCCACTCCGGCTCCGACTTGTGCGCCGAGATCTCGCGCACGACGCTCTCGTCCAGGCCGCGCCTGGTGGCGAAGACCGATGTCACCTCGTCGTGGAATCCGTACTTGTAGTCGCCGATGGCGACCGCTTCGCTCTCTTCGCGTGTTAGTTCGGTGTCTGACATCAGACCGCCGCCTCCTCAACGCCATATGGCGTGTAGCCGTCGCGTTCCAGCTCGTCGGCCAGCTCCGGGCCGCCCGAGCGAACGACGCGCCCGCCCACAAGCACGTGGATGTGGTCAGGCTTGATGTACTTCAAAAGCCGCGAATAGTGGGTGATCACGAGCGCACCCATCTCGGGGCCGACCAGGCTGTTGACGCCGTCGGACACGATCCGCAGCGCGTCGATGTCCAGGCCCGAGTCGGTCTCGTCCAGGATCGCGATCTGCGGCCGCAGCACCGCCATCTGGAGCATCTCCATGCGCTTCTTCTCCCCGCCCGAGAACCCGTCGTTGAGATACCGGCTGGTCATCGTGCGATCGATCTTGAGCTGCTCCATGTTCTCCTGCAGCAGCTTGCGGAACTCGGGGATGCGGATCGGGTTGTCCTCGCCGTCCGGCGTGCGCCGGTGCGCGTTCACGGCCATCCGCAGGAAGTTCGCAACCGTCACGCCGGGGACGGCCGACGGGTACTGGAAGGCGAGGAACAGGCCCAGGCGGGAGCGCTCGTCCGGATCCAGCTCGAGCACCTGCTCGCCCATGAACTCGACCTCACCCTCGGTCACCTCGTAGGAGGGATGTCCCATCAGCACGTGTGCCAGCGTCGACTTGCCAGAGCCGTTCGGCCCCATGATCGCGTGCACCTCTCCCCTGGAGAGCTCGAGGTCGACGCCGCGTAGGATCTCGGCGCCGTCGATCGAGGCGTGCAGGTTACGGATGATCAGGTCTGGCATGAAATCCTCTCAGGGAGGTGAAAGTCTGTGCAGATACGGGCTCGGACGTGCCGCTCCCGTGATCCAAGTGTAGCTCCCACCCCGTATTCGCTCGCCGAACCCGTGGTACTCTGGGGACATGCCCGACGTATCTCCGATCCAGCTCATCATCGTCCTCATCATCGCGTTGGTCGTGCTCGGCCCCAAGCGGCTGCCCGAAGTGGGCCGGTCACTGGGCAAGGGAATCCGGGAGTTCAAGGACTCTGTCAGCGGGCATGACGACAAGGACGAGGCCCCGCCACAGCCGGCCGCCTCGCTCGAGCCGCCCGCAACAGCGTCCTACACGGCTCCCACCACCGAGCAGGGCCCGGTCCACCACACCAAGGACTAGCTCGTGGCCCGCGCCAGGCGCGTCAAGCCCGATGAGCAGCTGACGCTCGTCGAGCATCTCGACGAGTTGCGCTCGCGGATCATCGTCGTGCTCGCGGTGCTGACCGTCGGGATCGCCGTCTGCTTTTACAAGTCCGCCGCGATCCTGAACTTCCTGGCCGCGCCGCTGCCGTCCAACACACCCGGCCACCCCGAACTGCCCTACAAGTTCCTGGCCACCAGCCCGCTGGACGGCATCCTCACCTCGATCTCGATCGCGATCTACAGCTCGCTGCTTTTGACCATGCCGATCGCGACCTACCAGCTGTACGCGTTCGTGATCCCGGCCTTCGCCGAGCAGCACCACAAGCACCTGAAGCCGCTGGTAATGATGATCCCGGCCCTGTTCGTGTGCGGCGTGATCTTCGGCTGGTACCTGGTGGTGCCCCCGGCCATCAGCTTCCTGGTCAACTACAACACCGACGCCTTCAACTACCAGCTGCGCGCCAAGGACTACATCCAGTTCGTGCTGCTGACGCTGCTGGCGATGGGCATCGTGTTCGAGATGCCGGCCGTGATGCTGGTGCTGGCGCGCCTGCGGATCATGAGCTCGGCGCTGATGCGGCGGCACTGGCGGATCTCGATCGTGGTGCTGGCCGTGGTGGCGATGCTGCTGCCCGGCGTCGACCCGATCTCGTTCATCGTCGAGTTCATTCCGCTGCTGGTGCTGTACGGGCTGTCGTACTTCATCGTCGTGGCCGTGGAGCGGGCCCGGGGCGCCGACGAGCCCGATCCTGAGCCGCTGACGTGATCCTCGGCGCCGACTGGGTGCTGCCCATGGACGGGCCCCCCGTGCGCGACGGCGCGGTACGCATCGAGGGCGGCGTGATCGCGGAGGTGTCCGACCGGCTGGCGCCCGACCGCCGCTTCGCCGACGCGGTGATCCTGCCCGGCCTGGTCAACGCCCACACCCACCTCGAGTACGGCTCGATGAGTGCGATGGGCGACGGTCTGCCGTTCTCGCCCTGGATCGAGCAGCTGATCGCGCGCAAGAGCGGCCTCGTCCGCGACGACTATCTGGCGCAGTCGCACGCCGGCGTGCACGCCTGCCTGGCCGGCGGCGTCACCACTATCGCCGACTGCTCCTACGCCGACACGGTCGCCGAGGCCGCGATCGCCCAGGGCCTGCGGGCGATCGTCTACCTGGAGGCGTTCAGCGATCAGGGCGACCCGGCCGGACTGATGGCCGGCCGGCTGGACGCGTTGCCGTCCCACCCCCTGATCACACCCGGCATCTCACCGCATGCGCCCTACACGGTCACGACCGAGCACTACCGGCAGCTGGTGGGGCTGGCACGCGCGCGCGGCATCCCGGTGGCCACGCACCTGCTGGAGTCGGAGCGCGACACCCAGCCGCTGACCGACCTGGCCGGCGTGCTGGGGCCCGACACGGTCGCGATCCACCTCGTGCGCGCCGACCCGGACGCGATCTCGCTGCTGGGCGACCTGGGCGTGCCCGCCGTTCACTGCCCGCGATCGAATGCGCTGCTTGGCTGCGGGACGGCACCGGTACCGGAGCTGCTGGACGCCGGCCTGGCACTGGGGCTGGGCACCGACTCCCCCGCCTCGGCGCTCACCTTCGACATGTGGGACGAGATGCGCGCCGCGATCCTGGTGGCCCGCGCGCGAGCGCGGCGGCCGGACGCGCTCAGCGCCGAGCGGGTGCTGAGGATGGCGACGATCGACGGCGCCCGCGCGATCGGGCTGGCCGATTCGATCGGATCATTGGCACCGCATAAGCGCGCCGATCTGACCGTGCTCGACCTGTCGGCTACGCCGTTTCTGCCCTGGGAAGACCCGATCACGGCCGCCGTGTACGGCGGCACGCCCGATCGCGTGCTGCTCACGATCGTGGACGGCCAGATACGCTTCAACCGGGACGGTGGCGCTGCCGATACCGAACCGGCGCGACGTGTGCGCGCAAAGATGCTCGACCGCTGATCCCCGGCCGCAGGAACGCTCACACCCATGCTGTTCGAAAAGATCCGACGCACCCAGAAGCCCGTCTTCATCTTCCTGGGACTGGTATTCGCACTCAGCTTCGTCTTTCTAGGCGTCGGCTCCGGCGCGGGCGGGATCAGCCTCGGGAACCTGCTCGGCCAGTCCGGCGGCAGCACAACCAGCGTCGGCGACCTGCTGGACAAGGTGCACTCCGACCCCAAGGACGCCACCGCCTGGCGCCAGCTGGGCGATGCCTACCAGACGAACGGGCAGACGCCCCTGGCACTCGCCGCCTACGCGCAGTACATGAACCTGCGCCCCAAGGATGCGAACACGATCACCCAGGTCGCCACGCTGTATGAGACGGAAGCCCAGAAGCAGGCCCAGCGCGCCCGCTACTGGCAGTCGCTGGCCAGCCAGTACGGGAGCACGTCCAGCCCGCTCCCGGCAGGGGGCGAGAAGCTCGGCACCAGCATCGGCGCCCCGCTCGTCTCGACCGCCCAGCAGCCGCTGACGCAGCGCGCCCAGGCCTACCAGCAGCAGGCCCAGCAGTCCGTGCTGCAGGCGATCGCGCTGTGGAAGAAGGCGATCGTACTGCAGCCCGACAACTCCACCTACGAGCGCGCCATCTCCCGCGACGCCCTGGCCGTTCAGGACTACAAGACCGCCTACCAGGCCGTGCAGCGCGTGCTGGTGCTGGAGCCGACCGCACCCGACAAGAAGCAGCTGACGACCCTGCTCAAGCAGCTGAAGCCGCTGACCGGCATCACCACCGTCACCGGCAACACCGGCTCCCCCTAGGTTTTAGCGTGGCGAACACCCTGCAAAGGGTGTGGCAAACCGTATCGTCCGCATGTCGCCGGTGTGGCACGATGATCACGATGACGCCATCGATTCTGATCGTCGACGATCACCCCAGCTTCCGGGCAATGGCCCGGGCCCTGCTCCAGTCAGAGGGGTACACGATCGTCGGTGAAGCGGTGGACGGCGCGTCGGCCCTGACCGCCGTGCGCGACCTGCACCCGGAGGTGGTGCTGCTTGACGTGCAGCTCCCGGACACTGACGGGTTCGCCGTCGCCAGCGAGCTGACCCGCGGCACCGACCCGCCCGCGATCGTGCTCACCTCCAGCCGCGACGCCAGCGACTTCGGGCCGCTGATCGCGGAGAGCGGTGCGCGCGGCTTCGTCCCCAAGGGTGAGCTTTGCGGACGCACGCTCGCCGAAGCCCTGGAATGACGTCGCGCCGCCTGCGGATCGCGGCGCTGGTCGCCGGCCTGGTACTGAGCGCCGTGATCGCCGTCGGCGAGAGCAGGACGCACGTCCACCACAACACCGCGGCATACCTGATCCTGGGCCTGTTGGTGGGCTGGTCGTTCATGATCGCCGGCCAGGTGGCGTGGCTGAGGCGGCCCACCAACCTGATCGGCCCGCTGATGTGCGCAACGGCACTGTCGTGGCTCAGCAACGGGCTCACGGACTGGCCGACCGACGCCGTGTTCACGGTGGGAGAGCTGTTCGCGAGCCTCTGGCTGGGGCTGCTCGTCCACACCATCCTGGCCTACCCCAGCGGCCGGCTGCGCACGCTGGATGCGCGGATCGTGACGGCGCTTGTCTACCTGGACACGTGGGTGCTGAGCCTGCTGGTGCTGCCGTTCACGGAGCCGCGGCTGGACGGCGCCGACCGCCACAGCGCGCACAACCTGCTGCTCGTGGCTCACCACCACGACCTGGTCAGAGCCGCCGACGCCGTCTCGCTGCTGGTCGGCGTCTGCCTGATCGTCGCGATGCTGGTGATCCTGGCCCGGCGCTGGCAGGCGGCCGGGGTCGCGACCCGCGAGGTGCTGGCGCCGGTGTACCTGACCGGCGCGGTCTGCATGTTCGTGATCGGGGCGGTGGCGATCTACTCCGGGTTCGTCGAGCAGACCGGCGACATCCCGTTCTACGTGTTCAGCCTGTCCCTCGCAGCGATCCCGCAGGGGTTTCTCTACGGCCTGCTGCGCACGCAGATCGGCCGCTCAGGCGCGGTGCGTGGCCTGATCGCCGAGATCGAGGCCAGTGACGAGCCGCAGCGGCTGCGCGCGGCACTGCGGCGGGCACTCGGCGATCCCACGCTGGAGCTGGTCTACTGGCTGCCGGAGGACGACACCTACGTCGACATCGACGGCGATCTGGTCGCCCGACCCGACGACGGCGAGGGACGGGCGGTGACGACCATCGAGCGGCGTGACCGCCGCGTGCTGCAGATGGCACACGACGCATCGCTGCTGGATGACCCAGCCCTGCTAGGGGCGGCCACGGCCGCGGCCTCGCTGGCGCTGCGCAACCAGACGCTGGCGGGTGAGCTGCGCTCCCAGCTGCGCGAGGTGGCCGCGTCCGAGCAACGGCTGAGCGACCTGCTGGAGGGCGTTCGGCTGATCGCCGTCAGCCTCGACACCGCCGGCCTGATCACCTATGCCAACCCCTTCCTCTGCGAGCTGACCGGCTGGTCGCGTGAGGAGCTGATGGGGCGCGACTGGCTGGAAGTGTTCAACGGCACCGAGGTGCAGTTCCTGGAACGGATGGCGAACGACGACGTCCTGGCCTACGAGGAGAACTGGATCCGCACCCGCGGCGGCGACATCCTTGACATCGCCTGGAACAACACCGTGATCCGTGACCGTGACGGGCGCATCATCGGGGCGACCAGCATCGGCGAGGACATCACCATCCGCCGGCGCAACGAGCGGCGGATGGGGTTCCAGCTGTCGCTGGCGCGGGCGGTGGCCAGGGCGGAGCGGCTGGAGGACGTGGCCGAGCCGATGGTGGAAGCGCTTGGCACCACCTTCGACTGCTGGGCCTGCGTGTACTGGAAAGCCGAGGCGGAAAAGCTGGTCCCCGTCGCGGTGTGGTCGGACGGCGCCGCCGTGGCGAACGATTTCACCCACCGCGTCATGGCCAGCCGGCCGGCCGGCGACTCAGGCCTTGCCACCTACGTGCGCGGAACGGCCGAGCCCCGCTGGGACGTCGATCTGGATGACGACCCGGTTGTGCTGGCGAACCCGCGGGCCGGCCATCGGCCCGGGTCGTTCGCGTTCCCGATCATCGCCGCCGGGCAGGTGGATGCGGTCGTGCAGCTGTGCTCGGACGACGTGCGCGGGCCCGACGACGAGATGCTGGCGCTGCTGGAGACGGTGGCCGACCGCGTCGGCCAGCTGATCGATCGGCGGCGGGCCGAGGCGGCGGTGGCCGAGAGCGAGGCGCGCAAGTCGGCAGTGCTGTCCTCGGCGCTCGACTGCATCATCACGATCGACTCCGCGAACCGGATCCTGGAGTTCAACCCGGCCGCGGAGCACACGTTCGGCTACCGGGCGCAGGACGTGCTGGGCAAGGACATGGCCGACCTGCTGATCCCGCCGCAGCTGCGCGAGGATCACCGCCGCGGCCTGCAACGGCACCTCGAGCGGGGTGGCGGGCGGCTGATCGACGCCCAGGTGGAGCTGACCGGCATGCGCGCGAGCGGTGAGGTATTCCCGATCGAGCTGGCGGTGACGCGCATCGACACCGACGACCTGCCGCTGTTCACGGCGTTCGTACGGGACATCACGGGACGCAAACACACCGAGGAGGAGCTTCGCCGCTCCCGCGCCCGCATCGTCAACGCGGGCGATGAGGCCCGCCGCCGGCTGGAGCGCAACCTGCACGACGGCGCCCAGCAGCGGCTCGTGTCGCTGTCCCTGTCGCTGCGGCTGGCCCGGTCGCTGGCGCAGCGCGATCCGGCGTCGGCCGACGAGATCCTGGAGTCGGCCGGTGAGGAGCTGTCACAGGCGCTGGAGGAGCTGCGCGAGCTGGCGCGGGGCATCCACCCCGCGATCCTCACCGACCGCGGCCTGCGCCCGGCCCTGGAGGCGCTGGCGACGCGTGCCCCGCTGCCGGTGGAGCTGACCGAGGTGCCCGACCAGCCGCTGCCCGCACCGATCGAGGCAGCCGCCTACTACGTCGTGGCCGAGGCGCTCACGAACGTTGCCAAGTACGCCAACGCCAAACGCGCTACGGTCCGCATCATGCGCGCCGACGGGCAGGCAACGATCGAGGTCTCCGACGATGGGGTGGGCGGCGCCGACCCGCTGGGCGGTACCGGCCTGCGCGGGCTGGCCGACCGGATCGAGGCGCTGGACGGAACGCTGGCCGTGGAGAGCAACGGCTCCGGCACGTGCGTGTCGGCGGTGATCCCGTGCGAGTAGTGCTGGCGGATGATTCGGTGTTGTTGCGGGAGGGTGTGGCGCGGTTGTTGGTGGATGCGGGGTTTGAGGTGGTTGGGCAGGTGGACAATGCGGAGGATCTGGTGCGGCGGGTGGGGTTTGCGAAGCCGGATGTGGCGATTGTGGAT